>JAFLSG010000005.1 GCA_022511065.1 Prevotella sp.
AACTTAATGCTGCATGTGATAATCGTTTCCATTGGAGCGAAATGGATAATCAGATAGCTTCTATGCCCACGGTAGATACATCTTTGGAGGGATTTTGGAAGAAATGGAATTAAATTAAATAAAGTATAGCTTAGTACTTACACATTCAGAGGATTAAATTCATCTGAATGTGTAAATGTTACCATTTAACTATGTCTGGCTTTTAATTAATCTTTTGCTATTTTTCTCCCTAATTATTTCATATTTTGCGAAATAATGTGTACCTTTGCACTCGCTATTACCATTAAAATGGAAACAATTGTTATCTCATAAACATTCATAGAATACTTATCTATATGGCTAAAAGTATCTTACCAGACCGGCCAGATGCTCTGAATTTGCAATTATCTGTAAGTGATAACGCAGCGCTAGGAGAAATGGTTGATAGGCTTATTACGTTTGACACAGAGTTACTTGACGCTTTGTACCAAGAAAATGAATCCTATCATTTCAACCATGACAGGACACACAATGCAATAGCAATGCGAGTCATCTTTGAAACATCTTCTAATATAAAAATGTATTGTGGTGAAATGTCTATATTCCGTAACGGGTTTTATAGCCATATATCAAAAGATAATAATCATGACTTGTCTGAGGCAATAAAAAAAGTCGTGATAGAGGCTTTCCATAAATTTATCACAAAGGTAGAAACTACGATAGAAATTATTTTCGAAACTTATGATGAATCATATTTAGAAGATGTTATTTTTGGCGATTCTTTTAAAGACGCATTAAAGAGTGGAAAGATAAAACTATATAGTATTAGGGATTATTTTTCTTATAAAGAAAATATAAATCATTTTTGTTGTGGCTCAAACTTTGTCCGTTATGAAGAGGACAAAAAAGAGCATAGGGCAATATGTGCAATAAACGATGTTGGTTTCATGGAAGAAACATGCAAAAGTTTCGCATTATTAAAAAACATTGTTAATCCCATTACTTTAACAAATGGTTAGTGAAAACACCATACAGTTGTTGAATGGAAGTGAAACATTTTTAGGTGTTCTATTAACTGTTGTTCTTTTATTCATTTTTATGAATAAAAGAACAAACTTTGTTTTGGTATTGTTGGCGGAATTAGAGAAAAGCGTTTCAGTACAAATTAAAAAGTTGGTAAACATTACTGGTGACAAATCTTTGTTCAATAGTTCTGATTATAAACTAGCAACTCGCTTTGTGAATGAGCCTGAAGAAGATAGTAATAAGGAGTTAAAAGAAAAAGGAAGGAAATTGTTAGCTCAAATTCTCATTGAAAGACAGAAAATATTAAATGAGTTTACGCGGGCAGCTGACATAAATAATTATCAAAAGGTATTTCGATTCAACAATAGCACAAATGGTCATGTATTGGTTCCCGTATATACAATATGTTTTTCAATATCTGCTTTTATATATGATGAAATTCTTAAATCATCCTATATAGGAACTTCAGATCTTTTATTATCCTCATTAGCGGTATTTATACTTTTGTCATTTATATTATGTGGAATTATATGGACTGTTTATGTTCTCAGTGTAAGATGTGTCATTAAACGTATTGTCAACAAAGATAAATCATCAGCGTTTTGTTTTTGGGAAACAATAAAACAGGCGTATGATAGATTTATAACAAAGCTAAACCTAAAAACAAGATGGTATTCTTTATTATTCTATATGGTTTGTATGTTTTTAGTATGGATAATATTCCTAATTATTAATAAGCAGTGGGTGCATAGCTATTTTTTCATGGTACTTGGTCTTGTTATGCCATATATTTTTATTGGTTTATTAAGGATGTCAATTAGAAAACAAAAATGCAAATACACATATCTGTTTGTTTGCGGTCATTACATACTGATAGTTTTCCTGTCCATATTATATGCCATCACTATTTTGAATGTTGCAGACTTTTTTAGTGTTCATGAACAAATGATTTATCCTGTATATAACTATGAACCATTTAAACTTGCTATACTATTATTTGTTTTGTTAAACGGGATTGTTGCTCCTTTTGTAATACCTGGAATTGGGTATAGAATAGTGTGCTGGGATGCAAGGATGAAAACAAGAAAAAGTAGGAAAAGAATAAAGAAATGGTCAAAGAAATATACAAAAAGCCTAAATGAATTCTGTAGCAACATTCCAGACACTCCAGTACGTACACCTTGAATAGCAGATTGAAGGATAGACAATTCCATAGAGTACTTGCGATACAAGAAATAACTTGCGAACAAAATGTGGAGACATGAGTTTGTGTGAGTAGGGTGTGGTATCTTATAAAACCCAATTTTGTTCGCAAATTGTTCGCAAATAAAAGAAAAAGCACTTGCGATTTTCCCGTAAGTGCTTGATTTTCAGAGTGGACCAGATAGGGCTTGAACCTATGCCCTCCAGATTATGAGTCTGTTGCTTTAATTGTTGCTGATACATTAAGGCACAATATCAGCAGAAAGCGGGAGAAATTATAGTTCTTCAAGGGAATAATATGGCTTGTGTTAGGTTTGCAGCGGGCGTGCGAAGACCTTTTGCCTATTGGGGAAAGTGTTTGTGACGGATGGGAAAAATGCTTGCAGCGACCGCTGCAAACCTAATGTCTGGGAGGTTGATTATTTCTGCGTGGGAAATAATGCAGGGAACCTCCTATCTTTTGCTGCCGCAGCGTGGGGTTCTCGCAGAGGCAGAGACTGTTGAGATAGCGCTGGGCAGAATGGTACTTCAGTCCCGATGCGGCCATGAAGAGGCGAATGGTGGTGAAGCCTGCCTTCATGGAACGGTGCAGAGCTTCGGCCATAAAAGCCTCGTCGTGCATCTGGGCATTGCCCACGGGAGCAACTTTCCTGCGGAAACCACGCTGCTTTTCGCCTACCATATTGACGAAACGCTTGGAGGGAGTTACCTCTATGCCGACATATTTGACATCCTTGCCTTTCACCTTTGAGGGGTCGGTAAAGTTACCCTCCAACTTAATCTTGGGTGAGAACACGCCGAGGGGTGTCTCTATCCGATAGCCTTCCGCAATCCAGCCGCTGCAAACATCCATGAAAGTCTCAAACGCCGTGGCAATCATCCCGCTGTTAATCCCGTGGAGGGCACACTTGGCTCTCACGTCGTCCATCGTCTTTTTGTAGATGGTTGTGGGCCGGGCGTACAGCAGAGGCTTCCCGTCCTCGCCCTTTGTGGGGCGGGGGTGCAGTTCGAACAGCATTCCGTCAGTCTTGCGGGGCATAACAATCTTTGCGTTTTCTTTGTCTTTGCAACTGCAAAGATACAAAATAAAAGGGTGAAATGCAAATTTAATGGCAGAATATTCACCCTTGCCATTAAAAGAAACAACGTGGACAGTGATGCCCACGTTGTCTTCATTATAAGAATCATTGTTAAGGTATTACTGCTTCAGTAAGTTGAGCGGCTGCTGGAGTTTCATCACGTCATTGACCTTTTCTGTGTATTCCGTCAGTTTGAGGACGGCAGTACCGGCGATGTCGCGGCTTGATGAACCTACGTGGAATGCATAGTCACCAGCTTCGGCAAGCCATTGAGAGTTGGTCTCGTCGAATGAGGCAAGGTCGCGCTTGTCGATGGTCATGGTGAGCGTCTGGCTCTCACCGGGCTGCAGCTCACGGGTCTTGGCAAAGGCACGCAGCTCCTGGGCAGGTTGCTCAAGTCGGCCCTTGGGGGCGGTGACATACACTTGTGCCACTTCCTTACCTGCCGCGGTGCCCATATTCTTCACGCTGACAGTCACCTCAACGGTGTTGCCCTTGACTTTAACCACAGGCTTCGAGAACTGGAAAGTGGTGTAGCTGAGACCATAGCCGAAGGGATATGCCACATCCTTGC
The DNA here is from genome assembly GCA_022511065.1 of Prevotella sp. Classification (GTDB taxonomy): domain Bacteria; phylum Bacteroidota; class Bacteroidia; order Bacteroidales; family Bacteroidaceae; genus Prevotella. Next base: position 3,862 of record JAFLSG010000005.1, read on the forward strand.
CGAAGGTATCAAAGTAGCGGTAGCCTACATAGATGTCCTCCTCGTGGTTGGTATAGTCGGAACCGGGAATCGGCGCACCCCATCCGATGAGGTTCTGGAAGGTGTACATGTCAATCTCCTGCGGGAAATTCTTCGTGGAAGGATGGTCATAGACGGAGATGGGCCACGTCATGGTGAGCTTTCCGCTCGGGTTAGCCTTGCCGGTCAGCACGTCGGCCACCGAGTTGCCTCCCTCCATTCCAGGCTGCCATGCGCAGAGGATGGCATCGGCACGGTCGCGCCAACTTGCCGTCTCCACGACGGAACCGCTGTTGATAATGACGATGACGGGCTTGCCCTCTGGACGGAAGGCGTTGCTCACACGCTCAATCATAGCCTTTTCGGAAGCCGTGAGGTTGAACTCGCCCTCAATGGCACGGTCGATACCCTCACCAGCCTGACGACCGATAGTGATGATGGCGGCATCAGCCTCCCTGACCTCGTGGGCGACACAACGCTCGGTAATGTCAATCTCGTCGAGCTTGGGCTGACCGGTATTGAGGAACCACATCATCGGGTTCTTGTCGGCATGCAGCTTAGCGGTGGCATATTTTACGTAGCTCTGGTAAATCTCCGTCAGTTGCGAAGTGGTGGAGATGCCGGCGTTCTTTAATCCCTGCACCATATCTACCACATAGGGCACATTCACTGCACCCGAGCCGAGACCGCCTGCGAAGAAGTCATAGCTATTGACACCGAAAAGTGCCACGGTCTTCACATCCTTGAGAGGCAGTGCGCCCGTGTTCTTCAGCAGCACCATCCCCTCCGTTGATGACTGGCGGGTGATGGCAGCATGCGCTTTCAGGTCGGGCTTATTGGAGTATTGATAGTTGCGGAAATGCGGGGTCTTGACGATGTACTCCAACATACGACGCGCATTGCGATCCACGTAGGCAATATCAAGTGTGCCGGCTTTCACAGCAGCAACGATGTCCTCCGCCTGTGCGGGATAGCCGGGCATCATCAGGTCGTTGCCTGCCTCCACTTCCTGTTGGGTGGGCAGTTTCTCGCGTTTACCGATCCAGTCGGTCATCACGATACCCTTGAAGCCCCACTCGTCGCGGAGGATGGTGGAAAGCATATCCTTGTTGCCCTGTGCGAACATGCCGTTAATCACGTTGTAACTCGACATAATCGTCCACGGGTCGGCTTCGCGCACCACGCGCTCGAAGCCACGCAGATAAAGCTCGCGGAGGGCACGCTGACTGACGCGCTCATCCACCTTCGTGCGGTCGTTCTCTTGTGAATTGACGGCAAAGTGCTTGGCACTCACGCCCACACCCTGGCTCTGGATGCCTTTGGTGACAGCCGTGGCAATCACGCCCGTCACGTAGGGGTCTTCAGAGAAATACTCAAAGTTGCGTCCGCAGAGCGGATTGCGGTGGAGGTTCATGCCAGGACCGAGGATAACGTCGCATCCATATTCGAGTGTCTCGTTGCCGATGGCCTCACCCACCTGCTGCACCAATTCGGTGTTCCAAGTGGAGGCGAGGCAAGTGCCCACAGGGAATCCTGTTGCGTAGTACGTGTTGGGGTCATCCTTGCGCGTGGGGTCGATGTGTACGCCGGCAGGGCCGTCGGTCAATACGGTTGGGGGAATGCCATAGCGTTCAAGTGCCACCGTCGTGCCGGCTGCGCCCGCCACCAATTTCCTCTGATGGCCGAGCATGGCACCGCTGCCGGTGAACGAGTCATTACCACCGCCCACGAGCAGTTGGGCCTTCTCTTCAAGTGTCATTGCCTTGAGCACCTCATCAATGTTGTCGGCACTCAGTTTAGGTTGAGCATTCATTGTCATTGTGCATGTTACGGTTAGTAATCCGATTGCAATTCGTCTTTTTTTCATTTGTTATTGGGTTTTTAGGTTTTTGAATTATCAAGGGAAGATGCGGAACGCATAACCCTGTTCCCTGAGCCAATGGAGCGAAGCGGGTAGGGCAGTGCGCAGCTTATCGATGGATTTCAGTGAGTCGTGGAAGGTGATGATAGAACCGTTGCGTGTGTATCGCTTCACATTGTTCACGACGTCCTCGGCAGTCAGCCATTTGGAATAGTCGCGCGTGACGAGATCCCACATGACCACCTTGAACTTACGGCTGAGCCACGCATACTGCGCGGCACGCATCCATCCGTGGGGTGGGCGGAAGTAGTGGCTGTGGATATAGGCATTGGCCTTCTCCACGTTGTAGCTATATTCCCGGATGGTGTGGCGGATACCTCCGATATGGTTGTGCGTGTGATTGCCCACCTGATGCCCCTCGCTGACGATGCGCTCGTAGAGTTCAGGGTACTTACGCACGTTGTCGCCCACCACGAAGAAGGTTGCCTTTGCATCATATTGCCTGAGCGTATCGAGTATGAATGGTGTCGCCTCCGGGATGGGGCCGTCATCGAAAGTCAGATATACTGCTTTCTCGTGACGGTCCATTCGCCAGTAGGCTCTCGGATAGAGCCAGCGTAGATAGGCGGCGGGTTGCTCGATAATCATACGCTCGTGTCCATGATGTCATTCGCCCCATGAGCCGCCCTTCGCATTGTAGATGCGTGCGAGGCCTTCCAACTCTTTCTGCTTCTTCTCTGCCTGCTTGTCATCGACAAGTTCCTGCATATCGAGCAGCTGCTCCATAATATAGAGGTGAACCATGCAGTCGCGCTCGGAACTTGCAAACCGGCTGCCATCGAGGGAGTAGTACCACTGGAGATACTGCCCAGACTTCTTCCACAGCTGATCAAGCAACTGCTGTGCCTGCTTGGGTTGTCCCGTATAAGCGTAGGCGCGCACCAAGTCGAGCGATCCGCTCTGGAAGTCGTGCGGCACGTTGTAGTCGGGGATTTCCTTCTCACACTTGGCCAGCACTTCCTTTGCCTTCTCCTCCTTGCCTTCCTTGATGAGGTTCATGGCAAGCTGCGAGAAGAGACGGCGGTGCGTGTAGCACATGCGCATGACGGTTTCATCGAGATAGATGCCCTTCTTGTCGATGCCTCCGAACTTGAACTTCTTCATCACGTTGTTGTAGGTCTTTTCCGTGTCAAAGTTCTTTGCGCCCGGCGTATTGGTCGTGAATGGGGTGATGCGGTTGGCAAGTCCCTCCTGCACGAAGTTGTCGCCGAGGTTCATGTAATTCTCTGAACCAACGGTCAGCGCCACATAGATAGGTCGTGTCCAGTTGCACTCGGCAATCATCTCGAGCATCATCAGGTCGCCTTTGTAGAGCGCGCCCTTGCCTTTGAGGGAGATTACCATACGGTCGGGGATGGAATCCGCTGCCATCATCATACCGCTCTTGCGTACGGCTTCCTTGTCGATGGTTACATAGACGGTATCCGTCGGGATGACATGGAAATCCTTATGCTTGGAGCGCACCCAGTTCTTCAGGATGTTCTTCAGTTCGAAAGGCTCATCACCGAACTGCTTGCGTGCCTCCTCGGGCTCTTCCTCATAGAGTTGGATAACCTGACTCTTGAGCGACGGGTCTATCTGCACATACTCGTTTGTACCCGCGCAATACTCCAATCGGCTCCAGGTGATGGGGACACTCGGAGAATCATAAGCAGGACGGCTCATCTGATCGATATACCAGTCGGTCTGCAGATAGGAAAGGTTGCAGACACGGGCATCCGTACGCACACCCTCAGTATCCTGGTTGTACCAGAGCGGGAAGGTATCGTTATCACCGTTGGTGAAGATAATCGGGTTGCCTTCTTCCTGAAGCGTCATCAGATAGTTCTGTCCGAAGTCACGGCAGGCATATCTGCCAGAGCGGTCATGATCGTCCCATGTCTGGGAAGCCATCTGCACGGGAACACCCAGACAAACCACACCAATCACAGCGGCAATGGCCGTATGATACTTCTTGATCTTTCCCCACAGCCAGTCGATGATGGCTGCCACGCCCATGCCGCACCAGATGGCGAAGGCATAGAACGAACCGGCATAGGCATAGTCGCGCTCACGCGGCTGCATCGGTGTCTGGTTGAGGTAGATGACGATGGCAAGACCTGTCATGAAGAACAGGAAGAACACTACCCAGAACTGGCGAATGCCTATTGGGTCTTCTATTGTTGTCTCCTTGTCGTCAGTTACAACCTTGCGCTTGCGGGAGTACCATGCCTGCCAGAACAGACCAATCAGTCCCAAGAGGAGCGGCAGACAGTAGAATACGTTGTGGCCCTTGTTTTCCTTCAGTTCATCTGGTAGCAGAGACTGGTCACCCAAGCGAGCATTGTCGATGAAGGGAATACCCGTCAGCCAGTTGCCGTGTTCAAGCTCACCATTGCCTTGAACGTCATTCTGCCTTCCCGCGAAGTTCCACATAAAGTAGCGCCAGTACATGAAGTTGCACTGATAGGAGAGGAAGAAGCGGATGTTCTCAAACTGATTGGGCATCTTGACCATCATCGGCTCACCGCAGCGGTCGTAAGGCACTTCCGTACCATCAACACCACCCATCCACGACTCGTAGGCAGCAGCATATTTCGCCTCGTACATACGCGGGAAGAACATGTTCTGCGCATACTTGTATTCGTCCTTGGTGCGGACAACGAAATAAGAATCCTTCTCGTCGGCAGAAACTTTCTCCTTACGCTGATAAACGGGCTTCCCTTTCGACATAACAGGGCGGCAGAAACGACCGTCACTCTCCAATGCCACTTGCGAGGTGTAAGCCTGGCCATAGAACAGTGGGCGGTTGCCATACTGGTCGCGACCGAGATAATCACCCAGCGTGAAGATATCCTCTGGGGAATTCTGGTCCATCGGCGGGTTGGCAGATGAACGAATCACAATCAGCGCATAGGTGGAATAGCCTATCATCAGCATCAGCATGCAAAGCAATGCCGTATTCTTGGCGCGGGCAGTAATCAGTGCCTTCTTCTCGCGCTTGAACTTGAGGATGAACCAGAGGACTGCCAATACGATGATGCCCGTGATGAATGCTCCCCATCCATAGCCGTAGAAGGGGATGCCAAGCATGCCAACAGAAAGCAAGAATGCAATGTTCTGAATCTTCTCGTCGTGTTTCTGAGTCTGTGTCTCATAGACAGCCCAGATAACCGTGCCGATCAGCAGGATGATATAGATAATCTCTCCCGTATTGAAGGGGCAGCCGAGCGTATTCACGAAGAACAATTCAAACCATCCGCCCACGGTGATGATACCAGGCACGACACCGTAAAGCACAGCAGTCAGGATGACCACCGAAACGGCAAGGGCAACCAAAGAACCCTTGAGGTTGGCATCGGGGAAACGGCGGTAGTAATAGACCAGAACGATGGCCGGCACGCAAAGCAGGTTCAGCAAGTGGACACCAATGGACAAGCCCGTCATATACATGATGAGTACGAGCCAACGGTCGGAGTGTGGCTCGTCTGCTACATCCTCCCACTTGAGAATCAGCCAGAACACGACGGCAGTGAACGCAGAGGAGTAGGCATAGACCTCACCCTCGACGGCAGAAAACCAGAACGTGTCGCTGAACGTGTAAATGAGTGCGCCCACCAGACCAGCAGCCTCAATGGCGATGGTTTTCGGTAGTGTCAGTTCGCTCCAGTCCCTGAGTAGCAATCGGCGTGTCAGATGGGTGATGCTCCAGAAAAGGAACATGATACACGTTGCGGAAAGCAGTGCGCTCATGGTGTTCACCATCTTCGCCACCTGTGTCGGATCACTGGCAAACTGCGAGAATAGATTGGCGGTCAGCATGAAGAACGGTGCCCCTGGCGGATGGCCAATCTCTAATTTGTAACCTGTGGTAATGAACTCCGGACAGTCCCAGAAGCTGGCTGTCGGCTCAATCGTGGAACAATAGACGAAGGCGGCTATCAGAAACGACAACCAACCGAGGATATTGTCCACCAGTCTGAATTGTTTCATGTAGGAGATATATTTTTTAACGTTAAAAATCTATGTTATTTTGGGTGCAAAGGTACGAAAAAGAAATGACAAATAACTGACGGCAAGTGATAAATTAACTTAAATGAAAAGACCTGCCCCATATATCAGTATGACATAGCGGAAAATCTTACCGAGCGTGATGGCGATGAACGTGATGACAATGTTAGAGCGCATCAGTCCCAAGGCGATGGTAATGGCACTTCCAAGCACAGGCAGAAAAGCGAAGAATCCAATCCACGAGCCATGGCCGGCAACGAAACGCTGTCCTCGTTCAAGACTCTTTTTGCTTACATGCAGATATTTCTCCACCCATTCGATGCGCCCCATTCTTCCCACGCAATAGTTGAACACGCTGCCCAAAACATTGCCTATCGTGCCGTAAACCATCAGCATCCACGGGTCAAGCCCTGTTGCCATCAGCCCAACCATGATTGCTTCGCTCGAAAAAGGAAAGAAACTACCAGCCAAGAAAGCCGCCAGCAGCATGCCCCAGTAACCGTATTGGCTTAGAAAATCGATGATGACATCCATAGACTGATACAGGTAATCACGATGGCCAATGTCAGAATGACATGGAAATAGATGTTGGTCAGCTTGGTGTCCGTCAGGGCGAGGAAATGGCCGATGAGCGGGCTAACCGTGACTATCATCACGCGAATCAGCAAGTCGTAGTGCTGAGGCTGGACTGCCAGCATCAGCATCGTGGCCGTTCCGATGAAGATAAAGCTGTAAAAGATTTGGCGAACACGAATCTTATCATAAAAACTGGTGCGCAGATAGTGGATGCACCCCGTCGTTCCAAGCAGGATGAGGAAGAAAAACAGCAGAATCTGCGGCAGGGTGAGGGTGAGATAATCGAATGGGAAGGCAAAGTCGCCCAATGCTAAGAAATGCGCTGCCCACGGCTGGAAATCATTCCCTCCAAAAGTCACAATCCAGGCAAGAAGTGCCCAATAAGGTATGAGCAGCCCTAACAACGATGCCATGAAAGTGCGCACACTTAGGGAATAGATGAAGAAAGCCATGACCACCCAAAGGACAGGCACAAGACAAAGTATGTGAACCTGCCCGAGACTTGCCAATCCTACGAACAGGAAAGCATAGAATGCCGTGCCCATCGAATCCTTGTCTTGGTATCCGCGGTACAGCATCAGCAGCGAGGCGATGAACAACACCTGACTGACACTTCCCTGCAATGACGGGAAAAGAAAAGCAGCCGCACAGGTCAGCACGATGAATGCCGTGGACACGATGCGGCTATAGATGCGTATCAGCAAGTTGGCGTTGTTCAGCTCCGCCATCAGACCCACCGACAAGATGAAGCAGGTGAATTGAACCCACCATCGCTCCTGTCCCATGTTTGCCAATGCCCAGATGCCTACACCATATAGCAAGGCAAAAGGCAGGGTGAAGCGGCTACGGGCAATCTTGGTCTGGGCGTGCGTCATTGTTGGGTGTTATTAGAGGTCAGCACCGATGTCACGACGGAAATACTTGTCCGTGAACTGAATCTTCTGGGCTTCCTCAAACGATTTCTGCAATGCCTCTGCCTTGTCTTTTCCGTAGGAAGACACGGCAATTACACGACCGCCGGCAGTAACAACCTCACCATCCTTTAGGCCTGTGCCGCTATGGAACACAATAGAGCCTTCCACATCCTCAATGCCCTTGATGGGATAACCTTTCTTATATTCCTGTGGATAGCCACCGCTGACAAGCATCACGCAAACGGCTGCACGCTCGTCAAACTCAATGGCGCGCTCGTTGAGATTACCTTCGGCAACTCCCTCGAACAAATCCACAATGTCGCTTTTCAGACGAAGCATCACGCTTTCCGTCTCAGGGTCGCCCATACGGCAGTTGTACTCGATAACCATCGGATTACCCTCCACGTTGATAAGACCGAAGAAGATGAAACCTTTATAGTCTATGTTCTCTGCCGCTAAGCCTTCCACGGTCGGGCGAATGATGCGATCTTCCACTTTCTGCATCCATTCCTTCGTAGCGAATGGAACTGGTGTAACCGAACCCATGCCACCTGTATTCAAACCCGTGTCGTGCTCGCCGATACGTTTGTAGTCTTTTGCCTCGGGCAATATTTTGTAGTGCTTGCCATCGGTCAGCACAAAGACTGAACACTCAATGCCACTCAAAAACTCCTCAATAACCACTCGTGAAGAAGCATTGCCGAACATACCGCCAAGCATCTCCTTCAGTTCTTTTTGTGCCTCTTCAAGGGTAGGGAGAATCAAGACACCCTTACCAGCGCAAAGACCGTCAGCCTTGAGCACATAGGGAGGATTCAACTGCTCCAAGAATTTCAGACCTTCCGCAAGATGCTCACCATCGAAGGTCTGATAGCGGGCGGTAGGTATGTTGTGGCGCTGCATGAACCCTTTGGCGAAATCCTTTGAGCCTTCGAGCACGGCACCAGCCTTTGAGGGACCGATGACGGGCACGTTTTTCGTTCTTTCGTCTGCTTTCAGGTCATCATAAATGCCTTTTACCAACGGGTCTTCAGGCCCTACGACCACCATGTTGATGCCTTTTTCTGCAATGAAGGTCTTGATGGCTTCAAAGTCATCGGCTTTCATTGCCACGTTCTCTCCGCAATCAGATGTACCGGCATTTCCCGGGGCAATATATAGTTTTTCACACTTCTCACTTTGTGCGATTTTCCACGCGAGGGCATGCTCACGGCCGCCACTTCCTAACAACAGTATCTTCATAGCCTTATTTTAAATAGTCCTCGAAATATTGGGTGATTCTCTCATGCAAGTGTACGCTTGAATGGCCTCTCATGTTATGTTCCTCGCCGGGGTAGGCAAAGAAGTCGGGTTGTGTACCCGCCTTGATGCAGGCATCCAAGAACGAGAGGCAATGCTGCGGCACTACCGTCGCATCGTTGTAGCCTGTGATGATCTGCAATTTCCCCTTCAGGTTCTTTGCCTGTGGGATGAGGCTACATTTTGCATAGCCTTCGGGATTGCTTTCGGGCGTTCCCATATAGCGCTCGCCATACATGACCTCATACCATTTCCAGTCAATGACAGGGCCACCCGCCACACCAACCTTGAAGACATCAGGGTAGTTGGTTATCAGCGAGATGGTCATGAATCCGCCGAACGACCAGCCATGAACGCCTAACCTGTCCATATCCACGTAGGGCAATGACTTCAGATACTCCACGCCCTTCATCTGGTCTTGCATCTCTATCTGCCCCAACTGATGGAATGTTGCCTGTTCAAAGGCAAGGCCACGGTTTGCCGCACCACGATTGTCAAGAATGAAAAGCACATATCCTTTTTGCGCCATATAAGTCTCCCAAGGACGACTTGCCCAATGCCACGAGGCATCCACGTTATGCGCGTGAGGACCACCATAGACATAGACAATCGTCGGATATTTCTTCGTGGCATCAAAATCAGCAGGTTTTACCATACGATAATAGAGGTCGGTCACACCATCTGCAGCCTTAAGACTTCCCGATTCGAAGATGGGCTGCTGATAGCCCTCCCATGGGTCATCAGCCTTCAGCAACTGAGTGCCTTTGCCATTGGTCGTGTTGAATACCTCAATATTGCGCGGAATGTCAGGCGCAGAGTATTTCTCATAAGCCTGCTGACCAGAGGCGGAAAGCACCGCCGTCTGCGCATAGCCTATACCCTTGTCGAGCAAAGTGCGCTTACCTGTGGCAATATTCACGGCATAGAGATTCTTTTGCAGGGGATTCAGTTCATTGCTGAAGATAATGGCGCTCTTGGTCTTCTCGTTGAAGCCCAACAGGTTAAGCACCACCCAATCACCCTTGGTCAGTTGCTTTAGTTCCTTGCCGTCCGCACTATATAAATATAGGTGGTTGTAGCCGTCCTTCTGACTCTGCATGATGAATTTCGTGGCATCCCAGGGCAGGAACACGATGGGATTCTGAGGCTCCACATATTTGTCGCTCGTCTCGCGATACAACTCAGCGATGCGCTCACCCGTCACGGCATTATAGCTGACGAGGCGGCAATCGTTCTGCGCGCGGTTAAGTTCAAATATATACACCGTCTTGGCATCGGGGCTCCACGCGATGTTCGTGAAATAGCGGTCGGTAGGGTCGCCAGCCTGCAAATAGACCGTCTTTTGAGTGTTCAAGTCATAGACGCCCACCGTTACCTTATGACTGGTCATGCCGGCCATCGGATACTTGTCAGGCTCATAGGCGGCAATGCGCGGGAAGATATCCACCTGAGGATAGTCGGCCACCATGCTCTGATCCATGCGGTAGAAGGCAAGGCGCTGACCATTGGGACTCCAAAAAGTTCCCTTGTCGATGCCAAACTCATTGCGATGGACGGACTGACCATAGACAATCTCACGGCTTCCATCCTCGCTGAGTTGGCGGGTGTTACCCTCGGCATCCATCACATACAACTGGTCATTCTGAACGTATGCCACAGCCTTTGATACCTTGTTCCAGTCAGCATATTGCTGCCCCTTGCTCGGCTGGCGCCATGCGATTTCCTTCTTTCGGAAGTCGTAGAGAATGCGCTCTCGGCCGTTGTTGAGGAATACGAGCGGTTTGTCGGCGTAAGGATATTGTGCGTTCATGGCGGAATGCCATTCGCCACCTAAATCTTCCAGGGTGAACAGCGGATTCTTGTCTGCCTTCGGGTCGAACGTGCCACCTTGCTCAGCGTCCTGATACATCAGTTGCTCGCCCCACCACGTCAGCCACAGATTCTTGGGCTGCATATTGCGGAAATTCCTGCCGCCGAAGTTCAAATCCTCCAGCGTGAACTGCTTGTCTTGCGCGTTGATGCCCGCATGGGCGGATAGGATGGTCATCACTATGAGGGTTAGTCGAATAACATTACTTCTTATCGCATTAAGATGCCTCCTTATTTCACTAACATGCCTTCTTACGATGCTGACATGGCTCGTTGGTAAATTAGTCTTTTTCATTGTCGTATTTGTTTTTCTTTTTTCCGAAATCCTTGCCCTTGCTTCCGAAGTCTTTACCTCTGCCGCCGAAACGACCGCCTCTGCCTTCGGAATCCTTGCCCTTGCCGAATGAACGGCTCTTGCCGCTGCGATCAAAACGCTCATGGCCTCCGCGGTTAGGGCTGCTTTTGTAGTCGCCCTTGAACTCTCTGCGGTCGCCTCTTCCTTCGCGCCTTTCGCCCCGGAACTCTTTTCTGTCTCCTCTGCCTTCACGGCGCTCACCACGGAAATCTCTTCTCTCGCCACGCGACTCGCGGCGTTCACCTCTCGAGTCATCCCCGTCGCTCCACGACTCACGCCTGTCGCCTCTTGGCTCACGCTTTTCCCGGCGAGCCTCACGGCTGAACTTTTCCAGGTCGTGGTGATGGAATACAAACGAGCGAATGTCACCTTCTTCATTCTGCTCCATTTCCTCTTCCTCGAGGCGTTTTTTGAATTCTCGCTCTTTTTTGAAACGGCGCTTTTCAGCCATCTGCTGCTTTTCCTCGTCGGTCTTCACGATGCCTCCATCGGCACGGAATGCCTTCAGCTTGCCGTCAAACATCTGATACTTACGGAACTCGCACTCAAGGCTGCCGTTGTAAAGTGGAATCTTGATACTCGGTTTCAGCCCAATCTGGTCAAAACACTCTTCACGGTAGCTCAATACCCACGCGTCGTTGCCCTTGAACTGATGCTTCAGCCGCTCGCCAATCATCTTGTACGTGCCGAGCAAGTCAGCGGTTGAGATGCGCTCGCCATAGGGCGGGTTGGTGATGATGATGCTCTTGTTGGCTGGTTGGGTGAAGTCCTTGAAGTCCTGCTGAACGATGGTGATATCGTTGGTAAGTCCAGCGGCCTTCACGTTCAGCCGCGCGGTATTCACGGCCTTCATCTCGACATCGTAGCCGTAGATATGATGCTTGAACTCGCGCTCAAGGCTTTCGTCGTTGTAAATCTCATCAAAGAGGTCTGCGTCAAAATCGGGCCATTTCTCGAAGGCATACTCCTTGCGGAAAAGTCCGGGAGCCATATTCTTCGCAATCAGTGCCGCTTCGATCAGTAATGTGCCGCTTCCGCACATCGGGTCGATGAAATCGGTGTCGCCCTGCCATCCTGAGAGCAGGATCATACCTGCGGCGAGCACTTCATTAAGCGGTGCCTCGACACTCTCCTGCCTGTAGCCGCGACGATGTAATGATTCGCCGCTGGAGTCAAGGCTCAGCGTGCAGACATCCTCTGCCACGTGCATGTTAAGCCTGATGTCGGGGTTAGCCACGGAGATATTCGGACGCTTGCCCGTCTTTTCGCGGAATTGGTCCACGATGGCATCCTTCACCTTGTAGGATACGAACTTGGAATGACGGAACTCATCAGAAAAGACTACGGAATCAACGGAAAAGGTGTTATCCACTCCTAAGTATTCAGTCCAGTCAATCTTCTTTACCTCCTCATAGACATCGTCTGCGCTCTTCGCCTTGAAATGACGGATGGGTTTAAGCACTCTGATGGCAGTGTGCAGTTGGAAGTTGGCACGGTACATCAGCCGTTTGTCACCCGTGAACGACACCATTCGCCTGCCGATCTTCACATCATTCGCCCCCAGTTGGGTCAGTTCTTTCGCCAAAACAGGCTCTAAGCCCATGAACGTCTTGGCGATCAGTTCAAAATTTTGTTCCATTGATTTTTCGAATTCAGTGTGCAAAGTTAATGCAAGTTCCACAAAAAATACAATCTTTTGCGGTTTATCTGCCAAAATTCCCCATAATTTGATAAAAATCGGAGGCAAAATGGCATTATTAAAAATAAAGTGTGTACCTTTGCCCGAAATATCATAAACCCTATATGCAACACATCCTGCTATACGTAACTCCTGAGAATCCCTATATCTTGCCGATGCTGTGGATGCTGGGACTGCTTACGCTGGCAGCCATGACCGTGCTGATATTCGTTCAGCGTCGCTCTGGCTTTCAGCTGAAGAGTGAGCTGACGGAACTTGAGAAAGTGCAGCAGGAAAGTATAGAACAGGAGTTCATATTGAGGGCGATGAAGCTCGCCACATGGCATATTGACCCGAAAACGCACACGATGACCTATGAGGCAGACTATCGTGAAGGTCAGGATAACTACATCCCGCCCCCCAATGTGACCATGGAGGAGTTCGCGGAGAAGATTTCCAAGGCTGACGCCTCTCGTGTGTATAACGCGATGCTGGATCTTTGCGAAGGTCGCAAGGAAACCTATAACCAGCAGTATCGTCTGCAATCCACCACGTCTGGAAAAAGCTACTGGGTGGAAAGCTTTGCAACAATAGCCGAGCGTGACAACGAGGGAAACCCCTCAAAGATTGTCGGCACCTCCATGCGTATCGATGACCGCAAGGATCTTGAGACGGCACTTATTAGTGCAAGAAACAAGGCAGAGGAGAGTGATAGGCTGAAGACGGCTTTCCTTGCCAACATGGGTCATGAAATCCGTACACCGCTGAATGCAATCGTAGGCTTTGCCGACTTGCTGCCGATGGTGGAGGATGAGGAGGAAAGGGCACAGCTGATTACCGAAATCCAGAACAACAACCATAAGCTGTTGGGCATCATTGACGGTCTGGTGAGCATGTCTAAGGTTGAGGCGGCGGCGGAAAGTCTTGTCAAGTCGCAGATTGAGGTCAATGGCCTGCTTCAGGCGGTTGCCGATGCACATGCTGCCACCGTGGATCCTACTGCCGTCTCCGTCATCACCAAGTTCCCCTATTCAGAGATGATGATTACCACGGACGCAGATAAGCTGACGGAAATCGTCTCCAACCTGATGGACAACTCTGTGAAGTTTACCGCCAAGGGAACCATCACGTTAGGCTACGATTTGGAGAAGGGAGACCGCATCCGCATCTGGGTGCGCGACACGGGCAAGGGTATTGCGGAAGAAGATCTGCATCGCATCTTCGAGCGTTTCGTGAAAGTTGATGAATATATTCCCGGAACAGGACTCGGCTTGTCTGTCGCAAAGTCTCATGCGGAGAGTCTGAGCGGATTCATCAGTGTGGAATCGAAGTTGGGCGAAGGCTCTACATTCTCGGTGGAATTGCCTTTGAGCTGACCTCTGAAGAGATTTTTTGCCTATTTGAATTATTTTTTCTGTATTGCTGCAACTTTTTGGCTTTTCATTACGTCTTAAAGATAGAGTTAAACCAGAAAAAGTGAATGAAAGATGAAAGTAAGAGTAATGATGATGGTCGGTGCGTTGGCATTGGCGGCACTGACAACCTCGTGTGCGCATGAATTCAAATCACTCATTGGGGCGGATGGTCCAAAGGTAACGGAGAAAAGGAATCTGAGGGACTTTGAGATCGTGGAAATCAAAGGCTCCACCACCGTGCATTACGCACAAGGCGACACGTTCTCCGTAGTGGTAAAGGGTACAGAGGCAAGGATGGACGAGATTATCACTGAGGTGCATGACAATGTATTGACTATCCGCAACAAGTGGCGGAAAAATAGTGTCGTGAACATCACACCTCTCAGAGAGGAGGTATTTGAGGTCTATGTGACATCCCCCGACTTGATTGGCGTATGGCTGAATGGCTCTGGTGACTTCATCAGCAAGCAGCGGGTGGACACCGATAATATGAACATCACGCTCCGAGGCTCTGGAGACATTGATTTTGCCGACCTTATCTGCGACCGATGCCAGGTTGAGCTGATGGGGTCAGGTGATATTGATGTGGAGCGTTTGGAGGCGCAAGAAGTGTCTGCCGTGTTGATAGGTTCGGGCGATATTGACCTGAAAGAATGGAACGTAGCATCCACAACCTTGGGACTGAAAGGTTCGGGCGACATCAGCGTGGACTTCATGGAGGGTTGTCGTCGTGCTACTTGTGAACTTCGTGGTTCGGGCGACATCAGTCTGAAGGGTCGCTTGGAGCGTTTCTCGCAACAGAAGAGTGGTTCGGGCGATGTGCATACTGGTAAATTGATTGTAGAAAAATAAATAAATCTAAAAAGTTTTCAGTTTCTCCTTAATAATATGTACCTTTGTCCCCTTAAAAGCAAAAACGTGGGATAACGTGATATTGAGAACTGAATGAAATATGCAATCATAGCCGCGGGAGAAGGCTCGCGGCTTGCCCAGGAAGGTGTCTGCAGTCCCAAACCATTGGTTGAGGTGGGCGGCGAAAAACTAATAGACAGGTTGTTCCGTGTCTTCACGATGAATGGAGCCACCGAAATCGTTGTAATATGCAATGAGCAGATGACTGCTGTCGGGGAGCATTTGGCTGCCCGGCAGATGTCTATGGATATTCCCCTGCGCTATCTTGTGAAGTCCACTCCCAGCTCCATGCACAGCATGTGGGAGCTGAGTCGCTGGCTTCATGACAGTCCTTTCGTGCTGACCACGGTCGATACCATCTTCCGTGAGGCGGAGTTCACGGCTTATGTGGACTCTTTCCGCAAGTTGACGGATAGCGGGGAGGCCGATGGCGTAATGGGCGTGACAGATTTCATTGACGATGAGAAACCACTGTATGTGGAGACCGACGAACGGTCGCATATCACAGCTTTCCTTGACAAGAGTGAGCATCCTCACTATATTAGTGGGGGCATCTACGGACTTACGCCCCGCTCTCTCCATACTTTAGAGGAGTGTATCAAGCGTGGTGAGAGCCGTATGCGTAATTTCCAGCGGGCACTCGTGGCTGACGGGCTTCGGCTTCAGGCCTGGCCATTCTCCAAAGTGTTGGATATAGACCATGCGGATGACATAGCAAAGGCTGAGGCGTTTCTGAAGAGATAATAGAATTTCTAAAAGGATGAAGGTGTTGGCAATACAACGGGCGGAGCAGTTTTCTCCCAACTCTGTGGAGAAAGACAATGCAATCATGGAAGCAGTCGTGAGTAGGTTGCGGCAGCAAGGGCATGAGGTGTCCATCGTGAGAGAGGGCGCTGATTGTCTCTCTCATGTTGCATCCTCATCACGCCTTTCGGCGACTCCTTCCGATTCTTCGGATACCTTCTCCTTGATTATAACGATGTCACGCCTCCCTGAAACACTTGAATGGTTGAAGTTGCAACAAGGTAGCAGGGTCATCAATTCAGCAGAGGGCATTGCACGATGCGCCCGTAAGGAGATTGATGCGCTGATGCGCCGCATTGGTACACCAATGCCTCCCACGGAAGGCGCAGACGGCTATTGGCTGAAGCGTGGGGATATGGCGGCGCAGACAAAAGATGATGTGCAATACGCCGCTGACCTTCAGGATTTGGAAGAAAAGAAATCGCAGATGCAGGCGCGGGGCATTACGGACATCGTGGTGAGTGCGCATGTCAAGGGCGACTTGGTTAAGTTTTATGGTGTGCTTGGCACGGGTTTCTTCCGATGCTTCTATCCTACGGACGATGGAGGTTCAAAGTTCGGGGATGAGGCACTCAACGGCAAGGCGCATCATTATGCCTTTCAAACAGCCTGCTTACATCAACAAGCAGAGCAGTTAGCAGCACAAGCAGGCATCTTAGTGTATGGAGGTGACTGCATCGTGAGGGCAGACGGCACGTATTGCATGATAGACTTCAATGACTGGCCGAGTTTCTCGCGTTGTCGTGAAGAGGCGGCTGATGCTATCGTCAAGAGGGTGATGATGGAGATGGAAGAATGTAATGAGAAATCAAGATAAAGGAAATAAATAGCAGTCAGAATAGATATGGCAACATTTAAGGAATTGTTACGGGCATCGTTTAAGTCGGAAGACACGGAAGAGTGGCTTGACGTGCATTTCACTCGTCCGATAGGACTGGCGTTCGCCTTGTTGTGGAATAAGTTCGACATTCATCCGAATGTCATCACGATTGGCTCTATCTTTTTGGGCGTTGGGGCGGGGTGGATGTTCCACTATACTGACCTCATGCATAATCTCTGCGGTGTCTTGCTGCTTATGTTTGCCAATTTCTGCGATTCCACAGATGGGCAGATGGCGAGATTGACGGGCAAGAAGACGCTTGTAGGTCGTGTGCTTGATGGTTTTGCGGGAGATTTGTGGTTTGCCGCCATTTATTTCGGCATCATCTTCCGCTTGTGGCATCAACCGATGCCGATTCTTGGCATGGAGTGGGGCATTTGGGCATTCGTGCTTTGCGCCGCGGCTGGTTTGGGGTGTCATTCTCACCAAGCAGCGCTTGCTGATTATTACCGTCAGGTGCATTTGTTTTTCCTTCTGGGCAAGGATGGTAGCGAACTTGATAACTATGCGCAGCAGCGTGCCATCTATGAGAGTCTCCCGAAATCGAAATGGTTTGCCCGCCTTTTCTATTACAACTATGCCAACTATTGCAAGAGTCAGGAGAAGCGTACGCCGGCATTTCAGCAATTCTTCTCCTTGTGGAATGCAAGTGAGAAGAATCAGCAGGTAAAAGATAGATTCTTGGCAGGCAGTCGCCCCTTGATGAAATACACAAACCTCTCGCAATTCAACTCGCGTGCCATCACCATCTATGTGGCATGTCTTATTAACCTCCCGTGGATTTATCCCCTTGCAGAACTTACTGTGTTTCAGGCGATGTATCTGTATATGCGCCACCGTCATGAGCGTCTTTGCAAGGAGTTGAGTGCGGAATATCTTCAGAAATCATGATAAAGGGCTATATATTCGACTACGGTGGAACGCTTGACACGGGCGGCCATCATTGGGGAAAGGTGATTTGGCACGCCTATGAGCGTTGTGGTGTTCCCGTTGCCGAAGCAGATTTTCGGGATGCGTATGTTCATGCAGAACGCACGTTGGGCAAGAACCCCATCGTTCAGCCTACGTTCACTTTCCTGCAGACCCTTCAGGCGAAGATAGGTATTGAGATTGACCATCTTGCTGCCTCTGGTAAGATTGAGGCAGAATTGGCACAGCGGTATGCAGATGCCGTGGTCACAGATTTATATAAGCGTACGCAAGAAGAAACGGAGCGTAGCCGTAAGGTGCTTTCCGTCTTGCATGATCGTTGTCCGATGGTGCTTGTCAGCAACTTCTATGGCAATATTGCCGTGGTGCTGAAAGAGTTCGGGCTTGATGGTCTTTTCAGTCAGATTGTGGAATCGGCGGTAGTGGGTGTCCGCAAGCCGGACCCGCGCATCTTCACGCTGGGTGTGGAGGCTTTGGGACTGAAACCAGAAGAGGTAATCGTCGTAGGCGACAGTATTGATAAGGATATCGTGCCTGCCCACCAGGCGGGTTGCTATACGGTGTGGTTCCGCGGTGAGGGCTGGACAAATGACCCTGTGGATGAGACGATTGCCGACCATGTGATAACAGACTTGAAACAACTTTTAGACATATTGTGAATGCAGAGAAAGATTGAGATAATATGTATGATGCTTTTGCTGACGCTCGCGGTGAGGGCACAGCAGATAACGGGCTTCATCGTTGATGCGCAGAATGGCGACTCCATCCCGTTCGCGAGTGTCATTTATAAAGGGCACAACAAGGCGGTGGTATCCACACTGGGTGGTAAGTATGCCATAGACCGCCATGAGGGTTGGGAACTGACGTTCAGTGCCGTGGGTTACTTGCCGCATTCAGTCATCGTGGGAGCCAACACGCCCAAGCGCATGAATGTGCGTCTGCGCCCCGATACGAAGACCCTGAAGGAAGTT
This sequence comes from Prevotella sp., assembly GCA_022511065.1. Lineage (GTDB taxonomy): Bacteria > Bacteroidota > Bacteroidia > Bacteroidales > Bacteroidaceae > Prevotella. Next base: position 22,394 of record JAFLSG010000005.1, read on the forward strand.
ACCGTGAGATCGAAGCGAGGGCGATACAGCAGAAAGAACAATCCCGCCGTGGAGATGATGAGGAAGGTGATAGCTGCGAAGAAGCGCACAGACCTCTCCAACCACGACTATTATCAGTACAACAAGTATCAGAAGCTGACGCTGGCGCTCAATGAGATGACCCCTGCCTCGCTTGATAGTACGAAGTACAAGAAAAAGCAGTGGTTGCTTGACCAGATTGAGACTTGTCCGTATAATGACAAGCTCATCTTGCCCATTTCCGTGGATGAGACCGTTTCTCAGAAGATCTACCGCAAGAGTCCCCATGACGAGAAGACCATCGTGAAGGGTATGAACTCGACAGGTATCAACGATCTCGTGCAGACGGGTGACATCCTGACCACCGTGCTGAAAGATGTCTTTACCGACATTGACATCTATGATGACCAGATACGCCTTTTGCAATATCCGTTTACGAGTCCGATAGGTTCGGGGGCTATCTCTTTCTACCGCTATTACATTGAGGACACGCTTTATGTGGATAACGACAAGTGTTTCCACCTGCATTTCCTGCCCAATAATCAGCAGGACTTTGGCTTCCGTGGCGACCTCTACATTCTTGCTGACAGCAGTTGGCAGGTGAAGCGTTGTGAGATGACTATCCCACAACGTTCCGATGTGAACTTCGTGGAGAACATGCAGGTTACGCAAGAGTTTCGCAAGTTGCCTAATGGGGAGTGGGTGCTGTCGGTCGATGATATGTTCACCGAACTGAAATTGGCGAGTTTCTTACAGAAATTTGCAGTGATAAGAAACACTCGCCTCACGGATTACGCCTTTGATGAACTTCCCCGCCAGCTGTTCAAAGGTAAGAAGAAAGAGGTGAAGGATGTGAACGCCATGATGCGGGGTGATGACTTCTGGTCGCAGTACAGGCAAGTGGAACTGACAAAGAGCGAGAGTTCCATGGATGTCTTTATCCAAAACATAGAGAAGACCAAGGGGTTCAAGTATATTATTTTCGGTTTGAAGGCATTTATCGAGAATTTCGTGGAGACAGGTTCAAAGGAGCATCCGAGTAAGGTGGACATCGGGCCAATCAATACGATGGTGTCCGCCAACTTCATTGACGGCTTCCGTACCCGTATCTCTGCGCAGACCACTGCCAATCTCGACTCCAATTTCTTCATGCGCGGCTATGTGGCGCGTGGATGGGAGTCGCGTAAGAACTATTATAAGGCTGACCTTATCTGGTCATTCAACAAAAAAGAATATCTGCCGCGGGAATTCCCGATGCGCACCCTTACATTCTCTTCCACCTACGACGTGATGTCGCCCTCTGACAAGTTCCTGCATACTGACAAGGATAATGTGTTCACGGCACTGAAGTGGTCGCAGGTGGATAAGATGATGTTCTACAACCGCCAGTCGCTCACTTTCGAACGTGAGGAGGACTGGGGATTCCGCACGACGCTGTCGCTGAAGGCGGAGGAGAACGATGCCGTAGGCGATCTCTATTTCATCCCTCTCTCTGAGAGTGACGACCGCAGCATTTGGTGGAATCCGCTGCCTGCTCATGTCACGCTTGGGCTGCCCGAGGATGTTTATGTGCGCTCCCGAAAGATTCGCACGACGGAGTTGCGTGCCGAAATTCGCTTTGCACCCGGCGAGACATTCATCAATACCAAACAACGTCGTCTGCCCATCAATCTTGATGCGCCCGTGTTCACCCTCAGTCACGCCATCGGTCTGAAGAACGTGCTTGGGGGCGACTACAGCTATAACTTTACCGAGGCAAGCATCTACAAGCGCTTCTGGCTTCGCTCGTGGGGAAAGATGGACTGGCTTATCAAGGGTGGCATCCAGTGGGAGCAGGTTCCGTTCCCGTTGCTCATCATGCCTGAGACCAACCTTTCCTATATCGTGCAGGACTACACCTTCGAGGCTATCAACAATATGGAGTTCCCCACGGACCGCTATCTCTCAGCACAGCTGAACTGGGACATGAACGGCAAGATTTTCAATCGCATCCCGCTCCTGAAGAAACTCAAGTGCAGGGAATGGATAGGAATCCGTTGTCTATGGGGCGAGTTGAGCGACAAGAATAATCCCTATGTAGAGCAGAATGCGGGCAGCAACTTGCTGATGTATTTCCCTGCAGGGGCTTATGTGATAGACCCCAAGCGGCCATATTTCGAGTTGTCTCTTGGTGTCCACAATATCTTCAAGCTTGTCCATATAGAGTATCTGAGACGACTGAATTACAATGAGTTGCCCACCGCCCACAAGCATGGTGTTCGTCTGATGATTAGAATGACCTTCTGAACAAACGGCATGGAAATCATACTTGCAGACAACCAAGACATCACCCGCGCAGGCTTGATGCACATCTGTTCCGATTTGCCGGACATTTCCTATCAGCGGGTCTCTGACAAGGCGGGTCTTGTTGAGCGGCTCCGTCAGACGGATGATGCCGTGGTGGTGCTCGACTACTCGCTTTTCGACATCGGTGATGTCGATGACTTGGAAATACTCCATGCCCGTTTCCCGTATGTCCGTTGGGTTCTTTTCAGTTTTGAACTCTCCTGCGACTTCGTGCGCCGGGTTGTTGCGCTCAGTTCCCATTTCAGCATTCTGCTCAAGGACTCTCCCATGCAGGAGATTCGCGAGTGCGTCCTCTATGCCTGCCGTAGCCGCCGTTTCATCTGTCAGCGCATGGCGGAGACACTCCTTGCGCCTGCTCCCGCAATCTCGCATGAAGATGCAAGGCTCACCCCGACGGAACTGCAGATACTCAAGGACATCGCCCTGGGACTGACCACGCGGGAGATAGCTGACAAGCGCATCTCCAGTTTCCATACCGTCAATACGCATCGGAAAAACATTTTCCGCAAGCTGGGGGTAAACAATGTGCATGAGGCCACAAAATATGCTCTCCGAGCCGGACTCGTTGATTCTGCGGAGTATTACATCTGATATTCTCTCCATCAACATAAATGTAGGAATATAACTATATTCCTACTAAACAGCCTTCTCCGTCTTTTAACTATGCTTCTTATTCCGATAAGATGTATGTTTATTGTATTAACATGCCATCTTATGATGGAAGAATTATACAGTAAGATATGCGGCAGGAAAGGCGTGGATTGGGATGTTTTTCACGTTAATATTTGTGAGTGTCGGAAAAAAGAAGTAAATTTGTAGCGATTTACCAATAATTAACGACAGATTATCAGAGATACCGATGAGAAGACTGTTTTTAGCAGCATTGCTGATGGGATGCCTCTTAGCGAGTGCAGACACGGCACTGATTCCGGATATGAAGTTCCGTAGGCTCGACACGCGCGATGGAATGTCCAGCTCGCAGGTGAACTGTGTGTTCAAGGACTCCCGCGGTTTCGTGTGGATAGGCACGCCCTATGGCCTGAACCGCTATGACGGTTACCGCTTCAGGACTTTCTACTCGAACATACGCGACACCACGTCGATGCGTGACAATTATACCGACCAGGTGTTTGAGGCATACGATGGCAAGCTGTGGCTGAAGCAGGGCATGACCTATTGCGTCTATGATCCCGTGATTGAGCGCTTCGAGCGCAATCCCATGCGCATCCTGTCGAAGTTTGGATTCGACGGCGGTCTTGAACGCTTATTTATCGACTCGAAGAAAAATTTCTGGGTGAAGCTCTACGAGCAGGGACTGTTTTATTACAATCCCAAGACGAAGCATCTGCACCATTTCCCCTTGGGCTACGACAAGAACGAATTTAACCCCACCTACGGTATCTCCTCGGCGGATGAGTTGGGTGACAAGCTGGTGCTGACGACGAATTGTGGAGAACTTGTGTGTCTCGACGGCGAAAAAGGCACTATTGACTGGGAGAATAAGTGGATGCGCGAGAATGGAGGTGTGGAGAACCAGGATTACAAACTGACCATCGACAAGGATGGCAACTACTGGGTGGCATCCCTGGAATATACGTTTGTATATATCAAGAAGGAGAATCGTTGGTACAAGTCGATTCCCGAATACCTGAAAGCACATGGTATCACCGATGTGCCCGATGACCTCTATGTGTGGGCGGTGATGACGGATCAGAAAGGATGGCTGTGGTTCGTGGCAGACCATGAGGGTTTGTTTGTTGCTGATTTGAAGAACAAACAGATTAAGCAATTCAAGTCCAATAAGTATGACGAGACAACCATCAGTGACAACACGCCCCGCAGCATCTACCAGGATCCCGAAGGACTGATATGGATAGGTACTTATAAGAACGGTGTGAATCAATATGTGGAGAGCCTTTCGAGTTTCCAGAACCTTGAGTTGGGCGACATAAACACCGTGTGCGAGGATAAGCACGGCAACTACTGGATAGGCACGAATGACGACGGTATCCTCGTGTATGACCCGAAGACGGGCGAGGTGAAGAGCCACTACACAGCAGAGAACAGCGGGCTGACAGGAAACATCGTCGTGGGCTCTTACCCTGCATCTGACGGAAGTATCTGGTTTGGCTCCTACAATGGCGGTCTGACCCATTGCATCCCGTCTGCCGCCGACCCGACGAAAGCCACCGTAGTGAACTATCGTGCGACGGGGCGACCCGGAGAGCTGGCGAACAACAGCGTCTGGGCGCTGACGGAAGACAAGTGGCAACGCATCTGGTTTACGACGCTGGGCAGCGGACTACAGATGTATGACCCGAAGACGGGCAAGTTCCAGACCTGGGACACCCACAACACCAACCTGCCGAGCGACTATATGTCTTCCATCGGGTGGACAAAGAAAGGGTGGCTTCTCGCAGGCACGAGCTATTATTATGCCATCGTGAATCCCGTGTCGATGAAGCTCATGCCCCAGGCTTTTCCAGAAGACCCGAGCATCACGGTGAATATTGCCACCACGGCATATGTCCTTGAGGACAGCCGCGGATTGTTCTGGCAAGGCTCAACCTCTGGATTGGCGGTCTATGACCCCAACACCAAGTTCGTGACGCTGCTTGATATGACGAAAGGACTTTACGGCTCGAGCATCAACTCCATCGCTGAAGACAAGCGTCACACGATATGGGCGGTGACCGACCACGGTGTGTCCAACATCGTGCCTCAGAAGTTGGAGGACGGTACGTGGCAGTTCAATATCCGCAGTTTCAACAGCCGTGACGGATTGCAGAAAGCCACTTACAATCAGCGTTCCACGTGGGTTACCCGCAGCGGTCTGCTGCTCGTGGGCGGTCAGGGCGGTATCGATGTCATCGACCCCTCAAAGTTAGTGGACAGCAAGAGCAAAGAGAAACCGATATTCAGTGGCCTGCAGCTGTTTGACCAGACCGTGGTTGTGGGCGAGAAAGTCAATGGGCGTGTCATTCTTAATGAGGCACTTGATGTGTGCCGTGAGCTTGACTTGTATTTCAACGACCAGTTCACCGTGCAGTTGGCAACGGATGGCGGTCTTGTCTCAAACCATAAGCGTTTCGTCTATAAGCTGCTTGGATTCAATGACGATGTGTGGGTAAAGACATCAGAGCAGAACCCGAATATTACCTACAACCAGTTGCGTGCCGGCAGCTACACCCTTTGTGTGAGAATTCTGAATGAAGACGGCTCCATCGGCGACGAGGAAAGTCGTCTGGAGATATACATCCACCCGCCTTTGTGGCGCACGCGCTGGGCAGTGTTGCTCTATATGATTGTGATAGCCCTTGCAGCCCTGCTGTGGCGTTATCGCTTCATGAAGAAGCAGAAGGAATTGGCAGAGCTTGAGCGGATGCGCCGTGAATTAGAGAAGCGGCAGTGGATGAGCGAGATGCGCTCGCAGATGCAGGCGGAGCAAGTAGCCATGCGCAAGGCTGCGGGTGAGGAAGTGGAGCCAGAGCCAATCACTGTCGGTGACGCGCATGAGGTAAGACTTGTATCGGACGACTTGGTGCCGTTCATGAAAGAGCAGTGCGGCAAGTTTAAGGCTCCCGACCATAAGCGCGTGAAGTTCTCCTTCTTCCCGCTTGCCAATAGCCTGCAGGTGAGGTTTGACAAGAATCAGCTTGGGAGTGCCGTGCAGATACTTTTGGACAACGCCGTGAAGTTCTCGCCGAGCGACTGTCGGGTGAAGGTGTTCGTGGAGCCGGGTGAGCATACCGCTATCATCCGCGTGGCAGATAGTGGTGTTGGCATCCCCGAGGAAGCCTTGAAGTATGTGTTTGCCCCGGTAGTGGGAGACGACGATGTGGTAGGACTGAACACAGTGAAGGACATCGTGACGGCGCATGGCGGTACGGTGGAGGCTACGGAGAATCCGAGCGGAGGCTCGGTGTTCACCATCACGCTGCCTTTGGACGAGGTAGTGGTGGAAGAAGCCGTGCTGATGGACGAAGAGGAAGAAACCGAGTAAACGATAAAACAAAAACAGATAAGATGAAAAAGATTGTAATGATTGCGTCTGCCCTGCTGTTTGCAGGGACGCTGATGGCTGCCGATGTGCAGGTCAGCGGAGACGGCGTGTTGGTAAAACCTGTCGGGGGGCAGGCGAAAGTTGTGAAACTGGAGGTTGTGAACGACAACATCATCCGTGTGCGTGCCACATCGGAATCCGAACTGCCCCAGAAGCAGCCCAGTCTGATGATTGTTCCTCAAAAAGCCCCCGCCAAGAATGCCTATACCGTTGGCGAGGAAGGTAACACGGTGGTTGTCAAGACCAAGAACGTGAAGGCTGTTGTGGACAAGACGACGGGCGAGGTTACTTTCTTCGATGCCGACGGTAAGCAGCTGCTGAAGGAAGCAAAGGGCGGCAAGAAGTTTCAGAACTTCACCGTACCCGAGCGTGAATATGGCTTGAAGGGAGGTCCTGCTATCACGGAGGAGATGAAGCACGGACTTACTTGGCAGGCGAAGTTCGATAGCCCTGCCGACGAAGCATTCTATGGGCTCGGTCAGCATCAGTCAGAGGAGTTCAACATGAAGGGTAAAAATGAAGACCTGTTCCAGTACAACACGAAAGTGTCCATCCCCTTTGTGCTGTCCAATAAGAATTATGGTATCCTTTGGGATTCATACAGCTACTGCCGTTTCGGTAATCCCAATGACTATCTGCAACTGAACCGCGCCTTCAAGCTCTATGACAAGCATGGCAAGGCAGGGCATCTGACTGGAACCTATACGGACAAGAACGGTCATCAGCTTGTGCGTGCCGAGGACTCTATCTACTATGAGTATGCCTATCCTGCTGCGTCCGAGATAGCTTGCAAGACCGATGACGGGGGGATCAAGAATCTGCCGAAGGGTTTCAACCTGCAAGGTTCCAATGTTGTTTACGAAGGCTTCATTGAAGCACCCGTGACGAGCAACTATCAGTTCATCCTTTATTACGCTGGTTATATTAAGGTGTATATTGGTGGCAAGGAAGTGGTGGCTGAGCGTTGGCGCACCGCATGGAATCCCAACACCCATAAGTTCAACTGCGAACTGAAGGCGGGCGAAAAGGCACAGCTTCGCATCGAGTGGCAGCCCGATGGCAGCGAGTCCTACTGCGGTCTGCGTGTGGCTGAACCCCGTACTGCTGAGGAACAGGGACAACTGAGCATCTGGAGCGAGATGGCGCGCGATATGGACTACTATTTCATTGCCGGCAAGAATTTCGATGAAGTTATCTCAGGTTATCGCACGCTGACGGGTAAGGCAAGCCTCTATCCCAAGTGGGTGCTCGGTTTCTGGCAGAGCCGCGAGCGTTATAAGACCTCTGGCGAGATTGAGGCAACGCTCAAAGAGTTCCGCGACCGCCACATCCCCGTTGATAATATCGTGCAAGACTGGAACTACTGGAAACTCGACTCTTGGGGCGACCATACTTTTGAGGCTGACCGCTTCCCCAATCCGCAGGCAATGCTCGATTCTGTCCACGCTATGCACGGTCGCTTTATGATCTCCGTATGGCCGAAGTTCTACGATACCGTGGATAACTACAAGGAGTTGGATGCCAACGGTTGGATGTATCATCAGGCTATCAAGGATGACATTCACGACTGGCTCGGTTTCCGTGGCTCGTTCTACGATGCCTACGACGAAGGTGCCCGCAAGATGTTCTGGCGGCAGATGGATGAGAATCTTTATTCAAAATACAACAAGAAGGGTCAGCCGGGTGTAGATGCTTGGTGGATGGATGCTTCCGAGCCTAATGTTCGCGACTGCACTCCGATGTGGTATCGCAAGGCACTTTCAGGCCCTACGGCACTTGGCACCTCTACGGAGTATTTCAATGCTTACTCCACCGTCAATGCCGATGCTATTTACAATGGTCAGCGCAGCGTATATAAGGGAGCAGCTGACGAGCCTCGCGTGTTCTTGCTGACCCGTAGCGGATTTGCCGGTGAGCAGCGTTTCTCTACCGCCACGTGGAGTGGTGACATCGGTACGCGCTGGGAAGATATGCGCGCCCAGATGACGGCAGGTCTTAACTACTCGATGTCGGGCATTCCTTTCTGGGGAATGGATCAGGGTGGCTTCTGCGTAGAAAACCGCTATGCCGCTGCACAGCAGATATTCGACCATACGGGTGTAGAGACTGCTGACCTTACCGAGTGGCGTGAGCTGCAGGCGCGCTGGAATCAGTTTGGTGCATTCATTCCGCTTTTCCGTGCCCACGGTCAGTGGCCGCTTCGTGAAATCTGGAACATCGCGCCCGAGAATCATCCCACTTATAAGTCGTTTGTCTATTACGACAAGCTCCGCTATCGCCTGATGCCTTACCTCTATTCAATGGCAGGTTGGGCGCATTTCAAGGACTACACGCTCATGCGTGCCCTTGTGATGGATTTCAACGGTGACAAGCAGGTGGAGAATATCGGCAACCAGTGGATGTTCGGTCCTGCGCTGATGGCGTGTCCCGTCGGCTATTACAAGGCTCGCAACCGCTCAGTCTATTTCCCCAAGCAGTGTGGTTGGTATGACCTCTATACGGGTGAGCATATCAATGGCGGTCAGACGCTGGTGGTTGATGCTCCTTATGAGCGCATCCCCGTCTTTGTCCGCGAGGGCGCTATCATCCCCTTCGGTCCTGAGATGGAGTGGAGCGACGAGAAGCCCGCAGAACTTATCAATCTTTATGTATATGCAGGGCAGAACGGCGAGTTCCAGCTTTATGAGGACGAGGGGACTAACTATAATTACGAGAAGGGTAAGTATGCCACCATTGATATTACTTACGATGATGCCTCTAAGACCGTCAGCTTCTCGCAGCGTAAGGGCAACTTCCCTGGTATGCTGAAGAATCGCCGCTTTAATGTGGTGCTTGTTTCGCAAGACAATGCTCGTGCGCTGAACCTCGACGATCCTGAGGGAAAGATGGTAGAGTATAATGGTAAGGCTGTAACCGTACAACTTTGAGATTCCGTTAGCAACGCGTTTCTAATATGTAGCATGGATGCTCCGCTGCGCCCAACCGGGCGTTTGCGGAGCATCTTTTTTATGCGTATGCCTGATGATTGGTGCTTGCCAATGGCGGTCTGTCTCCTTACAAATGACAGGTAGCCCCGAGCCTTACCTCAAAGGTATTCGTGTGAATGTCGTCGTGGTAAGTGTAGTGAGTGCGACGGTCGAAATAAGAGCCTGAAAGCACGATGCTCCAATTTCGGTAAATATCGAACTCCGCCATCGGGTTGATGACCAAAAGCCCGGCGCTCCCCTTGTCACCCTGTGCGTTCAAATGCAGCGGGTCAATATTCTCCAGGTCTTTTTGCTCATAGCCTTTCCACGTGAAGATGCGGTAATATTGTGCGTGGAAGATGAAGCGCCCGAAGTTGCGGAGTTCAAGGTGCGTTTTCGACTTGACACTGAATCCGCTGCCCATGTTGTAGTCGCGGTCGATGAACTGGTAGTAGTCCGTCTTTGCGCCTCCGAGCAGTATGCCGTTGAGGAAGATGCGCTGTTCAAGGCGCGAAAGCATACCGATGGGCGGAATCTGATAGATGACACCGGGACCGAAGGCAGCCGCCTCACTGATGCGGTAGGGCGTGAGGTCAGAACCTTCCTTGACGGGCTTGGAGTCGAAATAGTCGAAGTGCTGGTAGATACCGAACTCGGCCTTCATGTCCCTGTTCCAAATCATGGGTGTGCTCCAGATGCGCCCCATGAAGTGAATTTGGTTGATGAAAGGCTGGTTGCCGCTGAGTGCGAATGTTGCCTCTGCATCAAAGAAGTCATAAGGCGCATTGTAGTCTCCCTGATTGATGGGGTCTCCATACTCCAAGTAGAAATTAACGTAAGGGTCATGCTCTCCACGGAACAGCGCGCCGTTGTCTGCCAGATAGTGGTCGCCCATGGATATGGAGAAGTCTATCGGGTTACGTTGATAGTCGTGGTGCAGGTAGTGGTCGCTTTTCACACGCCATGCGTCACCCGAGGCAAACCGCTTCAGCTGTCCCATCGGATTGACCACGGTGGCAGCCGCCTCACGCCAGAATCGATTCCATCCCCGCTTTGACTCGTTGAGGAAGATACGGCTGATGCGGTTGGTGATTTCTCCGATGCAGATACCTCCGAAGGTGGTAGCGAACAAATCGTTGATGGCTGGCGGCTCAATCTCTCCGAGGTACTCCCATTGTAGCGAACCGATGAGTGAGAAGGGGGCTGCCTCCCAGAAACTGAGTCCTTGCGAGCGGGCGGCGTTGAAGTAGAGGTTGCCGTGGTAGGGGTGCATGAAGAGGTTGGTGGAAAACTGGTCGTTGTCCCATACGGGGAGCGTCTTAAAGTTCTCCTTCCATGTATGCAGCGTGGTCTGGGCAAAATCCTGATTGGTCGCAAAGCGGTCAAAGAGATGCACGCCCGCGTTGATGCCCGTCACCTCGGCGAGTGCCCACCATGGATGCTTGGCTCTCGGCAGCGCCATCAGTGAGTCGGCGGGTGTCTTGGGCTTCTTTTTCTCCCACAGCGAGGCATTCGGTTTGTTGCCATGCGGATAGCGGAACGTGAGTCCCGCCTCGGCGAAGGCACGGCTGCGGTAGCGGTGGTTGTTGGCGTAATAACGGGTATCGCCGTAGCCGACGGTGGCAAATGCCCCGATGTACCTCGACAACTGATAGTCCGCATTCAGGCGGGCTTGCAGCGAAAACAGACGGTCGGGGTCATCCGCCGTGTGGTGGTGGAACGTTTCGATGTGGGAATAGCCCACATCGCCGCTGACCGACCATCGGGGAGACAGTTGGAAATACTGACCGATGCGATAGAACAATGCGCCGGAGAACCTGTCGTCAAGTCCCGTGTAGTGCGTTCCTACGCCGAGTATGTTGTAGGTACTACGGTTGCGGAAGCGCACGGCGGCGTTGAACTTGGTGCCCGTACCGCCAAACGCCATGACATCGATGGTGGTCTTCGGGTTTACGTTCACCAATCCTAATTTGTGGGCGATGGTGTCGTGCGTGTAGTTGATGACACCCACCTGCCAGCCCCGAGGGTGGGAGTGCGCCACATTGATGATTCCAATCTGCGTGCCGTTCACAGAGTCCGCATAGTTGTACGGCGCTATCTGCACCCCGCGCATATAGCCCTCCGCCACGTTGAGCATGCTTGACAACTGTATGCCCCGCTCCATCCCTCGGGAAATATTTGTCAGTCCTCCCATCTGCAAGCCGTGGAAGGGCGAGAGCGCTATGTTGGAGATGAGGTTCAGCTGAACGCCTCGGAGCGTGTCCGTGTGGTTGTTCAGTCCGATGCTGAAGTGTGATATATGGGTGGAATCCTCCGCATGATTGCTCCCGATGTCTATGGAAAGACCGTGCTGTGCATGGGCGGCGGTCGCTGTCAGCAGAAGAATCCAAAGTCCGATTTTCCTCATAGTGTCTGTCTTTTTTGGTTGCAAAGATACATATTTTCTCCCGGAAGTGCCGTATATAGTTGGCGGAAATTTCGGGTGTCAAGGGTGTGCTTGCTTGGCAGGTGTTAGCTGTGGGACGTATTTGGCGGGTGCCTGTCCCTTTCCTTTCAGAATGTCAGTAAACTGCTGTGGGCTGATGGTGACAGCGCCTCTCATGAACTCGGGAATATTATAGCTTTTCATGAATTGCCGGTGATAGTCAGGGTCGGCAGTGGGCAGTTCAAAAGGCTTGGAACCACGACCATGTTTATCAATGTGGGCGATGAACGGGCGGGTATATACCCCGTCGTCGCGGCGACTACTGAAAATGAGCCACCTGCCATTGCTTGACCACGCGTGATAGCTTTCTGTTTCTGGAGAGTTCAGTTCCGTAAGTGGTCGTACTTCATTGGTTTGCAAGTCAAGCATCCATAGGTCGGCCTCGCGATGCCAAATGTGGAAATAGCCGTATTTCCCTAACGTGAAGATAAGAAAGCGGCCGTCGGGCGAGATGCGGGGCAGGGCGGCACTTGCATCGTGGGCAGCAGCGTCGAACACCATCTGCCGCTCGCCAAACTGACGGGTTTCGGGGTTAAAGCTCTTACGGTAGATGTTGTATTTCAAACTGTCGATGGAAGCGACGATGGCAGCGCTTCGGGTGAGGGTCGTGTCGCGAAGTTCCAAGTGGGCACTGCAATAATAAAGCGAGCGGCCATCGGGTGCCCAAAAGGGGAATACCTCAAACTCATCTGGGTCGTTTGCCACGTGGGTCACCTCGTTACGCTCCACATCGTAGGCTATCAGGTCACTCTCCGTATCAAACACCTCAATCTTATTGCGATTGGTTATGTGGAAACTCTGATGCGTCTTGTCCGTTGAGTAGGCGATTAGCTTCAGCCACGGATGCCACGAGGGATAGACACCGGCAGAAAGCAGCGAGTCGTGCTGTAAGTTGGCTTTCATGGTCTTGCCGTCGTAAGTGATGACCGTCCCGCCATGCTGCTGACGGGCGTGGAACTGCATTCGTGCGGGGTTATACTGCTGATAGCTGTGACAGTTGATGCACTGTCCGTCTTTCTCGAACGAGCAGAGCATATTGTCGTAGATGACACTTTCGTCGTAGTTTTCGAGACATCGCTGATTGATGGTCAGCTCCTCGTAGGTAATGTACGAGGGTGCGATAAGGCGGTAGCTGATATATGGGTCTATCGAGTCTGGCGATACAAAGATTCGGAACGGCTTAAACCTCGTCCACTTTTCGCCCTCACGGGCATAGACTTCCACCTCAATCGCCTTACCGGCAGCCTTGCCCGTGAGCCTTCGCCAGTCGTTGATGGCGGGCTGCGCCTTACTGCCTCCGCAGATAATCTCATCATCGCCGAAAGCGTAGCGAGCCACGAACTCGTCGGCAGCTTGGTCAAGCTCAAAGGTCAGCGGGGCGATGTTCACCGGCACGGTCACATCGGCATAGTCCGGATAAATCTTGGGCAGCGCGTCGCTATTGGTGTATTCCGCCGGGATCCGTGCCCTGTCACAGGCCACCAAGAGGCAGACTATCGCGAAAGCTGTGAGGATGAGGATATGTCGTTTCATGTTTTAATACTGCTTGAGGTTGCTCATTAGGAAATAGTGGTAATAGAACGTGTCACCGAAATATGGGTAGAGCGCTTCCCGTGCCACTTCAATGTCGGCTCCCTCATACTGGGCACTCGCCCGCATGAACTGCTCGAAGCTCTCCTTGATGCCGGGGTCGAAGGGCAGTTCGTAGATGTCCTTTCGCTTATCCTTCTGTGCAAAGAGATAGGCAGCTTCTTGGTAGTGGCGGGGTAGCTGACGGCCTTCGTGCCGCTTGGCGTAGTTGATGAAGTGCGACCAAAACAGCCGACTATCCTGAAACCAGAGCGAGGCAATCAGTGCCTGCTCCTGAAATACGGGGTCTGCCGATTCGGTGCTGACGAGCAGGCGCATGAGGAACGGCTCTACCATCCCTTGGTCGGAGTCCAACTTGTCACGATACTGCATCATATGGGTGATGAAGTTCATCTCCGGGTCTTGCACGACTGCTTTCGGGTCGCCCGCCAAATGCTCGTGATAGTCTGCCCATTTGCGGAAGAAGAGCGTTTTTTGCAGCAAGTGCAGATATTTCCTTGCCACCTGCTCCTCTCCGTTCAGTATCGCTGCCTTGGTCATTAGCTTGTAGTATTCCGGTCGCCAGTCGTATTCCACGCCCATCTCCATGCACAGACGATAGCAGTAGTTCGTCACGCCGTAATGGTAGTAAATGAGCGGCCCAATCACCTGCATCAGCCTCACCTTGAAAGGAGCGCGGTAGCGCTTCGAGCCGTTTCGGTATCGGTACATATCTTCCGCCTGCCGTCCCAATCGGGCGAGGGCGATGTTACGCATGATGACAATGGCTCGCGTGGGCTCGTCTTTCTGCTTTTCTGCCTCTTCAAGCACCCCTTTCCAGTTGAGGTTTTCAATGTGCCGTTGCATTCTCAGCTCGTGGTGAAAGTTCTCGTCACGATACCAAAACGTGGCGATGCACACCACCATTCCCACCGCAACCACTGCATGAGCCACCATCCACCGACGGTGCTTTACAATCTCCTCCCTGCGCTGTTCGCGGTAAGTAACCACCAGCGTGAGGTAATAGGCTGCGAGGAGATAGAAGGGGATGTAATATTCCTGATGGCGCACGGTGATGTTGTAGAGTGGAAGCTCCGCCCAATAGATGTTGCTCACGTTGGTTTGGTAATAGACGAAACGGTAATAGAGTAGAGGGATGGCAGCCGTGCAGAGCAGAGCCGCCAAACCCGTCACAAAGTCTTTCCTTCCCACTATTGCCCATACACCCATCAGCAACACGGCTGCCAATGCGTAGATGCCCGTCAGCGGATAGCCTATCGCCGTCACCGCCAGTAGATAGGCAATGTGCAACAGCCGTTTCTCCGGCAGACAACGGTAGCCCCACAGGAGCGCCACCACGGCAGTAGTCCCAAGGGTCGTGACGAAGAAATGGCCGCGCAGTTTCAGCATATAGACCCAATAGCCTAAATCGGCGTTGGTCAGCAGAAGCAGCACCACCGGCAGAAGCAGCATTGCCGCCCACTTGTCGGGGATGCGGAACGCCCGCCTTGTGAGCCATATCAATAGGCACCACCATGCTCCAAGCAGCGTAACCCCGATGCCCGGGTGGTAGAGAAACTGAGTGAAAAACGTGCCGAGGTAAGTGAGCATTCCGCCCGGCACCACCATCTGCTGTTGGAAAAAGAGCGGAGTGAAAAGAAACAGATTCATCTCCTGTACCTTCCACAGGAGGTCGCGCTCGAAGATAAGCAGCGTCCACGCCGCTACCATCCCCGCCACATAGACTAAAAGTCTGCCTCTTTTCATCGGTGTTTTTCCGTCATTCATCATATTTGTTTCTGCTGCAAAGATAATCAAATTATCTTGAACGGCAAAAGGATTTCATTGAAACCTGCCGTTCACAAAATCTGGAAGAGCCTGTATGGAGTTCCAACTGCGGTTTTGTAACCGTGACATTCAAGCGTCCGAACGCTTCCCAATCGTCGGGTGATACCCCCCAAGTACCCCCCAAGTACCGACCAAGTACCGACCAAGTTGCTCTGTTGATACGCTCTATAGGTGAACAATACTTGACAATGAAGGAGATGGCTGCCCTTTGTGGTTTTAGAAGCCTTCCTCATTTTAGGGAAATGTATATACTTCCAGCTCTCTCCGACGGGGCAATTGAACGATTATACCCCGAACAGCCCAACCACCCAAGACAGAGATACCGTCTTACGGATATTGCCAAAGAGTGGAAGAATCAGTAAATTGGAAGTTTTAAAATCGCTAACCAATGGATAGCGAAAATTCATCTCTTATACTGTCTTTTGGATTCCTCTTAAAATTCCCCGTTTTTGCCCCTATTATATATAATAAGGTACGCGCATAGGATTTTGTGCTCGACGATGCGCCATTTTGTGCTCCGTCGTGCAACTGTGGAGCACAAATCGAGGAACTGTGGAGCACAAAATGAGCAGTCGCGGAGCACAAAATGGCGCACGATGGAGCACAAAATGAGGTGTCGTCGAGCTGCAAGTGGAAAGTCGTTTAGTGGGGATTTGAGTTAAAAAGTGTTACTATAGTGTTTGCGACCCGTAAACACTATAGTAAGGAAGTCTAAATACCATACTTAGATGGCGTAAGTATGGTGGTGAAAACTGACACCTTTACTTTTTAGCAAAAATCTTGCCGAAGAGCATAGTATTAGTAAAATACTCAATGCAAACGCCCCCGCCGTTTGAATGGTGGGGGCGCAATTAAACTATAAGCATAACTATCCATAAATAGTAGAAAGGATTCATTTACCTACATCCTACTATTCATAATGCTCAGTAAAAGTTGTGCCGTTAATTTCAACATACAGATTTACACCAGCTGGGAGAGGATTGCTTAATTCCCAATGTTCCGCAACGAATCCTAATGGAGATGTAAGGGCGGTCTCGCCAACTTTACAGTTTTCAAAAACAAGTGTCACATTATAATCGGAATAGGTTACGTCGGTTTTTCTGGAACTTGTTATCGGGCCGTAATAGTCCACTCCTTCGGGAATTTCATCAATGGATTCAACTTCGTGGTAGATGTTCTCGCTGTCATAATAATAGTAATATTTGTAGAGAATTTCATTACCATTTTCGTCATAGACATAATCATAATCCCAAATGCTTGCGTAAGTGATCATTCCTTCGTAGAAAGTACAGTCTTTAAAACTAAGTTTGTACGAAGGAATTTCTGCCGTTTGGGATGGGGGTGTTATTGTTATTTGATGACTAGTACATCTTTCGTCTGGTTTAATGAAATTGCACCCCGAGATTGTACCTGTTGTTGCTGCATCTTTTCTAAGCCTAACACTATTAAATGAGAGGGTGCAGTTTTCCATGTTGCCTGGCACTTCAAATATGGTATAGAGAATCCTTTCTCCTTCTGCAAGTCCTTTCTTGCCTTCTTCTGTTGCAGGCTCGACAGATATAGCTACATTTTTAATACTCTCAACAGCTCTTAAGGTTCCAGATAGTTCAATATACTTTCCACCATATTCATCAGCCGGAGCTATCGTAGGCATATAATCTCTGAATACTAATTCTGCGCCGGTTCCTTCAGCCTCAATAACTTTTGCACCAGGTACTCCCCCGCCGTTTACTTTCATGGTACTCCCTTCTGCCAATATCAATTTGTCCACCGCATATGCTCTATGGAAAATTTCCACAAGTGCATAATCGGCAGTCCCTTTGAGAATTTTTAGACTATTGAAACTGTAAATGTGGCGATCGTTGTTCTCACTCTGAACATGGGAAACGCCAACTCCTGATTCTGAGCTGTTTTCTGTAATAAAATAAGAGTAGCCTTGTTCTTGTCCATCGCTCAATACGCATAGTGCGTATTCATTTACTGTCGGTGCATGAACGTAAGTCTCAGCCTTTCCTCCGTCCTTTATCGTTACAATACCGTCTTTGACTTGCAATTCCTTGACCGTAATGCCGTTGCTGATATACGATTCTGTTGTGGCGATGGTTGCGACAACTTCGTTATAGACAACACTTCCTGATGCCGCATTTAGCGTTGTGCCAGTCTCTGGCATGTTCAGTTCAAGGCTAAGTCCTGTTGATTCTGGCATGGTAATGGTGAGCGTATTGACTGCTTCGGTGGATGTCGTGCTTGCGGTTTCCGCAGCCTTAACTACAAGAGGCACTTCTGTGGTAATGCCATTCGCAAAGGTCAGGTTGATATTGGATTTCTCTACCTTTGGCACACTAACGGTGTTGTCATCACTCGTTGCTTTGAGGCCTTCGCTGATGATTTCCACTACATACTCTTGTCCTACTTTGGAAGCAATGTCTGACTTAATTTGGTTGAGCAGTTCGGTGATGTCCGACACCTTCTCCACCTTGATTGTTGCGCCGGTGGATGTGAGGGTTACGCTCCCGTCATCCTCTGGCTCGGTAGGAGTCTCGGTAGGTGTGTCGTTAGGTCCGAAAAGGTCATCCCAAAACTCTTGGCATGATGTCATCGTCATTGACACACTCAAAAGCATCATGGCTGTTGTCATGGCTTTCTTGAAATTGAAACAGTTCTTTTTCATCATAACTTTTGTTTTTAATTAGTGAATAAAGTTGAATTAACCAATCAGTCTCAAAAGTGATGCAATGGGGTAGGGACACAAGAATGGCGTGGCCATCCCTATGCACTTAACCTAAGGGGCGAGCCTGGAAATGGAACCCCTGCCAACCATATAAGAATGCTACCACGCCAAAGACGTGAGCATAGCTAATGAGTTGGCACGGGATTCTGCCGAGGCAGACCCTTTGCAAATTATTCGAACTATTCCAAAATAAGTTTCCAGGCTTCTTCGGTTAAGTGCGAAATAATAAGCTAATGCATCTATATCCGGGATTTCTCCCCCGGACTCGGTGCAAATGTAGTTAATATTGTTGGAACACGCAAACTTTTTGTTATATTTTTCGTAACTTTGCGCCCATAATTATCAATGACTAAAAGCAAATGATACGGAAAATGATTCTTGTGGCCGCCGCGGTGCTGATGGTGCTGACGGCGGAGGGAAGGGAAAGAAAGAGCTTTGACGCGGGGTGGCGCTTTGCGCTGACTGATGCGGAAACGCTGATGAAACCTGACTTTGACGACTCGGCGTGGAGGGTGCTTGACACACCGCACGACTGGGCGATAGAGGGCGACTTCTATGTGGGTAATCCGAGCGGGGCAGGCGGTGGCGCATTGCCGGGTGGTATCGGATGGTACAGGAAGCACTTGGAGGTGAAGAGCGGCGAGTTGGACAGCAAAAAGTTCTTCTTGGAGTTCGATGGTGTATATATGAATTCCACCGTGTATGTGAACGGGGAAAAAGTAGGATTTCGTCCCTACGGCTATAGTTCGTTTGAATATGACATCACGCCGTATGTAAAGGCGGGCGACAACGTGGTGGCGGTGAAGGTGGATAACTCCGACCAACCGAACTCACGATGGTATTCGGGATGCGGCATCTACCGCCACGTTTGGCTGACGAAGACGGCAAAGACGCACGTGGCGCATTGGGGTACGCACGTTGTGGCTTCCGTTGGCAAAGGCACTGGCAAGGTGAGCATAGAGGTGACGCTTGAAGGCAATGCCGATGGGAAAGCCACGGTGGAGAATACGCTGATGGATGCCGACGGCAAGGTGATAGGCAAGTCGAAGGGTGCGAAATCCACGATTTCCGTGCGGAATCCGAAACTCTGGGGCTGCGAGAATCCCAACGTATATACGGTGCGCACGGAGGTAAGGAAAGACGGGAAGGTCATCGACTCGTATGAGACCGTGACGGGATTCCGCTCATTTAAGTTTGATGCCAAGACAGGCTTTTGGCTGAATGGCAAGAACTTCAAGCTGAACGGTGTCTGCGAGCATCACGATTTAGGTTGCTTGGGCGCAGCCATCAATGAAGATGCGCTGCACCGCAAACTCGTGAAACTGAAGGAAATGGGCGTGAACTCCATCCGTTGTTCGCACAATCCGCCTGCACCCGAACTGCTGAACATCTGCGACACGATGGGACTGATTGTGATGGATGAGAGTTTCGATATGTGGCGGCGCAAGAAAACGCAAAACGACTACGCCAAGTTCTTCGATGAGTGGCACGAGCGTGATTTGGCAGACTTACTGCTCCGCGACCGCAACCATCCGAGCATACTGATGTGGTCAATCGGCAATGAGGTGCTTGAGCAGTGGTCGTCAGCCGATGCCGACACACTGACCTTGGAACAAGCTAACCTGATACTGAATGCGGGTCACGACGCATCGACTTTGGCAAAGGAAGGCGAGTTGAGCGTGCAGTCGCTATTGACGCAGCACTTGGCGGAAATCGTGAAGCGCTACGACACGACGCGCCCCATCACGGCGGGCTGCAACGAGCCGTCGCCGAACAATCATCTGTTTAAGAGCGGGGCATTAGACATCATCGGCTTCAACTACCATCATCAATGGGTGAAGGATGTTCCGACGAACTTCCCCGGCAAGCCGTTCATCTTCTCGGAGAGTGTCTCGGCGCTTCAGACGCGCGGCTACTATATGATGCCTTCCGACTCGGTGTATGTTGCCCCAAAAGAGTGGTGGCTGCCTTATACCGATCCGACCTATATGTGTTCCGCCTATGACAATATGCACGCCTCGTGGAGTTCCACGCACGAGGAGACTTGGGATGTGGTGAAGCACAACGACTTCGTAGGCGGTCAGTACATCTGGACGGGCTTTGACTATCTCGGTGAGCCTACGCCTTATGGTTTCCCCGCCCGCTCGTCGTATTTCGGCATCATCGACCTTGCGGGTTTCCCCAAGGACACCTATTATATGTATCAGAGTGAGTGGACGGCGAAGCCGATGCTGCATATCTTCCCCCATTGGAATTGGTTGCCGGGGCAGACGATTGACCTGTGGGCATATTACAACAATGCTGATGAGGTTGAGTTGTTTATCAATAGTAAGAGCCAAGGCATCCGTAAGAAGGCTGATTCGCATCAGTATCACGTGATGTGGCGCGTGCAGTTTGAACCGGGCGAGGTGCGGGCTGTGTCGCGCAAGGATGGGCAGACCGTGTGCGAGCAAGTCATCAAGACGGCAGGTCAGCCCGACCATATCCGTCTTGTGACCGACTATCAAGGCAAGACCACGACTTTCATCGCCGTGGAGGTGGTAGATAAAGACGGTAATCTCTGTCCGTTGGCGGAAAACCAAGTATTCTTCTCCGTGGATGGAGGTGCAGAGATTATCGGTACGGACAACGGTTGTCAGACCTCGATGGAACGCTTCAAGGCACCGCAGCGCAAGGCTTTCTTTGGCAAGTGCTTGGTGGTGGTGAAGGGTAAAGGCAACCTGAAGGCAGAAGCCGTGGGCTTGGGAAGTTCGGAAATGAAAATCAATAACTAAAAGCGAAATATGACTATGAAGAAAATATGTTGTATCGTCTGCGCTGTTTTCGGCTCAATGTATGCCACGGCGCAGATTCAGACCAATGCGGGTGTTCAGTACCTGATGAACATCCAGAAAGATATGTCCACCGACTTTTACGACCTGTCGAACACATATTTCTTGGCAGACTCGTTGGCATCGTTCGACGTGGCGAAAGCAGAAGGATTGGTGAATTGGAAGCGCTACCGGTTGTCGCCCCGTCAGGCATTTAACCTCAACGGCTATTGGCCCGTACGGATGCAGATGCTCGACTTCCCCGATGCCGCGTATGACAACGACCCGAACCTGAAAATCTCCTTGGAGTTCATCACGCCGAGAACGGTGCGCGTGCGGATGCTGACCACGCCGATAGAACCGAAAGACAGCGACCAAGACGATGTGATGTTCTGTGACGCATTCAAGGCGCGCGAGAAAGGACAGGATTGGAAAGCCACGCAGACCGCGGATGCTATTACTTACAGCTCGGACTACGGCACGATTGAGATTCGGAAATATCCGTGGCGATTGGTCATCAAGGACGCCCAGGGTAAAATTCTCACGCAGACGCGCCACTTGATAGACAACGACTCATCGCAAGTGAAGTTGCTGCCGTTCTCGTTTATCAAGCGAGGCTCTGACAATAGTCGCAGTGTGAATCCCGTCTTTACGTTGGCTCCTGGCGAGCGTATCTATGGTTGTGGCGAATCATTCACGCAACTGAACAAGGTGGGGCAGAAAGTGCATATTTCCGTGACCGACCCGCAGGGACCCGAGACCGATGGGCAGTACAAGCCCGTGCCTTTCTTCTTCTCCAATCGGGGCTATGGCATCTTTATGCATACCTCTGCTCCCGTGACGGCAGATTTCGGTGCGTCCTACATCGGTGCAGACCGCCTGTTTATGGGCGATGAGCAGATGGATTACTTCGTGTTCCTGGGCGAACCGAAGGATATTCTCGACGAATACACCGACATCACGGGCAAATCCCCGATGCTGCCACTTTGGACTTTCGGCACGTGGATGAGCCGCATCACTTATTTCTCGCAGCAAGAGGGATTGGAGATAGCAAAGCAGTTGCGTGCGCATCGCATCCCGTCTGATGTGATTCACTTCGACACGGGTTGGTTTGGCGTAGATTGGCAGTGCGACTATCAGTTTGCGAAAGACCGCTTTGAAAATCCTGAGAAGATGCTGAAGCAGTTGGCGAAGGATGGTTTTCATACCTGTTTGTGGCAATTGCCTTACTTCACCCCGAAAAACCGCTTCTTCCAAGAGATTGTGGATAGAGGGATGCACGTGAAGAATGCTGATGGCGGAATGCCATACGAGGATGCTGTGCTTGACTTCTCCAATCCAGAGACCGTAGGGTGGTATCAGGACAAGATTGCAGGTCTGCTGCGGCAGGGTGTTGCCACCATCAAGTGTGACTTTGGCGAGGCAGCTCCTTATAACGGGCATTATTATAATAATAAGGGGGGACTTTATGAACATAACTTGTATCCTTTGCGTTATAACAAGGCTCTTTGGGAAGTTGTGGAGCGTGAGCATCCAGGCGAGGGCGTCATCTGGGCGCGTTCTGCGTGGGCTGGTTCTCAGCGTTATGCCCTGCATTGGGGTGGTGATGCCGCCACGACAAATACGGGTATGCTTGGCGACTTGCGCGGTGGTCTCAGTTTCGGTCTTTCGGGTTTCTCTTTCTGGAGCCACGATATGGGCGGCTTTGTGACGGCCTCTCCCGAGGACATCTATCGTCGTTGGCTGCCGTTCGGTTTTCTCAGCAGTCACACGCGGGCACATGGTGCGCCGCCCACCGAACCTTGGCTCATCAGCGAGGGATTCACCGAAGCATTCCGTGAGGCTGCGGAGATGAAGTATAAGCTGATGCCTTATGTCTATGCGCAGGCGAAGGATTGTTCGGAGCGTGGGCTTCCGATGGTGCGTGCCCTGTTTGTGGAATTCCCTGAAGATCAAGGGGCATGGTATGTGGAAGATGAATATCTTTTTGGCTCGCAGATTCTCGTGGCTCCGCTGTTAGAGTCAGAGTCGGAGCGTCAAGTGTATCTGCCGAAGGGCAAGTGGATAGACTATCAGGATGGCACGGTTTATGAAGGTGGCTATCAGACAATCAAGGCGGGTCGCATCCCTGCGGTAATTCTGGTGCGCGACGGCTCTTTGATTCCCCACGCACCGCTTGCGCAGCGCACCGATGAGATAGACTGGAATCAGGTGGAGATGCGGGCATACAAGGCTGATGCAAAAACGTGCAAAGGCCTGCTGTTTAAGCCCGGAGACAAGGAAATTCAGCGGATAGAACGCTGAATTTGGTTAAATACTCTTAAATATAGTGCGCAAATAGTGCAATAAAACAATATTTATTGTATATTTGCGCACTTTTTTCAGAGTAACGTTACAAATATGAGGCAATTAAAGATTCAGAAGAGCATTACCAACCGTTCGAGCGAGGCGTTGGACAAGTACCTTGTGGAAATCGGCCGTCAGCCCCTTGTCACCATTGACGAGGAGATAGAACTGGCGCAGGCTATCCGCAAAGGCGGACCCGAGGGCGAGAAGGCAAAGGAGCGTTTAGTGACCGCCAACCTGCGTTTCGTGGTTTCCGTGGCAAAGCAGTATCAGCATCAAGGTCTGACGCTGACCGACTTGATTGACGAGGGAAACATCGGATTGGTGAAGGCTGCCGAGAAATTCGACGAGACACGTGGATTTAAGTTTATCTCCTATGCCGTCTGGTGGATTCGGCAGAGCATCCTGCAAGCCATTGCCGAGCAGAGTCGTATCGTGCGCCTGCCGCTGAATCAGAGTGGTGCTTTGAGCAAAATCAATCAGGAAATCAATCGTTTCGAGCAGATACATCAGCGCCGTCCGTCCGTGACGGAGTTGGCAGAGCTGACCCAGATAGACGAGGCGAAGATTGAGCAGACGGCAAAGGCCGACAGCCATCACATGAGCATCGATGCTCCGTTTGGTGAGGATGATGACAACTCTATGGCCGATATGCTGAGTTCGGGCGATGATTCGCGCACGGACAAGCAAGTGGATTATGAGTCGCTGACCTCTGACTTGGACAATGTGCTGCGCAACGTATTGAAAGACCGCGAATTGAAGATTGTCAAGGAATGCTTCGGCATCGGTTGCCAGGAGCGTGGTTTGGAGGAGATTGGCGCAGAGATGGGACTGACCCGTGAGCGCGTCCGCCAGATACGTGAGAAGAGTATCACCAAGCTGCACGACAGCGGTCATGCAAAGATTCTCATGAAATATCTGGGATAAATATGTAGCAGAAAGTTTATGAATTAGTGAAAGAATATGTTTGTATAAATGAAAAGGGAAGTCGTCAGACTTCCCTTTTCTGTTTCCATACTTAATTCGCCTTATTTATAATCCCGAATCCTTACATCAATGCCACTTCCTACAAGCAGCATGCTGACTCTGCTGATAGGTGTCTCGCTGTAGTGATAGGGGAAAAGCACCTTCGGCTTGATGGTCTTGGCGGCTTTTGCCACTTGCTCCGGCGTCATGGTGTAGGGCTGGTTGCAAGGCAGGAAGGCGATGTCGATATCCTTCAACTCCTCCATTTCGGGAATATCCTCTGTATCGCCCGCGATGTAAATGCGCAATCCGTCGAGCGTCAGCACATAACCATTGTCGCGACCTTTGGGGTGATACTCCTCGCGTCCCGGTGTGGTGTTATAAGCGGGAACGGCGAGAATCTTGATGTCCTTACGGTACTCTACGCTATCGCCGTTGTGCAGGGGGATGCCATTACGGAACGAGTTATACACGGTTTGGTTCTCGTAGATGGCGGTGGCAGGGGTGCGTACCTGTGTGATGGCCATACGGTCAAAGTGATCCTTGTGGTCGTGGGTGATGAGGATGATGTTTGCCTTCGGGAAATGGGCATAGTCGGTCTCTGGTTTCATCCACATACCAACGGGATCCACTTGGATTTCCACTCCATCATAATTGATTTCCATACTGGCGTGCTTGATGCACGTGATTGTCACTTTCTTGCCGCCTGGTGTGGTGAACACATCCACTTTCTGTGCGGCTTGGCTACTCAAGGCTGTCATGCAGGCGAGTGCCACGGTTGCAAATAATTTATTCATGGTTTAATGTTATAAGTTGTCCAACGATAAAGATTACACCCCACGAAGTTGCCCAAAACCTCGCCGACATACACCGCAAGCACCATCGGTTGCATTACCTGCTCCCACGGGGCGGCAAGGAAATAAAACGCATCGGCGATGGAGTGAGTGAAACCGCAGAGTATGAACACCGGCACACCGAGCAGCAAAGGGAGCATCTTCCCCTTGCGGGCGAACTCTACGGCGGTGGTCATGATAAATCCACATCCGATGGCGAGCAGGAAACAGGCGAATACTCCCTTGTCGAGCCGTCCCGCCAGAATCTTTGAGGCAGGCTCAATGCAGTCGGGCTGTGCATAGCGAATCATCCATGCCGATAGCAGACAGCCCACGATATTGCCCGACAGGACGATGGCAAGCATTCCCCAATCCCCGTGCCGCCGGATAAAACCAGCCGTGCCCGTGTAGAGTTTCAGACCATAATAGACCACGGTGGTCAGTCCGAAGGCAAACAATACGGCACCCGCTACGCCGCCCGTCCGCAGATTAACCACACATCCAATGGAAATACAGATACCGGCGAGGATAGCCAACGGGAAAATATTTCTGAACGTGCTCATGCTTCAAATTGTTTCTGCAAATATAGGCATTGATTTTCATATCCTGCGGGAAACGGGAAATCTTTTAAATAAATTTGGCATTTTCTCCGTATTTCGCTATCTTTGCATTTGGAATGGAAATACGGCCGATAGCCCATTTTGAGTCGCCTTTGAAGTCGAAGTTCGGCATTCCGAGGCAGAGCGGACTCGTCAATGATTTGGCGGGACGCATCGTCTTTGAACCAGAGTATCGTCAGGCAGAGGCGGTGCGGGGCTTGGAAGAGTTCGATTATCTCTGGCTTATTTGGGAATTTTCCGCCAACAAACCGTCGGCAGGCTCACTGACCGTGCGGCCACCCCGCTTGGGCGGCAATCGTCGGATGGGTGTCTTTGCCACGCGCTCACCCTTCCGCCCGAACAATCTCGGTCTGTCGTGCGTGCGGATTGACAGGATAGAGACGGATGCAAAGTTGGGGACAGTCATCTACGTGAAAGGGGCTGACCTGATGAACGGCACACCTATATATGATATAAAGCCCTATCTTGCCTATGCCGATGCCCATCCGCAGGCGCGAAGCGGATTTGTGGAGCAAAAGGAGTGGGAGGGGCTGACGGTTGTCGTGCCGGATAACCTTGCCATATCTTTTGATGCCGATGCATTAAAAACGCTGAAGGCTGTCTTGGCGCAAGACCCGCGCCCGAGCTATCACGATGATGCGGAGCGGGTTTACGGGATGCCGTTCATGGACTACGATGTGCGCTTTCGGGTAGAAGGAAAGGTGCTTACGGTCGTGGGCTTTATCGAGAACGGTAGCTAATCATCACCTTATTATATCCCATTGCCCGCATCATGTTCCGTATTTGTGCGTCGGCATTGGTCTCAGCCGCCCGCAGGTTCTCGGGTGTCAGGCAGTGACGGAGCATCCGCTGATAGGCGCGGTTATACATAGCCTCCCGGTCTTTGGGCTTCCATGTGCCGCTTTGGTAGAATGATTTTGTGCGTGCCTCGTCAATGAAATCCTTGTCCAACAGTCCGATGGGCGGCAAAGTCAGGAATACGGAATCACTTCGTGCCTCAATCCAGCCAGGCTCTACCTCGTGCATATTGATGCCTAATCGCAATGTACCATAATAGATACGCACGAGTTCATCATTGGTAAAGATGCCTTTGCGTATGGTATCAACTAATTCCTCCGCACTTACCGATAGGAATTCCCATTCGCCGATGTCCTTGATACTCTGTATCTGGGTGGGGGTGATGTCAATCTCTTGGTTCGTTCCCAAGCCTATCCAGTTGCCCTTGCTTACGTTTCTAAACCACAATGCTGCCGCAATAATGGCAATCAGCAGCAACAAAATTCCTCCGAGTTTTAGTTTCGTTATCGTCTTCATCTTTGTCTTCAATCCTGTTTTTAGTCCTCAATCTTCAGCAATGTCTGAATATCGCGCGGTGTATATGCCTTGCGGAAGGCAATCGTGATGTCCTCCTCCCGATAGCCCATCTCTGTCAGCATCGGCACTAACACCTTCGCGGCATTTGCCTGTGCTGTTTCTAAGATTCCCAATTCGGGGATGCTCTGGATGATGGAGGCACGCCCCTGCTGCTCGTAGTTGGTCATCTCCGCATCCGAGAAATTCGCCCGCGCCAATGCCACATATTGCTTGATGTTCTTCTGATCCACCTTTGAACTGGTGAGCGTCACCTGCGGGTCGGGCAGCACAAGAGTGATTTTGTCTCCCTGCCGCTCGATATTCTTCTCCGAGAAATTGCTGAAATCGATGTATGCCTTCAGCGTGACATCCATGGGGATGGCAATCTTGCGGTCGCCCAACGGCATCTTGATATTGAATTGCTTCTGGAATACCGTTCCTTTGAGGCGCAAGGCATCGTCGTGGGTCACGATTTTATGTACTTTGTACTCGGCGGTGTATAGTTTCGCGCATTTCTGCACCTGCATGATGAGCATCGGAACGGTGTCGATGCTCTGCGCAATTGGTGCTTTTCCTTGATTATCAGTGGCTTCGTTGTCATTGCAGGAACAGAATCCCCCTGCTGAAAAGCCTATGATGAAAGCAAAAATAACCCTTCTCATTCCTTCATAAATATCGGCAAAGGTAGTAAAAAAATGTTATTTTGCAGATAAAACTACATTTTTTTTGATGATTGATTAAACTTTTCCCTCGTTTCTGCGTCATATTGATAGTTGCAACTGACAGAAACAAATTAGAAATAGAAGTTTAATAACTAAAAAGGATTGAACAATGAAAAAGATGATAGCAATGATGGCAGCAGCCATCCTGATGAGTTCCTCGGTTGTGGCACAGGATAACGCACGACAGGGCAAGCGCCCCGAGAGGAAGTTTGACAAGACCGAGATGCTGAAACAACGCACCGATGAGACGGTCAAGAAATACGGACTGAACGACGAGCAAGCAAAGCAGTTGTTGGAGCTGAACACCAAGTACGCGGACAAGATGGGCACACCAGGACGTGGCTCAAGGGATTTCCGCCACGGCAGACCTGGCAGAGGTCAAGGCAATGGAGGTCAGCGGATGCAGCCGACCGAGGAGCAGAAGGCAAAGATGGCCGAGGCGCGCAAGGAGCGTATGGCAGCCCTGGAGGCTTACGACGGCGAACTTCAGCAGATTCTTACTGCCGAACAGTACGGGAGCTACAAGGCCGATCAACAAAAGAGAGGTCAGCACCCGCAGAGAAATGATCAAAAGAATTAGATTAGATAAGATTAAAAAGAAAATTAGGTTAGTTAATAGTTTTTTAGGTGAATCATAGTGATTTAGGTTAACATAGTGTTTTAGGCAAGCGTGCCTTCCCCTTTGATTGGGTATAGCATTTATTTTCTTAGGTAGCAGGATTCACGTTTTCAGGTAACACTTTTCAAGGCCCGCCCTCAAAGGCGGGCTTTTCTTTTGGCATACGGAATTTTTTTGCTACCTTTGCAAGCGCAAATTAAACTTTCAAGCATGATGAAAAGAATTATCCGATTGTTTCCCGTCGTCCTGTCACTGCTCCTTGCGGTTAGCTGCGGCGAGAAGAAAAAGAGTGACGACATCATAACCACCAAGGCAGAGAGGCCTCAGATTCAAGAACCTATCCGTATGCAGGAATACAAGCAGGTTAAGGATATCAAGTGGCTCAACAAGAACTACCAGGTAGAGGTTTGCCGGCAGCCGGCCGACAGTCTTCGGAAGGTAAAAGACGAGGTGGGACAGGAGTTTGTGGATAATCACATCACGCTCCGCATCATACGCGCGGACGGCACCATATTCTTCAATCGCATGTTCACCAAGGCGGCTTTCGAGGCACAACTTGACGAGGACTATCGCAAGACGGGCATATTGGAAGGATTCGTGTTTGACAAGGTGGACGGGAATCAGTTGGTCTTCGCCGCAAGCGTGAGCCACCCGCAGACGGATGAGTACATTCCATTTGTGGTGACGGTCAGCAACTTCGGTGATGTGGGCATACGCCGTGACGCTCACCTCGACACTTACGCCTCCGATGAGGATGAGGTCTGAAACATTAGTTTCAGTTCCCGCGAGTTCTTATAGCTATGTTGGTTCAGCTTGCGGTACCTGTCTGCCAGTTGGAGGAGTTTCTTGAACTGTTCGACTCTGTTTTCGGGAAGTTCTCCCTTGAGCATCAGTTTCCTGTTGTACTTTAGCCAGTTGAGCATTTTATGGTCTTCCGTCCGATGCTTGGAGGGGCGGCGTCTGTTTTGGCTTATGTAGTTTGTGATTTCTTCGTACTGGATGTACCATCTTTCCTCTTGTGTCATGTAAATGAGTGATTTAGTTCTTTCCATGCTTTGCTAAAGTCGGGCATCTTGCTGAAGAGCAGGTTTGCGCCGGCATCAAGTAGTGTTTTGTCAGGTAGTGGGCCGGTCTTTACGGCTATCGTGAAAATGCGGGCTGCCACACCGGCACGTACGCCAAGCGGTGCGTTTTCCACGACAAGTGCTTCCCACGGCTGCAGACCGCCTGCCTTTTGCAGTCCCATCAGGTAAGGGTCGGGATGAGGTTTCCCTTGCTTGACATCATAGGCGGTGGTGACGTGTTGCATATCGACAAACTCACCGAAGTCTTTGAGGATGCGCTGGATGAGGGGGCGCTGTCCGCTGCCCGTGACCACGCCGCACTGCATCCCGCACTCCTTCACTTGCCGCATCAGGTCTAATACACCAGGCATGATGGGTGTTTCGGGCAATTCGTGGAAGATGCGCGACTTGACATCATACATCCGTTGTGCCTCTTCCTCGTCAATCTCCCTTCCTTGTTGCTTCATTACCATCATACGGATGGTATCGACCCCGCGCGCGCCCTCCGTGGCGTATGCGTCATCCGCCGTCATGTGGATGCCGAAGGTCGCCATCGACTGCTGCCATGCCACGGCGTGGTTAGGCATTGAGTCGTAGAGTACGCCGTCCATGTCGAAAAGCACGGCCTTGGGGCGTAGTGCCTCAAAACCGTGCTTTTGCTTGTATTCATTGACAATTGTCTGATACATTCGCTGATGCGGTATCTCTATTGTTTCCTTTATGCTTCCTTTGCCAGACGCTCCTTGATTGCCTTTGAGTCGGCCTCGTAGCCGGGCTTGTCGAGCAGGGCAAACATATTCTTTTTGTAAGCCTCCACGCCGGGCTGGTTGAACGGGTTCACACCGAGTACATTGCCGCTGATGCCGCATCCGATTTCAAAGAAATAGATGAGCTGGCCGATGTAATACTCGTTTAGCTTCGGCACGGAAATGCGGATGTTGGGCACGCCACCGTCCACGTGAGCCAAGCGTGTACCGAGTTCCGCCATCTTGTTCACCTCATCCACGCGCTTGCCGGCGAGGAAGTTCAAGCCGTCGAGATTCTCCTCATCCTCGGGGAAGAGCAGTTTCTTTTCCGGCTCCTCTACACTGATGACGGTCTCGAAGATGGTGCGCTCGCCCTCCTGAATCCACTGACCCATCGAATGCAAGTCGGTCGTGAAGTCGCAGGATGCGGGGAAGATGCCCTTGTTGTCCTTACCCTCCGACTCTCCGTAGAGCTGCTTCCACCATTCTGACACGAAGTGCAGCTTCGGCTGATAGTTCACCATGATCTCAATCTTCTTGCCACTCTGATACAGACCGTTGCGCACGGCAGCATATTGTGCGGCGGGATTCTCTGCGAAAGGCACGTCGATGCCGCAAGCCTTCTCCATAGCCTGCGCACCCTCTACGAGTGCCTTGATGTCGAAACCAGCACAGGCGATAGGCAGCAGACCAACCGGCGTGAGCACTGAGAAGCGACCGCCTACGTTGTCGGGGATAATAAATGAGGTGTAACCCTCCTTATCGGCGCAGGTGCGTGCAGCACCTTTCTTGGCATCGGTAATGGCCACGATGACCTTCTTTGCCTCTTCCTTGCCACGCTGTGTCTCGCACTGCTTCTTCAGCAGACGGAAGGTCAGGGCAGTCTCGGTGGTCGTTCCCGACTTCGAGATGTTGATGACACCAAACTTCTTGTCCTTCAGATACTCCGTCAGTTCTGCGAGATAGTCCTCGCCGATGTTGTTGCCGGCAAACAGGATTGTTGGATTCTTCTTGTCCTGCACGAGCCATGCAAAGGAATTGCCCAATGCCTCGATGACGGCGCGCGCACCGAGATAGGAGCCGCCAATACCTGCCACAACCACTGCCTCGCAGTTCTCGCGCAGCACGTCAGCGCACTTCTGCAGTTCGCCGATGAACTCGGGCGTGATGCCAGAGGGCAGATGCAGCCATCCGAGGAAATCATTACCGGGGCAAGTGCCGTCTTCCAATGCTTTCTGAGCGGCCTTCACCTGAGGTTCAAACGCAGCCACGGCTCCTTCCTTGAGGAAGCAAGCGGCCTTTGTGATGTCAAGACTGATATTCTTCATGTTATTTATGTTATTTAGTAATTTGTTTCTCCGTTGCAAAATTAGTAAATTTTCTTGCCAATACCAAGTCTTCTGCCGAGCATTTTTGTTATTTAACCTTTAAAAGTTGTTTTTCGTGATTACGACTTTCCGCCCGTTGTGGATATAAATTCCCGCTTGGGTTGGCTTTTGCGCTAATCGCATTCCTTCAAGTGTGTACCATATAGAAGGACTTGTGGACTGGCGGGAAGGGGCGGTTATGCCGGTTTCCGCAGCATTCAGCTTGATGGAGAGCGTGCGGTCATTCACCACATTGCTTTCATCGTCTTCAGAAGGATAGTTGCCCAGCATACTTCTGACGCAGCTTTCAGCAGTAGCGAACAGAGCAGGGAAGGCCGTTCCGTCGTAAACCTTCTTGATGGCCTCAAACAGTTCCAGTTCCTTGACGGCATCAGGATTGTGCGGCTCGTTGCCTTCTGCGTGAATCTTGAAATAGGCGGCAATCTCGGGTGCGACAAGGGATGCCGCCAGTTCGCTGCCAGTTCTTTCCTTCACCCACCTTGTCGCCCAGTCTGTGATGGAGCGTTCTAATCTGCCTGCCGCATACCTTGGAAAATCTGCGTATCCTTCCAGTTGGGTGAGGTTGGTGGTCGTGACCATCAGTTGTAGGGTTGCATCATTCAGAATGAGCGTGCGGTAGTCGCACGGGTAAGAGATAGGGCTACCGGTTGCGATGTCATAGATTTCCCGACCGTTCTCGTCCGTATAGCGGGCAATGTCCGAGATATGGGTGTGCCCCGTGAGAACCACCTTTATCCCGGCATTCATCAGTTCGCGCCTAATATCCACGTAATTCTGCGGAATGGCAAGCTCTTCCAACTCGTTCTGATTCTGGTAGTGTGGCATCAGCAGGTGGTGCATCATGACAATCACCTGATTGCCTTTCTGCTGCGCTTCTTTTGCCTTTTCGGTCACCCATGCAAGTGCGCCATCGCTGACCGCACACCATATCCCCGTATCGATGCCAATCAGAGTCAGCCCTTGAAGCGGCTCGGTCGCATAAGTCAGTGACGACTGGTAATATTCCGAATCGCTGCCGTAGCCATAATCTGCGTATGCTGCCCGGAAGTCATCGTTTGAGAATTGCTCCGCCTCCGTGTAGGTGTCGTTTGCATATTTGCGTGCCTGCTCCATGTATCCTCGGTCGTGATTACCGGGAATGACATATATCGGAATGCCCGCGTCCTTGATTTCCCTAAGTTTCTTCAGCACATACTCGTGGCTTTCCCTTTCCCCGTCCTTCGTCAGGTCGCCGGCAATCAGCAGCAAATCCGGCTTCCGTCTCTTTATTTGTTCTACGAGTACATCGAAAATAGGAGCACTGAGCTCTTGCATGGTCTTCTTGAAGGCAAGGTCTTCCTGCCACGCCCGATTGTCTTGGCTGTCAATCAATGACGGGGCCATGACGTGAAGGTCTGACAATACACATATCTGCCTGATGTCTGCCCGCACCTCCATATTTATATATGGTGGCAGCAAGAGCAGGCACATGACGATGATATGTTTTAGATGCTTGTTGCTCATTTTTGTTTATGCAAACTTAATAATTTATATTTAGAACTGCAAATATTTTATTGATTTTTATATTTCAAACTCTAAATCATGCGCTATTTTATGCAATAAATACGCTGTACTGCACAAAATAGTAACTTTTTTGTGCAGTACAAGCATTAGGTATCGTGTTCACGGTATCTAAGTGTATTTGATAGACATATTGTTTCCGACTACTTGTTTCCGACTACCAAGTATAGTGTTTAGCCCTCTTAAATACTATACTTATGACACGTAAATACTATAGTAACCTATTTTAACTTTTGAGCATAAAAAAGCGTGCTTGCATTTCGCAAGCACGCCTCTTGTTATTTGTAGTAAGGATTAATACCACTCAACACTTGGGTCGCTAACGTATTTCTGGAAGTCCTCATACTTTCTAACGAACTCCTTACGCTCGTCCTGCCAGTCGATTTTCTTGTTAACAGCAATCTTTGCAGCCGGCTCGCCTACGTTAGCAAGCAACTCAATAGGAGTCTCAGAACCTTCCTTAGTAACCTTGATGGTAATTTTCTGCAAGTCCTTAAGACCAGTTACTGTAATGTCTGTATAGATTGCTACAGGATCCTTTTCTGGACCAGCCTTTGTGTTTACCATTTCCTCAACACCAACTTCGAACAACTTGTGAACCTCCTCACCAGCAACAGTCAATGGCAGAGTACCACCAGCAGCCAAGATGACAACCTTTGCTTTGTTATCAGCATTGGTATATACATCAAATACTACATCGTTGAAGTCAAAGTCAGTCTCACCACTTGCACTCAAGTCTTCTGCAAATACACGACCAATGAAATTGTCATATCCATCACCTTCTGGGTCTGTGGGGGTATCAACAGACCAAGCATTACCACATTTCGGAGAACCAGTAGCAGTACCGGCGTTCAAATGATTGTTGGGATTTCCATGCTTTGCTATATAGTCAGCTGCACTATTATAAAGTGTTCTGTCAGCATCCGTAAAACCACCATTTGTCTGTCCGTTCATGTCAATAGAACCATCAACCTTAAAGTAAATATTGTCGCTGAATGTTCTATTAAAGTCATTGTCATTCTTGAAACTGATGTTTTTAGTAACTTCAACAAGAGCATTAGAACCTGTTGCTGCGTGAACATCACATGCTGCCTTATCGAACTCCATTGTTTCAGCTTTCAAGTATCCTTCAGGGTTAAGATAGATATGATTTCCCTCAAAATAGATATCTTTAGCCTCTATATATGAAACTTCAAGTCTACCAGCTGTATTCTGTACACGACCAGTAGCCTCTATACCGCAAATTTTCTTATCGGTGCCTGTTTGTATGTTAAGATCGCCTTTCACGGTGATTGTTTCATGAATATCACATTTAGACTCTATGACACCACCATTAGGCATATAAAACTTTTTACCATTGCTATAGTAGGTCGATTTGCTATGAAGCTGAGCTGGACTACCACCGAACTCAATAGAACCGCCATTATACAAGTTTAATATTTTAGCACAAGCATCATTATCCTTAACATACAACGTTCCTGTATTGACGATGTTGTGATCTTGCTGACCTACATTATAGGTCATCGTACCTGCGTTATAAATTGTAGTAGTACCAGTGAAATTGCCTCCTCTGAATCCTGTAATAGTTCCGTAATTATAGAATGAAACTCCATCAGCGATATTGCCATCAAAGACAAATTCACCATTAAAGTCCTTAGAGACATATATGACCTTAGCGTCACTGGGAATTTTGCAAACATATGCATTGTAATACCATTGGTCATAATACATATTCCCGTTCTCTTCAGAATCTAATTGAACAGCATTAGCCGGCAACGAGAAATTAAGTTTGTCTTCCCAATTAGCCTCAAGACAAGTATGAGTGCCATCCCATGTGTCAGCCGCACGAGTTCCAACAGTGCCGAAACCCCAAGTCTGGTTAGCAGCAGGCTCACCGAATACTCGGATGAATGCCTTGTTGTACTTCTCAACAACTTCATTTTGCTTCATTTGGTCTACAAGCTCCTGATCGAACACATCCTTGTTCGAGCAGCTTGCAAAAGCAAGGGCTGCAAGACCCATCATCAAATACTTTTTCATTGAACTTAAATTTTAATTTGTTTATAAATAGTGAAAAATAATAAATTCTACGTATCCGTTTGCTTGTTATCGGGGACAAAGGTAATAAAAATATAGGAGAGTCGTATCGGTTTGCGGTGATTTTTTGCACTTTTTTAACGATAAGAAACATAATTTTTTATTATGCTCGGCTTGGATGGAGTGAGGGGGCGTGTGGCAAAAAGTAAGGCAATTTTTAGGGATGCGTTACATTCTGTCAGTTTGAAAACTATAGTGGTTTTGGGGTAATCTGTGGTTTCGGCGGGGAGGGAAATGCCTAAAAAGTCGTATATTTTAACCTTTCGGGGAGAAAGGAGGCTTCTTTCTATGGGTAATCAGTATCTTTACTGGGCGTTTTCAGCCTGTTTCGTCAGGCAAAAGAGGGTGTTTTTTCGCCAAAAATCCTTGTTTTTGGGGTGATTTTTAGGAATTTTTGTTGCACATTCTGGGCTTGTTTTGTATAAGATGCTGAAATGTATATACATACGATTGCACACGTTTCTTTGCGATATTTGCGTCCTCGGAGTTTGAACGTTAGAATATCGCCATTCTAAGGGATTAGGAAAAAGCAAGGTGTAAGGCAAAAAGGCGGAATCGGTGACAATGTGCCGTCGCATAAAATGGACTTGTTTATCGGAAGGAATCGGTGAGCAACTTGATTTCCACCTGCGGCGAGATACGCTCGTACAATATATTATATACGGCATCAAGGATGGGCATGTTCACGTGACAATGGCGGTTAATCTCCTTCATGCACTTTGTGCCGAAGTAGCCTTCGGCTATCATCTCCATCTCAATCTGCGCCGACTTCACGCTGTAGCCCTTGCCAATCATCGTGCCGAAGGTGCGGTTGCGGGAGAAATTGGAGTAGCCCGTGACGAGCATATCGCCCAGATACACAGAGTCGTAGGCGTTTCGTTCCTGTGGATGCACGGCGGTGAGGAAGCGGTTCATTTCCTGTACGGCATTCGCCATCAGCACCGCCTGGAAGTTGTCGCCGTATTTCAGTCCCGAACAGATGCCCGCAGCGATGGCATATACATTCTTCAGCACCGAGGAATACTCGATGCCGAGCACGTCGTTGGAAATCTTCGTCTTGATGTATTCGCTGGTCAGTACGTCGGCGAAAGCCTGCGCCTTCTCCGGGTCAGCGCACCCCACGGTCAGGTAGCTTAGTCGCTCTAATGCTACCTCCTCCGCATGCGAGGGCCCACCGAGACAGGCAAGGTTCTCGTAAGGCACGTCATACACCTGATGGAAGTATTCGGAGCAGACGATGTTCTCGTCGGGCACGATGCCCTTGATGGCCGTCAGCACGAACTTGTCGCGCAGACGAACCTTCAGTTTCTTCAGATGGCTTTTTAAGTAAGGAGAGGGGGTGACGAAGACGAGCGTGTCGTAACGCTCCACGATGCGGTTCAGGTCGCTGTCGAAATAAATCTCGTCCGTGTTGAAGCGCACGCTGGTCAGATAGGCAGGGTTATGGCCGAGGCGCCGGAACTCCTCGATGCGGTCTTCGCGGCGGATATACCATCCGATGTGGTGCGTATGGTTCACCACTATTTTGGCTATGGCCGTCGCCCAACTGCCTCCGCCGATGATTGCTATCTTCCCGCAGTCGTACATTTATTGGTTAGCCGCGTCTATCCACTTCTGGATGTCATCCACGGAAGGCTTGGTCAGTTCCAACTTGTATTTCTTCACGATGTCGCCAATCTTCTGCTGCAGTCCCTGCGCCTTCTCCTCGCGTATGTTCTGCACGAGGTTGAAGCCCGCCTTACGCAGCACAGGCACCCACTCCTCGGCCACGCCCACCGCCTGCCATTCGGCTACGGTGCTCTGCGGCACTTTCTTCTCCGGCTTCATCTGCGGGAAGAACAACACCTCTTGTATAAAGGTCTTGCCCGTCATGAGCATCACGAGGCGGTCGATGCCGATGCCGATGCCCGATGTGGGCGGCATTCCGTATTGCAGGGCGCGCAGGAAGTCGCGGTCGATAACCATTGCCTCGTCGTCGCCCTTGTCGGCTAATCGCATCTGCTCGATGAAACGCTCCTCCTGGTCGATGGGGTCGTTCAGCTCCGAATAGGCGTTAGCAAGCTCCTTTCCGTTCACCATCAGCTCGAAACGCTCCGTCAGCCCGGGTTTTGAGCGGTGCATTTTGGTTAATGGAGACATCTCCACGGGGTAGTCTGTGATGAATGTGGGCTGTATGAACGTGCCTTCGCAGAACTCTCCGAAAAGCTCGTCGATGAGCTTGCCCTTACCCATCGTGTCATCCACCTCCATGCCTTTCTCTTTGCAAAAGGCGCGAATCTCGTCCTCCGACTTGCCATTGCAGTCGAAGCCCGTCTTTTCCTTGATGGCATCAAGGATGGGCAAGCGGCGGTAAGGAGCCTTGAAACTGATAATCTGCCCATCCACCTCACGCTCTGGCTTGCCGTTCACGGCGATGCAGACGGCCTCTAACAGCTTCTCGGTGAAGGACATCATCCAGTTGTAGTCCTTATATTGCACGTAAAGCTCCATACAAGTGAACTCCGGGTTGTGGTTGCGGTCCATACCCTCGTTGCGGAAGTTCTTACCTATTTCATATACGCCCTCGAATCCGCCCACGATGAGTCGCTTGAGGTAAAGCTCGGTGGCGATGCGCATATACATGGCTTGGTCGAGCGCATTGAAGTGCGTGATGAACGGGCGGGCACTCGCACCGCCGGCAATCATCTGGAGCGTTGGGGTTTCCACCTCCGTATAACCCGCCTCGTCGAGCACGCGGCGAATGGTGCGTATCACGGTGGCGCGCTGCAGGAACGTGTCCTTTACGCCCTCGTTCACTACCAAATCCACGTATCGCTGACGATAGCGCAGTTCAGGATCATCGAACTTATCGTAAGCCACACCGTCCTTGTATTTCACGATGGGCAGCGGCTTGAGGCTCTTTGAGAGCAGCGTCAGTTCCTTCGCGTGTATGCTGATTTCGCCTGTCTGCGTGCGGAATACCGTGCCCTTCACGCCGATAAAGTCGCCGATATCGAGCAACCGCTTGAATACCTGATTATACAAATCCTTGTTCTCTCCGGGACAGAGGTCGTCGCGGGTGATATACACCTGTATGCGCCCCTTGCTGTCCTGAATCTCTGCAAACGAGGCCTTGCCCATCACGCGGCGGCTCATCATGCGGCCTGCCACGACGACTTCGCGCGGCTCTGCATCGTCGCTGTACGAGTCGCGTATTTCGGTGGAAAAGGCGTTGGTGGGATATTCCGCTGCGGGATAGGGATTGATGCCCATCTGCCGCAACTCTTGCAGGCTCTCGCGCCTGCCGATTTCTTGCTCGCTGAGTTCTAATACGTTCATATATGGTCTATACTTTGTTGCTTTTAATTCGCTAAGGATGTGCAAAGTTACGCATATTCTCCGATATATCCGCGTGCGTTTATGTTTTTTTAGCATTTTGATATTTGCGCGGTTCGTGTTTTTTTCGTAAATTTGTACCCGAAAACTACTGACACATGACAATATGACCGAACAAATCATGGAAGAAGCCATCAAGACGCGCGTCATCGGCGTGGACATCAGTAACGAGCGCACAAGTTGTGCCATTGTGGATATCCGGGGGAACATCCTCGCGGAGCGTCATTTCGGTACGTGGGAATATCTTGACGCAAACGACTTCGTGACGGCGCTGAGCAGCGAGATTGTCACGATGGCGGAGGAGAACGGAGGCTACGAGACTATCCGCTCCGTGGGCATCAGTGCCCCGAGTGCCAGTGCCCTGACGGGCTGCATCGTCAATTCGCCGAACCTACCCTGGAAGGGCATCGTGCCCTTAGGTGCCATGCTGCGCGACCGTCTTGGCATGGCGGTGCGGATGGACAACGACAGTCATGCCTCTGCTTTGGGTGAGCGTGAGTTCGGCAGTGCGCACGGCATGAACGACTTTATCGTGGTGAGCCTCGGTGTGGGCGTGGGCAGTTGCTTCTTCTCCAATGGCCATGAGCATAAAGGCTTCGAGGGCTTTGCCGGCGAGTTCGGTCACATGTGTGTGGTGGATGCGCCTGATGCGCGTGTCTGCGGATGCGGCAAGAAAGGCTGCTTGGAGGCATACGTCGGGGCAAACGGCGTGGTGCGCACGGCGCAGGAGTTGTTGGCGGAGCGTTCCGACACGCCGTCGTTGCTGCGTGATGCAGAAACGATCACGGCAAAGTTCGTCTCGGAATGTTGCGACAAGGGCGACGAAATCGCCATTGATACCTTCCGTCGCACGGGCTATCTGCTCGGCTTCGGACTTGCCAACTACGCATCTCTCACGGATCCGCAGATCATCATCCTCACGGGTGGTGTGAGCAAGGCGGACAAGTGGCTGATGCAACCGCTGCGCGAATCGTTCGAGGAGCACGTGTTCCGCAACATCAGGGGTAAGGTGAGAATCGTCAGGTCGATGCTCAACGACCGTGAGCGCGATATGCTCGGTGCGAGTGTACTTG
Source organism: Prevotella sp. (assembly GCA_022511065.1). Classification (GTDB taxonomy): domain Bacteria; phylum Bacteroidota; class Bacteroidia; order Bacteroidales; family Bacteroidaceae; genus Prevotella. The sequence goes on from JAFLSG010000005.1 coordinate 61,992, forward strand.
CATGGGAAGTGCCGGAATACTCGCTGTTCAAATAAGAAAACATACAAAAGACAAACAAAACATAACTAATGGAAGAGACTATTTTTAAGACGCGCGTCGTAGGTGTCGATATAAGTATTGAGCGCACTACTTGTGCTATCGTGAACATTCGCGGCGACATTTTGGCGGAGTGTGACTTTGACACACGGGACTATCCCGACCTGAATGACTTCGTGACCGCATTGGGCGACCACATCCTCACGCTGGTGGAAGAGAACGGAGGCTACGAGACCGTGCGCTCCGTCGGTATCAGCGGACCTGGCGCCAACTCCCTGACGGGCGTCATCCTCAATCCGTCTAACCTGCCTTGGAAGGGCACAGTACCCTTGGCCACGCTGCTGCGCGACCGCATCGGTCTGGCTGTGGGCATGAGCAACGACTGCCACGTGTCTGCCTTGGGCGAGCGTGAGTTCGGCAGTGCCCATGGTATGAAGGACTTTATCGTGGTGAGCCTCGGCGTAGGCGTGGGCAGCTGCTTCTTCTCCAACGGTCATGAACATAAGGGCTTCGAGGGCTTCGCGGGTGAGTTCGGTCATATCTGCGTGGCTCCCCAGAGTGAAGGCCGCCTCTGCGGATGTGGTCAGCGGGGTTGCTTGGAAGCCTATGCCGGTGCGAATGGTATCGTGCTCACGGCACAGGAGCTGATGGCGGAGCGCCCGGACACGCCATCCCTGATGCGCGACGAGAAGGAGCTGACGGCGAAGTTCATCGCCGAGTGCTGCGACAAGGGCGACGAATTGGCTATCGAGACCTATCGCCGCACGGGAGGTTACCTCGGCTACGGATTGGCCACTTACTCGACACTCATCAACCCGCAGGCCATCATCCTCACGGGTGGCGTGAGCAGGGCAGGCAAGTGGCTCATGGAACCGCTACAAGAATCATTCGAGCAGCACGTGCTCCACAACCTTAAAGGTAGGGTGAAGATTGTACGCTCCATCCTCAGCGACCGCGAGCGCGATGTGCTGGGCGCAAGCGTTCTTGCGTGGGATATTCCCGAATACTCACTTTTCAAATAGACTGATGGATATAGAGCAGATACGGGCAGACGTCGGTAAGACGCAATATCTCTGTACCGCCCTCGGCATGGAGTTCCTCTCCACGCCCGAGCCGGACATCTGCGTAGGGCGTATGCCCGTGGATGAACGCACCCGTCAGCCGTTTGGTTTTCTCAGCGGCGGTGCTTCGCTTGCCTTGGCGGAGAGCGTGGCGGGCGTGGGTTCGTTGGCACTTTGCCCCGGCTGTATGTGCGCGGGCATCGAGGTGAGCGGCAGTCATGTGAAGGCTGTGCCCGAGGGCGAGACCGTGACGGCCACAGCAAAGCTGCTGCACAAAGGCAGCACGCTCCACGTTTGGAACGTCGATATCAAGGATAGTGGTGACGAACTGGTGTCGAATGTCCGCGTGACAAACTACGTCATCAAACAGCAGAAGCACTGATGCCCGCCTTTGCCATTTATCGTTTGCCGCACACCGACCGTTCTTTTCTGGTTCAGCAGACAGAAGGCGAGCCGGAGGAACTGCTTGTTTGCAATGAACTCAACGGGCGGCAAGGGTTTGTGGTTGCTCCTTTTGAGATTACGGCGGAGCAACCGATATGCCTCATACGGCCGGACAGGGTGGAGGAGTACGACGGGCAAGATGCCGCCCTTGAAAAGATACTCGATACCATTTTGGCTTCTGCGGACAGTTCTTCCGCAGCTTCCGCAGAGAGGCTTCATTCAAATATAACGATTCCCCATCCTTCTGAACGGGAATATTATTCCATTGACTTTGCCAACTTTCACGCCCAGCTTCAGGCGGGAGCGTTCCGTAAGTTAGTGCTTTCGCGCTGTGTAGAGGGCGAGTTGCCCCTTGCTGCCGACGGCGAAACCGATGCGCGCGTTTCTCCTTTCGAACTATACCGCCGTGCCTGTGAGTATTATCCCCGTATGTTTATTGCCCTTGTCTATACGCCGAAGAGTGGTCTTTGGCTGACGGCCACACCTGAGATGCTGCTTGAAATCGGGGAGCGCGAATGGCGCACTATCGCCTTGGCAGGTACGCAGCTGCCGGGAGAGACGCAGTGGAGCGACAAGAACATTCAGGAGCAGCGGCTTGTGGCAACATACGTCGCAGAATGTCTCGAGCAGTTTACCGATGACTTCTGCGAGGAAGGGCCTTACAGTGTCCGCGCCGCCCATCTCATGCACCTGCGGAGCGACTTCACGTTCACCCTGCCTGACGGCAATCATCTGGGCGATGTGCTGCAGGCACTCTATCCTACACCCGCCGTCTGCGGACTGCCCAAGCGGGAATCCTTCAACTTTATCAAAACCAATGAGCATACGCCCCGCCGCTATTACAGCGGATTCATGGGGATGCTCCGTCCTTGCGATACCCACCTTTATGTCTCGCTTCGCTGCATGAATATTGAGGGAACGCATTGCCGCCTCTATGCCGGTGGCGGATTGTTGTGCGATAGCAACGAGGAACAGGAATGGGCAGAGACGGAGGCGAAATTAGAAACCATGCGAAGATGTATAGCAACAAGGAGAACGTAGGCATACTGACGGCGCTGCTCGTCGCTCACGGCATCCGCCATGCGGTGGTGTGCCCCGGCAGTAGGAATGCACCAATCGTGCATAACCTGAACGAGTGCCCCGACATCGAATGCCTGCCCGTGACCGATGAGCGGTCGGCAGGTTTCTATGCACTCGGTATGTCGCAGGCGTTAAATGCTCCTGTTGTGGTGTGCGTCACCAGTGGTACGGCCTTGCTCAATCTTACCCCTGCCGTAGCAGAGGCGTATTATCAGCATATCCCTTTGGTGGTTATCTCCGCCGACCGCCCGGCTCAATGGATTGACCAACTTGACGGACAGACCCTTCCGCAGTCCGGCGCATTGGGGAGTTTCGTGCGAAAAGCCGTGTCACTCCCAGAGCCTTGCGACGAAGAGGGGCGGTGGTACTGCAACCGATTGGTGAATGAAGCACTGTTAGAGGTAACAGCTGACGATCCTCGTCCCGTGCATATCAACGTACCCATCACAGAACCGCTTTTCATATTTGATAGTCCCGCACTACCCGTGGAGCGGAAGATAAGCCGCCCTGCCTTTCCGAAGGATTACGGTTATCTGCCCCCTGCGCTGATGGAGGGATTGCTTCAAGCAGAGCGCCCAATGATTGTGTTCGGGCAAACGCCGCCCGGTATCTTTGAAGGCACGGGGCTGACCTATCTCTTCACGCACGTCATCGTGCTGCATGAGGCGCTCTCGCCTCTGCCGGGTGTGAGCCGCTTTGATGAGGTGTTGTATCGCTCTACGCTTCCGCCCCCCGACTTTGTAATCCATGTGGGCGGCACAATCGTGAGCAAGCGGCTCCGCCGTTTCATCCGAGAGGCGGAGGATGTCGAGGTGTGGCGCATCAGTCCGTCGGGCGAGGTGGAGGACACATTCATGCATCTTCGGGAAATCGTCGTGGCAGATGCCGAGTTCGTGCTACAGGAGATTAGTCATCGGTTGTCGCACAAGAAACTTCGGGGTGAGGCATACCGCAGTCAGTGGTTTCGTGAACTGACCATAGCGAAGAAACACGCGGCGGACTATAAGCCCGACTACTCGCAGTTAGCAGCGGTCAAGTTGTTCGAGAAGAAACTGAAGCATGTGGAATATCCTTGGCACGTGCATTATGCCAACAGTACCGCCATCCGCTTGGCAAACATCTATGCCCTGCACCATGTCTGGTGCAATCGTGGGGTGAACGGCATCGAAGGTTCGCTGTCGGCTGCCGCAGGCTTTTCGGTTGTTTCGGGAGAAGAGCGCGTATTTTGTATTATCGGCGACCTCAGTTTCTTCTATGACCAGAATGCATTGTGGAATCGCAGTCTGCGCGGCAATCTCCGTATTCTGCTACTAAACAACGGGCGCGGCGGTATCTTCAACCAGCTCCGTGGCTTGGAGCAGAGTCCGGCGCGGGATGTGTTCGTGGCTGCCGAGCATCATACAACTGCCGAGGGCATCTGCCGGCAGAATGGCGTGGAATATCTGAGTGCCACGGATATGGAGCAGATGCGGAAAGGCATGCAAACCCTGCTCAGCCGGGAGAGTGACCGCCCGATACTCCTCGAAGTGACTACTGATGTTGCCGAAGATGAGCGGGTATTCAAGGACTATTATAAAACATTTGAGTTATGAGAGAGTGGAAGACCATTAGGGAATTTGAAGAGATACTCTTTGAGGAGTACAACGGAATCGCGAAGATAACCATCAACCGCCCGCGCTACCGCAATGCGTTCACGCCCAAGACCACGTGGGAATTGTCGCAGGCATTCGCTTTGTGCCGTGAGATGCAGGACATCTCGGTGGTTATCCTTACGGGTGCGATGTCGGATGTTCCCGAAGGGATGCAGTTGGAAGATGTGAAGCACGCCTTCTGCAGCGGTGGTGATATGAATGTCAAAGGGCGTGGCGGTTATGTGGATGAGCAGGGCATTCCCCGTCTGAGTGTGCTTGATGTGCAGATGCAGATTCGCCGTCTGCCGAAGCCAGTCATTGCGATGGTCAATGGCTACGCCATCGGTGGCGGTCATGTGCTTCATTTGGTGTGCGACCTGACGATTGCTTCCGAGAATGCCATCTTTGGACAGACGGGTCCCAAGGTGGGTTCATTCGATGCGGGCTTCGGCGCGAGTTACTTGGCAAGAATCGTCGGACAGAAGAAGGCGCGGGAGATTTGGTTTCTCTGTCGTCAGTATTCCGCAGCAGAGGCAGAGCGCATGGGCTTGGTGAATAAGATTGTTCCCCTCAAGCGGCTTGAGGACGAGTGCGTAGAGTGGGCAGAGACGATGATGGAGTGCAGTCCGCTTGCCCTCCGCATGATTAAGGCGGGACTGAATGCAGAGCTTGACGGACAGGCAGGTATTCAGGAACTTGCGGGTGATGCCACGATGCTCTACTACTTCCTCGACGAGGCACAGGAGGGCGGCAAGGCATTCCTTGAGAAGCGTAAGCCCGATTTCAAGAAGTATCCCAAGTTGCCATAAGCGCAAAGGAATACGCGATAGAATAATTCTTTGATTGAGTATTAAGCAAAGCAGTATGAGCAAATACCAGGCAAGCGTGACGGAGCGCGTGTTTCACTTCAAGCAGCCCGCGGGCACATCGCGGGGAATCTATACTGAGCGACGCAGTTGGTTTATCGAGTTGAGCGACGGCACACGCAAGGGAGTGGGGGAGTGCGCTCCGCTGCCCGCATTGAGTTGCGATGACCTGCCCGACTATCCCTATATATTAAATAAGGTGTGTGAGGACTTCTGTCGCACGGGCGAGATTGACTATGAGGCACTGCGCCCTTACCCTTCAATGCTGTTTGGATTGGAAACGGCACTGCTGAACCTGCGGAACGGTAATCGGCTTTTCGATACGGCATTCAGTCGTGGAGAGGTGGGTATTCCCATCAATGGCTTAGTCTGGATGGGTAACCATGAGGAGATGCTTCGGCGTATGGAGGAGAAACTGGCGAGCGGTTTCCGTTGCGTGAAGTTGAAAATCGGTGCCATCGACTTTGAGGAAGAGCTTGACTTAGTGCGGCGCATCCGTGAGCGGTTCTCCCGTCGTGAGGTGGAACTGCGGCTTGATGCCAATGGAGCGTTTAATTTCGATGAAGCACTCTATAAGTTAGAACTGCTTGCGCAGTATGCCCACTCCATTGAGCAACCCATCAAGCCCAATCAGTGGGGCTATATGGCAGAGTTATGCCGCGAGTCGCCCCTGCCGATTGCACTCGATGAGGAGTTAATTGGGGTGAGCGACCCAGAGATGAAGGCGCATCTGCTGAACGTGATAAAACCGGCATACATCGTGCTGAAACCTTCATTGCACGGCGGTATGCACGGTTGTCGGGAGTGGATTGAGGCTGTCCGACAGCAGGGTATCGGCTCGTGGATAACCTCTGCCTTGGAGAGTAATGTCGGACTGAATGCCATTGCGCAGTTCGCCTCCGATGTGTATGGCGATGCCATCCGCACGCCGCAGGGACTTGGTACGGGGCAGTTGTTTACGGACAACATCCCGATGGGGTTGGAAATCCGGAGCGACGAGTTGTGGAGAACCGGGCAATGACTTCGGGGAATGCTACTTGTCGGAAGCAGGGAATGACGCTTGAGGAATTCCTCAAGGAGTGGAACGATGCTTCCGACACGGTGCTTGTCCATACAAGTGGTTCGACGGGCAAGCCCAAACCTATGCGTGTGGAAAAGCGGCGGATGCTGAATTCCGCGCGGATTACTTGTGACTTTCTCGGACTTCGGCAGGGTGATACGGTATTGCTCTGTATGCCGCTCGATTATATTGCGGGCAAGATGATGGTGGTGCGCGCCTTGGAGCGTGGGCTTCGGTTGCTGTCGGTTGAGCCTTCTGGGCATCCTTTGGCAACGATAGACAGCCCAATAGACTTTGCGGCAATGGTGCCCATGCAGGTCTATAACTCCCTGCAAATGGCAGAGGAACGGGAGCGGTTTATGCAAATCAGGCATTTGATTATCGGTGGCGGAGCCATTGACGATGATTTGGCAACTGAGCTGCGCGGCTTCCCCAATGCGGTGTGGAGCACATACGGCATGACGGAAACCCTTTCGCATATTGCGCTCCGTCGGCTGAGCGGTGCGGATGCTTCCGAGTATTATACTCCTTTCCCCTCCGTTCAGGTAAGTCTTTCCGATGATGATTGCCTCGTTATTGATGCGCCGGAGGTCTGTCCGCAGACGCTCGTCACGCATGACATTGCCGAACTTCTACCGTCTTCCCAATTCCGCATCATCGGTCGGAAAGACAATGTCATCTGTTCGGGTGGCATCAAAATTGTAGCGGAGGAAATAGAGCGGTTGCTCCGTCCTCATCTGCATACACCTTATTTAATAAGTAAGCGCCCCGACCCGAAGTTCGGGGAGATTGTCGTGCTGCTGACTGAAGGCAGCATAACCGATGCTCGCAGCATCTGCGAGCGCGTGCTTTCTAAGTTTCATCAGCCTCGTGCCTATGTTCACGTAGCGCGTATCCCCATGACACAAACTAACAAACCCGCCCGTAAACAGGCAGAGCAATTAGCCCGATGAAACACTTTGTTTGTTCGTGGATTCTGCTTGCAATCTGTGTTCCGTCATCCCGACTATCCCCGCCTGAGCCTTTGCAATGTTGATTCACGAGATGCACAGGCGGGCTACTCAGCCTAAGTGGTAGGAAGGGGGCGCACCTTGTCGCGATGATGAGCTCCAATAAGGGCGCGCGTCATCATTGTTCATGCGCTGAATGGTAAGAGTGGTTAAGTCTTTCAGTCTGTTTCTGAGTGGGTTGTCTTTTCGGTTTGAGCCTCCCTTGCTGTCGCTGAGCCTTGACTGCTGCTCATCGGAATCGGTTGCGCTGTTTCCTGTGAGGATGCCAGTGGCAGCAAGCGAGAACTGGGTATGGTTGTTGTAATAACCAGGCTGGTTATCAAGATATTCTTGATGATTAACGTAACAAAAAGTCTGGTTAGGGAAGTCAAACATCAGGACGGGATTCAGCGCCTCGCCGTTCAGTCGGATTTCAAAGTGCAAGTGAGGGCCGCTACTTCTGCCTGTGCTGCCGCCCAACCCGACGGGCGTTCCCACTTCTACATGCTGCCCCACCTTCACCAATTGCTTAGACATGTGCGCGTAGAGTGTTTCCAATCCGTGCTGATGGCGCACCACCACATAATATCCATATCCTTTTCGGTCGTAGGTCACGAGTGCCACCTGTCCCTTGAAGGCGGAGCGGATGGTGTCACCCTTCTTTACGCGGATGTCTATGCCCTCGTGCTTCCGTCCCCACCGCCGTCCGTAGCGTGAGGTGACGACGCGGTTCGGGGTCGGCATACAGTAGTTGCAGAAGTCGGCATAGCGGATGTTTGCCTGTTCGAGCTTTGCCTGTTGCTTCGCCAACTCGTCGCCGGCAATGTTCAGTCTCCTATTACGTGCTTTCAGGGGAGCCGCACTTGCCTCGGCGATGCCCCATACAGCAAGCATCGTCAGCAGTAGCATGAAGGATATAAGACTCCGTTTCCTTGTCATAAGCACACAAAATCTTCTCCCTAAAAGGGCGAAAGGACTGCAAAGATAATAAAAATAAGCATTCGGAGTGCGAATGCTTAACAAATTTTAGGGCTTTTAAGCAGTTGGTTCTGCGGCTTATCCCTCCCGATAGAAGTCGAGGGCCTCGAAGATTTCATCCTTTGTGGCAGTCTGGTTGATGCGGATGTCACCGATGCCGCCGAGCAGGGTGAAGTTGATGATGCCCGCCGTGTTCTTCTTGTCGTGCGTCATCAGTTCGAGCAGGGTGGGGTAGTCATCGCAGGTGATAGCCATCTTGCCGTAATGCTCCTTGATGAAGGCGACCGTCTGGTGCAGCCTGTCCGTGGGGAAACCTGTCTTGATGGCACTCAGATACAGCTCGCATACCAAACCCCACGCGACGGCATAGCCGTGGAGTACGGGAGTGCGCGTAAGGGCGAGGGATTCAAATGCGTGGCCAGCGGTATGCCCGAGGTTGAGTGCCTTGCGGATGCCTTGCTCCGTTGGGTCTTCCGTTACGATGCGCTCCTTGACGGCCACGGAGTCGGCTACCATCCGTTGGAGCTGCCGCAGACGGTCGGGCGTGTCGAGTGCGTCTATGGGGAAGTTGAGCAGTTCCGCCCACATTTTCTCGTCAGAGATAAGTCCGTGCTTCAGCATTTCGGCGTAGCCGGAGAGCGTGTTCTCCGCATCCATCGTGCGGAGGAAGCGGGTGTCGAGGATGACGCTCCGCGCATTGTTGAACACACCGATTTCATTCTTCAGTCCGCGGAAGTTGATGCCCGTCTTCCCGCCCACGCTGGCATCGACCATCGAGAGCAGGGTGGTGGGGATGTTGATATAGTTGATGCCGCGCTTGAAGGTACTGGCGGCAAATCCGCCGAGGTCGGTCACCATGCCCCCACCTATATTAATAAGGAGTGAGTGACGGGTGGCACCGCCCTTGCCAAGCTCCTCCCACACATGGGCGAGCGAGTCAATCGTTTTGTTCGCATCGGTGGCACCGATTACGATGGTCTGCGCCCCTGCGAGACAGGGAAATTCTGCAATGAGGGGTAGGCAGAGCCTTTCGGTGGTCTCGTCTGCCAAGAGGAATATACGGTCGCGCTCGCACTCGGCAACGGCTGCCGTGAGCGCGGTTTCAAGGTTGTCGGGAATGATGACTTTCTGAGGGTTCATACCAGTTGGGTAGCTTTTGTTTTCGTTGCGCAAAGGTATGAAAAATTCCCGAAAAACTGTGAAAAACATAAAATAAATGCGCCTTTTATTCATTTTTTCTTGATGTCTGATTAAACTTTTGGGGATTTCTTTCGTCAAAACGTATTAGAAAGGGAAAGGAACAGGTAAAATATAAAACAAAATAAAAAACAGATTGAAGAAATGAAGAGATTATTGCTGACAAGCGTTGTCTGCGTGATGGCAGTCATGGCGTTCGCCCAGAGAACTGTCACAGGAAAGATTGTTGAGCAGGACACGAGGGAACCGGTCATCCAGGCCACGGCATCCCTGCTGAGTGGAGAAAAGGTGGTAGCCAATGGCGTGAGCAACGCCAACGGAGCGTTCTCTGTTACGGCTCCTTCCGATGGAAGCTACACGTTGAAGATTACCTACGTGGGCTTCAAAACCTACTCGAAGAAAATCACCATCAAGGACGGTAAAGGTGTTCAGGCGGGCACCATCTCGCTTGCCCCCGATGCCATCATGCTCGAAGGTGCCACGGTGACGGCGCAGGCTTCGAAGGTGACGGTGAAGGAAGACACGTTCGTGTATAACGCGAGTGCCTACCGCACGCCGGAAGGCTCGGTGGTAGAGGAGCTTGTAAAGCGTCTGCCGGGTGCTGAGGTGAGCGACGACGGAACCATCAAGATTAACGGCAAGGAGGTGAAGAAGATACTCGTGGACGGCAAGGAGTTCATGACCGGCGACACGAAGACGGCAATGCAGAACCTGCCGACGAACATCATTGAGCAAATCAGGGCATACGACCAGAAGAGTGACTTGGCGCGCGTGAGCGGCATCGAGGACGGCGAGGAAGAGACGGTGCTCGACTTCGGCATCAAGCGCGGCATGAACAAGGGTATCATGGCCAACGTGGATCTGGCTGCGGGTACGCATGATCGCTACTCGGGTCGTGGTATGGGTGCGGTGATGCAGGACGATGTGCGCGTCATGGCATTCGCCCGTGCCAACAACGTGAACGACATGGGATTCCCCGGTGGCGGCGGTGGCGGTCGTTGGGGTGGTCAGCGCCAAGGACTGAACGCAGCGAAGATGCTCGGCGTGAACGTGAACTATGAGAAAAAGGACAAGCTGAAAATGGATGGTTCCGTGCGTTGGAATCACTCTGACGGCGACCAGCTGTCGAAGCGCTCGAGCGAGCAGATATTCAACGAGACGACCTCATCGTTCAGCAACAGCATCGGCACCAACCTCTCGCGCTCCAACAGCTGGAACGGACAGATGCGCGTGGAGTGGCAGCCCGACTCAATGACCAATATCCTCTTCCGTCCGACCATCCGCTTCAACTCCAACGACGGACTCGGCATCAGTGAGGAGGCAACCTTTGACAGCGACCCGTACCTCTCCGTGACCAACCCCTTGAATGAGTTGGACCAGCTTATCAGTCTGGGCATCGTGAAGAATAGCCGCTTGCAGAATAGCGTGAGCTACAGCGATTCGAAGAACGTGGGAGGCCGGCTGCAGCTGAACAGGAAGCTCAGCAGCACAGGGCGCAACCTCACGCTGCAACTGAATGCCAACTGGAGCGACGGCGACAGCAAGTCCATTTCCGACAGCTACATCAATTATTACCAGTTGTTGATGGACTCGACGATGGTGACCAACCGCTACAGTCTCACACCGACCAAGAACTGGGACTACAGCGCGCGCCTGACTTACAGCGAGCCCATCATGCGCCAGGTATATCTGCAGTTCAGTTATCAGTATCAGTATCGCTACAGCAAGAGCGACCGCGCTACCTACGACTTCAGCAACGCCTATCATCTTGCTTACAATCCTATGGGAGCGTGGGTGCCCGCCTACCGCTCTTGGGACAGCTACTTGGAGCCTTACCATCCTCTGGATAACTATTTGGACTCCGACCTGAGCCGATTCTCGGAGTACAAGAACTACATACACACGGCAGAGGTGATGCTGCGTGTCGTGCGCAAGGACTATACCTTGAATGCAGGTGTCCGCCTCGTTCCGCAGAAGTCGCACTTTGTGCAGGACTACCAGGGCGTGCATGCCGATACGACGCGCACGGTGACAAACATCACCCCGACGCTCGAATTCCGCTGGAAGCGTTCCAACGTCAGTCAGCTGCGCTTCAACTACAACGGCAGCACGAGCCAGCCCTCGATGAGCGACCTGCTCGACATCACCGACAACAGCGACCCGCTGAACATCAAGATGGGTAATCCCGGACTGAAGCCCTCGTTCACGCAGCGCTTCAACCTGATGTTCAACGACTATATCCAGAAGTATCAGCGTTCGGTAGCCACCTTTGTCGGCTTCACCACGACGAGCAACTCCATCGCCAACAAGACGACCTACGACGCAGCGACGGGTGCCCGCACGACACGCCCGGAGAACGTGAACGGCAACTGGAACGGATGGGCTGGCGTGATGTTCAGCACCGCCATCGACTCGGCAGGCTTCTTCAACGTGAACACCTTTACTAATGTGAACTACAACCACATGGTAGGCTATGTGAGCGTGGACATGAACGCCGACTCGCAGAAGAGCGCCACGAACTCGGCTTCACTCAACGAGCGTCTTGCCCTCAGCTACCGCAACAGCTGGTTGGAGGTTGAGTTGAACGGCTCAGTGGGCTATACCCGCTCGCGCAACGACCTGCAGCCGAACAACAACCTCGACACGTGGCAGTTCTCTTACGGAGGAATGGTTGGCGTGACCGCTCCGTGGGGCACCTCGATTACCACGAACATGAACATGCAGAGCCGCCGCGGTTACAACGACGCATCGATGAACACCAACGAACTGATATGGAATGCCCAGTTGTCACAGAGTTTCCTGAAGACCAAGGCGCTGACCATATCCCTGCAGCTCTACGACATCCTGCATCAGCAGTCCTCGTTCAGCCGTGCCATCTCTTCTACCGGCCGCACCGATACGGAGTATAATTCAATCACGAGCTACGGCATGCTGCACGTCATCTACCGTCTGAACCTTTTCGGAGGCAAGAACTCCGGCGGTGCGCCTGAGGGAGGCCCCGGTGGACCTGGCGGTTTCGGTGGTCGCACACGTGGAGGCGGCGGTGGTCGCCCCGGTGGTGGCTTCGGTGGACCGCGCAGATTCTAAGGAACAAGATACCAAAAAGAGAGCCTTGCAACAATGCTGCAAGGCTCTCTTTTTATCCCCCCGTCTCCTTTCATTTGAAGGAGGTATTCCTATCAGTCATGGGAATGCTTCCTACGAGTGAAAGAAATGCCTCCTATGGGGGTATAGGAGGCATCCCTTTGGGTCGTGGGAGATATTCCTTTGACCCGTAGAAAGTATTTCTTTCACCCGTAGGAGAAGGGGTTACTCTTCCTTCTTCTTGCGGGCACGCTTAACTGGCTTATTTTCAGTAGGTTCTGCCGTTTCTTCCGTCTTGGCTTTCTTGGGTGCTTTTTTCGTGGCGGTCGCTTTCTTGGCGGGGGCTTTCGCAGGGGCTTCCTCGACGGCAGCGGGTGCTTCCTCAGCAGGTGCCTCTGCCTCCTGCTCCTCCTCGTCCTTGAAGTCAGTGATGCCGTTCTCCACGAGGATGTTATACCACGATATCAGTTTCTTGATGTCGCTCGTATGCACGCGGTCTCTGTCCCACTCCGGCAATACCTTGCTGAAATATTCCTGCAGTTCGCTGCCAGAGGCTTTCTTCTCGTTGATGCTTGCCTTCTTGCCGCCTTCGAGGGTCTTGAGGTTGTCCAAGACATCGGTCAGCAGCACATCATCTGTCTCTGTGAACATCGTGATGTCGTTCAGCGACGTGATGCGGTCGGTGGAGAAGGCAGGCATGCGGCGGTGCGTCGCGTCGAGTGCCTCCACGATGAGATTGTTCTTTCCTCGTGATACGAGTTTGTAAAGACCGGGCTTGCCGGTGATGGCTAAAATAATCTGTTGCATTGTCTCAATATGTGATTTAATTGTTCGTCGATGTCCGTTGTGCCGTCGTTCACGATTTCGTAGTCGGCGCGGCGGCGCGTTTCTTCCTGTGGCAACTGGCGCCCCATCCATTCAAGCACCTTTTCGCGCGAGATGCCGTCGCGCTGCATCACACGGGCGATGCGTGTCTCCTCGGGGGCGGTGACTGCAATCACCTTGTCCACTAACCTGTAGATGCCCGATTCGTACATGATAGCGCTCTCCATCCATTCCATTCCGCTCTCCTCAAAGTCGCGGAATACGGCGGGATGCACGATGTCATCTACTGCCTTCGCATTCGTCTCCGAGGCAAGGAGGAACTTCGCCACGGCAGCCTTGTTCAGTTGGCCGTCAGGCTGATAGGTGTCTGTCCCGATGAGGGCGGTCAGTCGCTCGAGGATGTCGGGCGAGGTGCGTATCAGTCTTTTGGCGGCGCTGTCGCAGTCATAGACCTCGATGCCCCGCGCGTTGAGCCGTTTACACACATGGCTCTTGCCGCTCCCGATGCCTCCGGCGATTCCGATTTTCATTCCGTAGTAGTCTGCTCCTCAATGAGATAATCCACGGTGGTCGTCTCCAATCGTGCGCGAGAGATGCCTTGCGGCACATTGCGCAGGTAGAGGCGGCACTTCTCCGACGGGTGCGCCTTCAGTTCCTTGTAGTCTGCCACCACGGTGAAGTCCTCGGGCCGCAAGTTGCGGTAGAGGCTCACGCCGGTAACGAAGGTGATGGCGACCTTGGCGGGGAACGTGCGCAGCACCTTCCCTTCGGGCAGATTGATGCCCTTGATGGGGATGCCCTCGATGCGCTCCTCGGTCAGCACGTCGGTGAAGAAGCTGACGTTCACTTGGTCGGGCACCATCTTCACATCCTTGATTTTCTTCAACCGGCAGTCGATGGACAGCGTGTCGCGGAAGCTCACGTAGTTGAGCGGTTCGGTATAGACGGTAGTGATGCTGTCGAGCTTCTCCTCCGAGGCGTAGATGGTCACGCTGTCGGGGGAGTATTCCACGTGGGAGATAAAGTACAGCTCCTCCGGAATCACACGGCCGCTCCACCTCACGGGCACGAGTTTCTTCGCACCATAGTTATAGGAGAACTCCAACCGGTCGGGTTTCGCGGAGATAATCTTTGAGCCACTTGCCAAGTGGTGATACACCAACTTCTGCAGTTCCTGCGCGGTGATGATGCCTGTGCCCGTGGTGTGGGTGTGCGTCTTGAAGTCCACGAGGATTTTCGGCAGCAGGTCGCCGTACTCGTAGGTGGCAATGGTAAAGCCCTTGTCGCGGATGGTCATCCGCACGGTGTCCACCTCCTCGGAGGTCAGCACCACGTTCTTGGGGATTCCCACCACCTGCACGGGAATGGCAAACTCCCTCTCGTAAGTCTCGTTGAGGGTCATGAACAGCCAGAACACGCCCGACAAGCCTACGAAGAACAAGAAAATCAGAAACTCCCTGTTAGCCTTGCTAAAAAGGAAATTCCTGACTATCTGCCACCAACCGCCGTACATCATTTCCTGTTGCCTGTCGGTTGCTTACTTCTGGAGTGGGGTGTTCGCCATGTCCTTGAACACATAGCTCTTGTCCACGGTGATTACCACGTCGCGGGCAACCTTCACCTCCACCGTGTTCTTGGTGAGGTCTATGCTCTTCACTGTTCCGTAAATGCCGCCGCCCGTCACCACCTGCGTGCCTTCGGTCAGCTCGTTCTGGAACTTCTGTATCTCCTTTTGCTTCTTCTGCTGCGGGCGAATCATGAAGAACCACATGATGGCGAAGATGGCCACCATCATGATTATCATACTCATACCGCTACCTCCCTGTGCTGCTGCCTGCGCAGCCAAAATGATGTTTGTCATAATTTATTGTTTATTCAGTTGTTTTCTTTTCTTCCGTCGGCTCTGCCGTCTCCTCAGGTTGCGGGGCTTCCGCAGCCGGCTCTCCCTTCTTTATGCGGGGGCGCACGCCACGGGGGAACAGCGACTTGTCGGGCTTCGGGTCAATGTGCTTGTTCAGCCGTCCCGTCTTCACAAGGTTACGGGCGATGGCATCGAGCATGCCGTTGATATATCCGCTGCTCTTTGGGGTGGAGTAGAGCTTCGCGATGTCCACGTATTCGTTGATAGTCACGCTGATGGGCACGTTGGGCAGCGTCATCATCTCCGCAATGGCTATCTGCATGAGGATGATGTCCATGTAGGCAAGGCGGGAGAAGTCCCAGTTCCTTGATGCCTCGCTCATGTAGTGCTGATAGTCGTTGGCGTTGAGGATGGCTGCGCGGAACAGCTTGCGGGCGAACTCCTTCTCCTCGTCGCTGTCCCATTCGGGCAGCAGCTGCTCCTTGGCACCATTCTGCTCCTTGAAGCGCTTGATGGTCTTGAGTACAAAGGTGTCCACGATGTCCTTGTCGTCATTCCAGTAGAGACTCTGGTCCTCGAGCAGGGCGTCCAGTTCGTCGTTGTTCTGGATGAACGTGCGGTAGAGCTTGCGCCACAATTCCCTGTCGGCCTCGTAGCTGTCCTCCTTGCTCTCCATGTACTCCTTATATATATCACTCTCCTCAATCCGTTCAAAGAGCTTGCCGAGGAACACGGCGGAATCATCCCACGTGGTCTTGAGCGTGCTGAGGAATTCGTTCAGCACCTTGTTCTCGCCCAGCTGTATGGCGAAGCGGTTATAGACGAACTTCGGCGATGGCTCGGGTGTTCCTTCGCGCCTGGCGCGCCCCTGTATCACCTCCAAGCGGCGGTTAGCTTCCTTCGTTACCGCCACAATCAGGGCAAGCAGGTAGTTATAAAGGTCATAAGCTTTGGAAAGACTGAAGAACAGTTCCTTTTCAGCCGTGTCGATGTTCTTGTTACCGTTTTGATAGTACGCGTAGGTTAACTGAACAATCTTGATTCTGATTATTTCCCTATTGATCATCTCACTTGATGGTTATGTTTTGTTGCGTTTACGAATGCAAAGATAGGCATTTTTCCCTTATAACAAAAGAAAAACGATGTTTTTTTATACTTTTTCATTATTTCGTTTTCAATTTTGTTTTTAATTGCTTACCTTTGCACCGCTTTTAGAAAGAGCACTTCATGCTATTATTCGTGTGATGGCGAATTAAGCAACATGTATTTAAAACAACTTAATTTAGAGTAACACAATTATGAAAGAAATCAGCGTAAGTGGCCAGAAGCGTGCCACGACTGGTAAGAAGGCAGCCAAGGAGCTGCGCAAGGAGGGTCTTGTTCCCTGTAATCTGTATGGTGAGAAGAAAGGTGAGAACGGTCTGCCCGAGGCTTTGGCATTCGCCATTCCCATGGGTCAGCTCCGCAAGGTCATCTACTCCCCGCACGTATATGTGGTAAACCTGACCATCGACGGTGAGGCTCACAAGGCAGTGATGCGTGAGATCCAGTTCCATCCGACGACGGATGCAGTGCTCCACGTAGATTTCTACGAGGTGAACGAGACGAAGGCAATCACCATTGGCATCCCCGTGAAGCTCAACGGTCTGGCACAGGGTGTGCGCGAGGGTGGTAAGCTGAACCTCGCAGAGCGCAAGCTCAACGTGACTGCTCCCTACAAGCAGATTCCCGAGGTGCTTGACATCGACGTGACCAACCTCAACCTGGGTAAGGCCATCAAGGTGGGCGACCTCAGCTTCGAGGGTATTCAGCTGGCTACTCCTCCTCAGGTGGTGGTATGCTCAGTGAAGGCTACACGTGCTTCCCGTTCCGCTGCTGCGGCTGCTGCCGAGTAATCATTCCCGTAACGAGGAGACATGGACAAGTTCTTGATTGTTGGTCTGGGCAACGTAGGCAACGACTACGAGCTTACCCGCCACAATACAGGGTTTATGGTATTGGATGCCTTTGCGGAGGCATCCAATATTCATTTTGACGACCGCCGCTATGGTTTCGTGGCGGAGACCTCGCTCAAGGGGCGCAAGGTGTTCCTACTCAAACCCTCCACGTTCATGAACCTCAGCGGTAATGCCGTGCGCTACTGGCTGAATAAGGAGAGTATCGACCAAAGTCGCCTGCTCGTCATCAGCGACGAGGTGGCCCTGCCGCTCGGTGCTTTCCGGCTGAAGGCCAACGGCTCTAACGGCGGTCACAACGGACTTGGCCATATCCAACAGCTCATCGGACAGGACTATGCCCGCCTGCGCATGGGTATCGGCAACGATTTCCCCCGTGGGATGCAGATAGACTGGGTGCTCGGTCGTTACAGCGAAGAGGAGCTGCAGACACTCAAACCCGCTATCGACACGGCGGTGGAAATCATTAAGAGCTTCGTGCTTGCGGGTATCGACATCACGATGAACCAGTTCAATAAACTCGGCAGGCCTCCGAAGCCGTTGAAAACTCCGACACCAAGTAATGACTGAAGTAGCGAGAATCGACAAGTGGCTCTGGGCGGCGCGCATCTTCAAGACCCGCTCCATTGCAGCGGATGCCTGCAAGAACGGACGCGTGACCATCAATGGCATCAACGTGAAACCCTCCCACATGGTGAAGGCGGGGGAGACGGTAAATGTGCGCAAGCCCCCCGTCACCTATTCTTATAAGATACTGAAGACCATCGAGCAGCGCGTGGGGGCGAAGCTGTTGCCCGAGATCTATGAGAACGTGACAGCCCCCGATCAGTATGAACTCTTGGAGATGAACCGCATCAGCGGCTTTGTCAATCGTGCGCGCGGCACGGGTCGCCCCACGAAGAAAGACCGCCGCGCGATGGATGCTTTCCTCTCGGATGCCGACGAGTTCGATGACGATATGTAGAGACCAGACAAAGAAATAACAAACACTTTAAAAACAAACATTATGCTACTTAATTCCTTGTTCATTATCGTAGGTATCGCCCTCATCATTTGGGGAGCAGACCGGATGACTGAGGGAGCATCCTCTTTGGCGCGTGGCATGCGCGTGTCTGAAATCGTGATTGGCTTGACCATCGTGGCGGCAGGTACTTCCGCCCCCGAGCTGTTCGTCAGTCTTGTGTCTGCCTTCCGGGGCAGTGCAGACATGGCAGTCGGTAACGTCGTGGGTTCCAATATCTTCAATACGATGCTCATCGTGGGCTGCTCCGCCGTCGTCGCACCGATGGCCGTCTCACGCGATACCGTGACCAAGGATATTCCCTTTGCTTTTGTTGCCTCCCTGCTGTTGTTCGTGCTTTGTTTCGACGACATGGACTCCGTGCATCTTTGGGGCAATGAGATTAATCGCTCCGACGGTATCGTGCTGCTCGTAGGCTTCTCGGCTTTCATGGCATACACATTCCATGTTGCCCGAAAGGAGGGGAAGTTGCTGCCGAGTGATGCCGGCGAGATTGTGCAGCGTCCGAAGGATTTCAGCAACTTGCGGCGCGACCTTTTCTTCATTTTCCTCGGTCTGGCGTGTCTTATCGGCGGTAGTGAACTGTTCGTCAATGCCGCTTCCTATGTGGCTCACCGCTTCGGCATCCGGCAGAGTGTCATCGGTCTGACCATCGTGGCAGGCGGCACCTCGCTGCCCGAGCTTGCCACGAGTGTGGTGGCTGCCTACAAAGGGCGTTCCGCCATTGCCATCGGCAATGTTTTGGGCTCCTGCGTGTTCAATATCCTGCTGATCCTCGGTCTTACGGCCGTCATTCATCCTCTCCGTATCATCAACATCACCATCGTGGATCTGACGATGCTGTTTCTTAGTGTCGGTTTCCTTTGGCTTTGCGCCTTCACGAAATACTCCATTTCCCGCCGCGAAGGGCTTGTGCTGATAGCCGGCTTTGCCGCCTATATGGCGTGGCTGTTCTTCTTGTTGTAAGTCTTATGATTGTTACCGATAATTGGTAATGTCAGATATAAGAATGGGGATAATCCGATGTGTGGATTATCCCCATTCTTTTGATGCTATCGGATGAAAAGCAACTCCCGATATTTGGGAAGTGTCCAAAGGCCATCCTCGACAATCATCTCGAGGTGGTCTATCTGGTTGCGTATGGCCTCCATCTTGGGGCATACGGTGTCATGGTAGGCGAGGGCGCGGTGGTGAATGCTCTCAATGCGGTTGGCGACGCGGCGCGCCTCGGTGAGTTCATCCACGAGCCGCTCAATCTGCTCCGTGCGCTCGGCAATCTCCTCGATGAGCTTCATATTGCGCATGGAGAGGCGCTCGGCGCGCTCGGCAGGGAAGACATCCTTCATGCCCTGCACGTTCTTGATGAGTTGGCTCTGATAGTGGGTTGATACAGGGATGATGTGGTTCATTGAGAGGTCGCCCATGACGCGCGCCTCAATCTGCACGGTCTTCACGTAGGTCTCCCATTTCACCTCGTTGCGGGCCTCCAACTCCTTTCGGTTCATGACCTTGGTGGATTCAAACATCCGCACGCTGGCCTCGTCAAGATAGTGCTCGAAGATGACGGGACACGATTTCTCCGTGTCAAGTCCGCGGCGTGCAGCTTCCTCCACCCACTCCTCACTGTAACCGTTGCCGTCGAAGCGGATGGGTTTGCAGGTCTTGATGTCCTCACGCAATACGTCGAGGATGGCAGACACCTTGCTCTCTCCCTGCTGGATGCGTGCCTCCACACGATGACTGAATGCGTCAAGTGCCTCTGCCACGGCGGAATTGAGGGCAATCATCGCAGAAGCGCAGTTGGCGCTTGAACCGGGGGCACGGAACTCGAAGCGGTTGCCGGTAAAGGCGAATGGCGATGTGCGGTTGCGATCCGTATTGTCAATGATGAGGTCGGGAATCTGCGGGATGTCCATCTCCATGCCCTGCTTACCTTTCAAGTTGAATAAATCCTCCTTGTCGCTCTGCTCAATATGGTCGAGTAGTTCCGTGAGCTGCTTGCCGAGGAAGGTGGATATAATGGCAGGGGGAGCCTCATTGCCTCCGAGACGATGTGCATTGGTGGCGCTCATGATAGATGCTTTGAGCAATCCATTGTGGCGATGCACCGCCATCAGTGTCTCCACGATGAAGGTCACAAAACGCAGATTTTCCTCCGGCGTCTTGCCGGGCGCATGGAGCAATGTGCCGTTGTCGGCGGTGAGACTCCAGTTGTTGTGCTTGCCTGAGCCGTTGATGCCATCGAAGGGCTTTTCGTGGAGCAATACGCGGAAACCGTGATTGCGCGCCACGCGCTTCATGAGTGACATCAGCAGCATGTTGTGATCGACTGCCAGATTGCACTCCTCAAAGATAGGGGCAAGTTCAAATTGGTTGGGGGCTACCTCATTATGGCGCGTCTTTACGGGAATAGCTAACTCAAGCGCCTGCACCTCAAGGTCTTTCATGAATGCCTGCACACGGTCGGGAATCGTGCCGAAATAGTGGTCATCCATCTGCTGATTCTTCGCACTCTCGTGACCCATCAGCGTGCGCCCTGTCATCAGCAAGTCGGGGCGGGCAGAGTAAAGTCCTTCATCCACAAGGAAATACTCCTGTTCCCAACCGAGATTGACCTGCACCTTCCGCACATCATCATAGAAAAGTCGGCAGACCTCAGTAGCCGCCTTGCCCACGGCATGGAGGGCACGGAGCAGGGGAGCCTTGTAGTCGAGCGCCTCGCCCGTATAGGAAATAAATATGGTGGGAATACAAAGCGTGTCGTCGATGATGAATACAGGCGAGGTAGGGTCCCATGCCGAGTAGCCTCGGGCCTCAAACGTGTTGCGGATGCCACCGTTGGGGAAGGAAGAGGCATCAGGCTCTTGTTGCACGAGCAACTTGCCCGAGAAGTTTTCTATCATCCCTCCCTTGCCGTCGTGCTCCACGAAGGCATCATGTTTCTCGGCTGTTCCTTCCGTAAGTGGTTGGAACCAGTGCGTGTAGTGGGTGGCGCCCATCTCCTGCGCCCACCGCTTCATGCCCTGTGCCACGGCATCGGCGATGCTTCGGTCAAGGCGTGCACCATTGTCGATGACATCCACGAGTTTCGCATAGACACCTGCGGGCAGGTATTTATACATCTTCTCACGATTGAAGACGTATTTGCCGAAATATTCGGAAGGCCGCTCGGAGGGAGTGCTTACTTCAATGGCTTTCTTCTTGAAAGCCTCCTCCACGACCCGGAATCTAAGTAAGTTTGACATTTCTTTTTTGGATATTTGAAGTTTGCTTAATCAATGAATCTCTGGGTGATGCCGCCGTATTCGTCTATGCGGCGGTCGCGGAGGAAGGGCCACCATCGTCGCACTTGTTCGGAGTGCTCCATGTCCATCTCCACGATAATGCTCTCCTCATCGTTGTCGGATGCCTCATAGACGATTTCCCCTTGCGCACCCGCCACGAAGGAAGTGCCCCAGAACTGGATGCCGCCCGTCTGCCCGCTTGGGTCGGGCTCGTGCCCCACACGATTGACTGCCACCACGGGAATTCCATTTGCCACGGCATGGCCTCGCATCACGGTCTGCCATGCCCTGCGCTGCCGCTGTTGTTCGTCGGGCGTGTCGTTCAGGGCATAGCCGATGGCAGTGGGGTAGATGAGCAGTTCTGCGCCTTGCAAAGCCATCAGGCGGGCAGCCTCGGGATACCACTGATCCCAACATACCATCACGCCGAGCTTACCCACCGATGTCTGTATCGGATGGAAACCCAAATCGCCGGGCGTGAAATAGAATTTCTCATAATAGGCAGGGTCGTCGGGGATGTGCATCTTGCGGTAGATGCCCGCAATGCTCCCATCCTTTTCCAAGACTACCGCCGTATTGTGATATAGTCCCGCCGCACGCCGCTCAAATAGCGAGGCGACGATAACCACGCCGAACTTTTGGGCAAGTTCTGCATAGAATTCTGTGGAAGGACCGGGAATCGGCTCGGCAAGGTCGAACATATCGACATCCTCCGTCTGGCAGAAATAGAGGCTATTGTGCAGCTCTTGCAGTACGATGAGTTCTGCGCCCCGCTTGGCAAGGTCTTTGATACCCTCGCCGAGACGGAGCATATTGTCTTTGGTGTCAGCAGTGTTGTGCTGCTGCAAAAATCCTATCTTGAGTTCTTTCATATCCGTGGGAATTGCATGGTACAGCAGTGGAGACTCCCGTGCTGCTTGATGATACTGCGGCAGTCAATGCCGATGATTTCGCGATGGGGGAATGCCTCGCCGATGATGCGCATCGCCTCTTCATCAAGGTCGGGCTGTGCGTATGTGGGGCATAGCACGGCATCGTTGATGATGAGGAAATTGGCGTAGGTAGCCGGCAACCGCTCGCCATCGTGGTAGATGGGGCGGGGCATCGGTAGTTTCTTCAGTTGGTATGGTTTGCCGTCCATCGTGCGGAAAGTAGATAGCTGTGCCTCCATGAGTCTCAGCTCTTCGTATTGCTCATCGGCAGGGTCATCGCAACCAACATACAACAGCGTATCGTCAGGGCAGATGCGGACGAGCGTATCAATATGCCCGTCGGTATCATCCCCCGTGAGATTGCCGTGGTCAATCCAAAGCACCCGCTCAACGTGGAGTTCACGCTTCAGCCGCTGCTCGATTTCCGCCTGTGTCATCGGTTGGTTGCGGTGAGGAGCCATCAGACAGCCCGTCGTAGTGAAGAGCGTACCCTTGCCGTCGCTCTCAATAGAGCCACCTTCAAGCACGAAGTCCAAGCAATCAACGTATTCACCTTGAAACGTGCCATCGTCGAACAGACGGCGGTTGATGGCATTGTCAAGTTCTGCCGCAAACTTCTCGCCCCAGCCATTGAAGCAGAAATCGAGATAACGGGCATGGCCGCAATCATCCACAAGCGTGATAAATCCGTGGTCGCGCGCCCAAGTGTCGTTTGACGGCTCGCCAACAATCAGCAGTTCTTCACGTTTCCGTATCTCGCGTGCCATCTCCTCGTAGGTGGCGGTAATCTCGTTGAGCATAGGTGCCCAGTCGGTGCGCGCATGCGGCCAAGTGAGCTGCACGCCCCATTGTGGCTCCCATTCGGCAGGCAGTCGCCAAAAGTCTTTTACGGGTCTCTCCATATCAGGGGACAAAGGTACAACAATTTTATGATAATCAGCAATCTTGGGGCATTTATCGTTAAAAACGCTTAATTAAAAAGGGCGGCGATGCTGCGTCTCAGCTTTTCTTTGTACCTTTGCACCGAAAATATGCATTAGCGTGAAAATAAAGGATGTATTGAGCGCCCTTGAACGATTCGCGCCTCTGCCCTTACAGGAAAGTTGGGATAATGCTGGCCTGCAAGTAGGATTGACAGAGACGGAGGTTTCAGGGGCATTATTGTGTTTAGACGTGAACGAGCGAATCGTGGACGAGGCGATTGCGAAAGGGTGTAACCTCATCGTGTCGCATCATCCGCTGTTGTTTCGCGGACTGAAGACTATCAGCGACCTGACCGATGTGCAGCGCACGGTGATGAAGGCAATCGAGAACCACCTGTGTGTCGTGTCAATGCACACGAACCTCGATAACGCCAAAGGAGGTGTGAACTTCAAGATAGCAGAGAAATTGGGATTGAAGGATGTCAATTTCTTTGCATCGAAATGCGTGAACGGAATAGAGGCGGGTAGTGGTGTCGTTGGTATGCTGGAGCAGCCGATGGCAGCCGATGATTTCGTGCTGTTGGTCAAGAAAGCTTTCGCGGTGGAGTGTGCCATGTGCAACGAATTGCTGCGCCGACCCGTGCAGCGCATAGCTATCTGCGGCGGGGCAGGGGACTTTTTACTTGATGAGGCAATCGCTTGTGGAGCAGATGCTTTCATCACGGGCGAGATGCACTATCATCAATACTTTGGCTATGAGCAGCGCATTCAGATATGTGTCATCGGGCATTATCAGAGCGAGCAGTTCACGAGCGAGATTTTCCGTGACATCATCGGGGAGGCTTGCCCGGAGGTCAGGACGGTCATTGCCGAGACGGTGACCAATCCCATCCTGTATTTGTAAGAAACTGATTTAAACATTATTCATTCATAAAATTGTAAATATCATGGCAAAGAAAGATCCGCAGGAAATGCCGGTGGAAGAGAAACTGAAGACGCTTTATCAGCTTCAGTCTGCCCTCTCGGCGATTGACGAGAAGAGGGCATTGAGAGGTGAACTTCCTTTGGAGGTTCAGGACCTGGAAGACGAAATCGAGGGACTCACCACCCGTATCGCGAAAATCAAGACTGACATCGATGAGTTTCAGAAGGCTATCGTGCTGAAGAAGGGCGAGATTGCTGATGCTGAGGCAAGTGTCGCACGCTACAAGGGTCAGTTGGAGGAAGTGAAGAACAACCGCGAGTATGACACGCTGAGCAAGGAAATCGAGTTCCAGACGTTGGAAATCGAGCTTTGCAACAAGAAGATTCGCGAGGCTGAGACCCGTATCAAGGAGAAGAACTTTGAACTGACGGAGAATGAGAATGTCATCAAGGAGCGTCAGGCTGATCTCGAGGTGAAGCGTGGCGAGTTGGATGAAATCATGGCTGAGACCCGTGCCGAGGAGGATAAACTGAAGGAGAAAGTGAAGGATTTGGAGGCGAAGATTGAGTATCGTCTGCTGACCTCTTTCAAGCGCATCCGCAAGAATGCCCGCAATGGTCTGGGTATCGTTTATGTGCAGCGTGATGCCTGTGGTGGTTGCTTCAACAAGATTCCGCCCCAGCGTCAGCTTGACATCAAGATGCACAAGAAAATCATCGTGTGTGAGTATTGCGGTCGTATCATGATTGACCCGGAACTCGCAGGCATCAAGCCCGAGAAGACACACGCAGCATCTGAGGAGAAGAAGACCACCCGCAAGCGTTCCATCCGCAAGACCTCTACCTCAAAGAAGGCTACGGATGCGAATGACATGGAGTAATCCTGTCAAAGGTTTTCGTAATCAGGAATATCCTGTAAGAATAAATATTTTTGGTGTTCGTAATCCATCTTGCAGCAATAGTGCTGAAGGCCGTTGCTCACGATGAGATAATCCACTTTCAGCAGAAGATTGTAGGCCGAGATCTGGTCGAACGTCTTCTGCTGAATTTGTATGGTCGGAGCTTTGTATTCGATGATCATGCACGGAGCCGCCACCTTATTATATAATATAGAGTCGCATCGCAGCCGCTTTTCCCCGATTTTCAGTTCAATCTCGTTTCCAAGCAGCCCCTTAGGATAGCCTTTGTGCTCCATAAGGTAGTGGACGAAGTGCTGGCGCACCCATTCTTCAGGTGTCAGCGCGACATATTTTCGGCGCAAAACGTCGAAAATCATGCGCTTACCCGCCTTTTCGGTGATTTTTATGTCGTAAGGTGGAAGGTTTAGTCGATACATTTTTGTAACTTTGCCACAAAATTACATATAAAATCCGAGATAACGCTATGGCGGAGAGCAAAAATGTGACGTATGAAAGCATCATCCGTGACCTGAAAGCACGGAAATTCGCGCCCGTCTATTATCTGATGGGTGATGAGCCTTATTATATCGATAAGATTGCTGATTATATCGCTAACAATGCTCTTCAGCCAGAAGAGCGGGACTTTAATCAGACGGTCATGTTCGGTTCTGATGTGACCGCATCCCAGATTGCCGATGCTGCGCGCAGGTATCCGATGATGTCAGAGCATCAGGTGGTGATCGTCAAGGAGGCGCAAAACATCAAGAACACCGAGGCGTTGGAGAAGTATTTCAAGTCTCCCGTCGCCTCCACCATTTTGGTGATGTGCCACAAGAATGGTTCGATAGATGGGCGGAAGCGTGAATATGTGAAAGCAATCAATCAGGCGGGTGTCTTGTTCGAGAGCAAAAAACTCCGTGAGCGGGATTTGCCGCACTTCATCAGCAGCTATTTGCAAGCGCGCCAGGTGAGCATCGACCCGAAGTCGATTCAGATGGTGGCTGATAATATCGGGGCAGACTTGAGTCGTCTGACGGGTGAGCTTGATAAGATGATCCTGTCATTGCCCGAGCAAGATAGGAGAGTGACCCCGCAGGTGGTGGAGGAGCAGATTGGAGTCAGCAAGGAGTTCAACGGTTTTGAGCTTCGCGATGCGATTGTCAATCGAAATGTTTTCAAGGCAAATCAGATAATCAAATACTTTGACGAAAATCCAAAGGCTGGAAGTATCTACTCATTTCTCCCGATGCTCTTCAATTACTTCCAGAATCTGATGATTGCCTATTATGCTCCTAACAAACAGAGTCAGGAAGGGGTGGCGGAATGGTTGGAGTTGAGGTCACCGTGGGCTGCCAAGGATTACATGACGGGCATGCGAAACTACACTGGAATGAAAGTGATGCAGATAATTTCCAAAATAAGAGAAATAGATGCCAAAAGTAAGGGTCTGGATAACCCAAATACCCCTCCGGGAGAGCTGATGAAGGAGCTAATCTTCTATATTTTGCACTAAAATCGCCCTTTTTTTCGCGTAGAATTTGCTAAAAGTGTACTTTTCAGGTACACTTTTTTTAGCCTCAAATCCCGATAATTACTGGTGTTTCGGGCAATTTGAACCCCTCCAAAACTCGCGTATTTTGAAATTTTTGTCCTGTTGTCCAGAATACGCGAAAAATGGCCAAAAATCAGATTCTTGAGCATTCGGAATTGGGTACAAAACATTTTTTAAGATATTAATCTTTAAATCTAAATTGTTGTAATGTATCAAATCCTTAATTATGGTTTATAAATATATAAATAAAGTGCAAATATTTAAATTGTTATATCTAAATTATCGACAAATGCAGAATATAAATTTGCGCAATTTAAATTCTTGAATCTATATTTATTCATGCTGATTTATGGACTATAATACGATAAAAGCCAGTTGTTTATGTGTAAATAGCAGAGGTATATGAGGTATTTAGATGATTATTCCTCCTGAAACTGCATATTGGCTATGATTATCAAATAATAAATCTTAATATCTATTAGATAATCAGTTAATTACTTCATTTTACCGCTTTATAGGTTTGTAAAATCATATTCTTATATTTCTGTTTTGTTTATAGAATTATATCCATAAACCATTGTTTTATATATCTAAATATAAATCTAAATTTTGAGCCGCAAAATTTATATTTATTTTCTCCGTTTAATATTTGCAAGTACCAAATTTTTGCTTTAATTTTGTAAACTGAATGAAAAATGGGCAAAATGCCCTTAATTATACACTGATTACGTATGAAAGATAGGATTAGACAGGTAATGGAAGCGAACCACATGACCCAGCAAGTGTTCGCCACATCGATTGGATTGGCCCCCGCTACACTCAGCAACATCTACACCGGGCGAACCAACCCGACGCTGACCATCGTGGAGGCTATCAAGAAGAAGATTCCCAACATCAATACCGATTGGCTACTTTTTGGTACGGGTGACATGTATGTTTCATCGGCGACTCCCGTTGAGCAGCCAGTGGGATTACCCACTCCAAGCCGGGAACCGTTACTGGATTTTGATACCCCTGCCGCACCTACTCCATCAGCAGCCATCCCGGTGATGCAAAAACCGAATAGTGTAAAAAGTACACCTCAGGAAATCGTAAAAGAGGAAATTAAAATAATTGACAAACCATCGCGAAAGGTTGTCGAGATTCGGGTATTCTATGATGACCAAACTTGGGAATCTTTTGCACCTGCCAAGAAATAGGTTTTGCGGTTTGGGGAATATTTAGTACCTTTGTGACCAAATACACAAAGGTACTATTTTTATATGAAGAAACATATCCTTGACTTGCGGATCGTTTCGGTGGAGCGGATACACGATAAGTATGTGCTGCTGAAGCTGACCGACGATCAGCCTCTCCCGCCGATGCTGCCGGGACAGTTTGTGGAGGTGCGGATTGATGGCTCGCCATCTACTTTTCTCCGTCGCCCGATTTCCATTCATTATATAGATAAGGTGCAAAATCAGCTGTGGCTGTTGGTGGCAACCGTCGGTGACGGCACGCGGTGGCTGGCTACGTTGCATGCCGGCGACTCGCTTAACTGTGTGCTGCCGTTGGGCAATGGCTTCACGATGGACGGCGCACCGGGCGACAAGATTCTGTTGGTGGGTGGCGGTGTCGGTACGGCTCCCCTGCTCTATATGGGTGCGGAGTTGAAGGCATCGGGCATCGAGCCAGTCTTCTTGTTGGGCGCACGCTCCGCGAAAGACCTGTTGATGTTGGATGAATTTAAGAAGTACGGGCGCGTGTATGTGACCACCGAGGATGGCAGCGAGGGCGAAAAGGGATTTGTGACTAATCACTCCATTCTCACCCAGGAGCGTTTTGCCCGAATCGCCACGTGCGGTCCTACGCCGATGATGAAGGCCGTGGCTCGCTTTGCCCGTGAGGCTGATGTTGATTGCGAGGTCTCTTTGGAGAATTTGATGGCTTGCGGTCTCGGTGCTTGCCTCTGCTGTGTGGAAAAGACCACGGAGGGAAATCTGTGTGTCTGCAAGGATGGTCCGGTATTTAATATTAAGAAATTGTTATGGCAGCTTTAAATGTAAATATTTCTTCTCTTGCGTTGAAGAACCCAGTGATGACCGCTTCTGGCACTTTTGGCTATGGTTTGGAGTTCGCCGACTTTATGCCGCTTGATGGCATTGGGGGCATCATCGTGAAGGGTACGACCCTCAACCCTCGTGAGGGCAATGACTATCCCCGTATGGTGGAGACTGCCCAGGGTATGCTCAACTGCGTGGGTCTCCAGAACAAGGGCGTCGATTACTTCTGCGAGCATATCTATCCGCAGATCTGCGATATCGACACGAATATGATTGTCAATGTCAGCGGTTCTTCTCCCGAGGACTATGCCGAGTGCGCTGCCCGCATCGATGCACTCGAAAAGATTCCCGCCATTGAGCTGAACATCTCCTGCCCGAATGTGAAAGACGGTGGAATGGCATTTGGCGTAACGTGTGCCGGGGCTGCGAGTGTGGTGAAGGCCGTGCGTGCCCGCTATCACAAGACGCTCATCGTGAAGCTCTCCCCGAATGTGACGGACATCACCGAGATTGCCCGTGCCGTAGAGGCGGAAGGTGCCGACTCGGTTTCGCTCATCAACACGCTGATGGGAATGGCGATTGACATTGAGCGTCGCCGCCCGCTGCTGAGCATCAATACCGGTGGACTGAGCGGCCCCGCCGTGAAGCCCGTTGCCCTGCGTATGGTGTGGCAGGTGGCGAAAGCCGTGAAGATACCCGTCATCGGTCTGGGCGGCATCAGCAGCGCCCGTGATGCGATTGAGTTCCTGATGGCTGGAGCCACGGCGATTGAGATTGGTACGGCGAACTTCCTCGATCCGGCTGTCAGCATCAAAGTGCGCGACGGTATCAACGACTGGCTCGATGCCCACGGTTGCCAGTCAGTGCAGGAAATCATCGGCGTTGTGTCGTAATCTGCCCCCTGTGACGTTCCTTGTCCCTGCCTCGTCTTGCTGGGTGCAAAGGTACGACACTTTCCCGGAGCGACTTCCGATTCTTGCACATTCTTGTCGATTCTTTCCGATTTATGTCGATTCTTGTCGATTTTTTGCTGAATTATCGCCGGTTTTGGGCAGAATCCACGCTGCTTGCTTTCTGCATCTGTGTTGCTTGTATCTTGTACCCAATTCGTGTGTACCCTGTGCTCAATTCGTTTGGAGGCTGAATTCGATGCGTTTGAAGCCTCCAAACGGTGTGAATTCAGCCTCCAAAC
>JAFLSG010000050.1 GCA_022511065.1 Prevotella sp.
ACCAGCGACCTCGCGCCCCCCAGACGTGTGCGCTACCAACTGCGCTAAATCCCGAACAATTGCTTTTAGCGGGTGCAAAGGTAAGCAGATTTTGCGAACTGTGCAAATTTTAGCGGAACTTTTTTCGTGCATCTGCATAATAATGCTTATCTTTGCACCGCAAATCCAATTTGTAACACAATAACAACAAATGACAATGTCAACAATCAAATTCTACAACAGCGAGGAACAAGTTCCTTTGGAGATGCACAAAGTGCGAGTAGTGCAAAAGCTTTATTTGTTGCCCGTCGAGGAGCGGCAGAAGAGGATGGAAGCAGCAGGCAACAACACCTTCCTGCTCCAGAACAAGGATGTATATCTCGACATGCTGACCGACTCGGGCGTGAATGCGATGAGCGACCAGCAGGTGGCAAGCCAACTGATTGCCGACGATTCCTATGCCGGCTCAGAGTCGAACAACCGTCTGCTGAAGGCCATCGACGAGGTATTCGGCACGAAGTATTTCCTGCCCGCACACCAAGGACGCGCCGCAGAGAATATCTTGGCGGAGGCACTCGTAAAACCAGGCACGGTGGCGCTGATGAACTTCCACTTCACCACCACGAAGGCACACATCACGCGTTTGGGCGGTGAGGTCATCGAGTTAGTGACCGAGAAGGGATTGGAGCCGCAGAACGATGAGCCGTTCAAGGGTAACTTCGACTTGGAGCGCCTGCGCAAGGAGATTGAGACCTACGGCAAGGACAAGGTGGCATTCGTGCGTATCGAGGCGGGCACTAACCTTATTGGCGGTCAGCCCATCTCGATGGACAACATGCTCGAGGTGACTAAGATTTGTAAGGAATACGGGATTATATCCGTGCTCGATGCATCGCTGTTGCAAGACAACGTGTATTTCATCAAGACGCGCGACCCGAAATACAAGGATGTGGATGCACGGGAGATATACCACAAGCTCGGCGAGGCCTGCGACATTGTGTATTGGAGTGCCCGCAAGCTCGGCTTCAGCCGTGGCGGTGCCATCATCACCAACAACGAAGACCTGTATCTGAAGATGAAGAGCCTCGTGCCGCTCTACGAGGGATTCCTTACCTACGGTGGTATGGAGGTGCGCTCGATGGAGTCATTTGCCGTGGGTCTGCTTGAAAGCCTTGATATGGAGTATATCAACCAAGGCCCCATCTTCATTGAGTATCTCGTGAATGAACTCGACAAGGCGGGCGTGCCTGTCATCAAGCCTGCGGGTGGTCTTGGCGCACACCTGAACGCCAGCGAGATTCTGCCCCACCTGCCCCACAGTCAGTACCCTGCCGGTGCACTCGCCGCCGCACTCTACATCGCCGGTGGCATCCGAGGCATGGAGCGTGGTACGCTGTCAGAGCAGCGCAACCCTGACGGCTCTGAGCGCTATGCCGAACTCGAATTGCTGCGCCTTGCCGTGCCCCGCCGCGTGTTCACGCTCTCGCAGATTAAGTATTGCATCGACCGCGTGAAGTGGCTCTATGACAACCGCGAGCTGATTGGCGGTCTCGACTTCTACGAAGAGCCTGAGGTGCTTCGTTTCTTCTTCGGAAGACTCCGCCCCATCGGCGACTGGCAGGAGAAGCTCGTCAAGAAGTTCCGTGCCGACTTCGGCGATTCGCTGTAAATTTCCTACTTACTTATATGAGAGTCTTTACAGGACAACACCTGTATAGACACAAAAAGAGAAGCGGAGGGTCTTTAAAGACCTTCCGCTTTCTTTGATTTGCAAGCAATCAATGCCTTGATGCTTTCTCGTTACTTATGCGATGCTGCTCCGACGTGCTTACGATGCAAACGGAGAAAACCGCATCACTCGCAAGACTGATTGCCCTCACCGCTCACAACCTTCTCACCCTCTTTCAGGGGACGAGCCTTGTAGTCGATTTTATCAAAGCCCTTAATGATGTTCTCCACGTTGGTCTTGTCGGCATCGTAGGTGATGGTCACCGTCTGGTCGGGGACGCTCGTCTCAATTTTCTTGATGCCCTTCTCAAAGCGGAGATTGCTCTTGATGCGGTTCTCACAGTTCTCGCAATGCATCTGCGGGAGGGTGGTCACAACCACGGTCTTGATGTCTTTTGCCACGGCCACCGTTGCCATCAGCGCCAGTGCCATTGTCAGTACGTTCTTTTTCATATTCTTTCCTTGATTTAATATTAAACAATTTCTTCACTTACATTCTCTTTCCGAGATTCACGCGGATGCCCGCATAGAACATTGCCCCATGAACAGGTCCCCACACCAACGTAGGCTCAAAGCCCGACGACCACGG
Source organism: Prevotella sp. (assembly GCA_022511065.1). GTDB lineage: Bacteria > Bacteroidota > Bacteroidia > Bacteroidales > Bacteroidaceae > Prevotella. The sequence goes on from JAFLSG010000050.1 coordinate 2,297, forward strand.
CATGTCAGCCTGCAAGATGGGATTTTTCTGCGTGTAGCCCGTCAGGTTCTCGCCGCCCACATAGACGGAGAAGTGACGAAACCATCGGGTAATCTGCGCACTCAACTGCGGATAGGCGGGAAAATGCTCATCCCACTCCACAGGACCGCCATCCGGAAGCAATACCATCGGCAATCGACCACCACCATTCAACTGAAGCGTGGCATCAAACTGCCAAAGCCCGAGCGGAGTCTTGTAAGAGGCAGTAATCAGTCCCTTGTAGCGGTTCGTCAGCGGCTTCTCGCGCAATTCTCCCCCAAAGGTTGATTTCACATCATTCAGTCGATAGGCAGCCGTCAGCGTCATGCCCTCAAAGAGCGGATAGGTGGCATCTATCTGGAAGGTGTGCGAATAGGACTTGCCGTCGAGATCGTGGATATGGATCTGATAGTCCGTCACCTCGTAGTCCACCACCGTCTGATTGATGAAGTGCGTGTAGTAATACTCCGCGTTCAGTTTCAGCGTATTGCCAAAAAGCGGAATGTTGAACTGCGCACTCGCTCCGTAGTTCCATGCCTCCTCTTGCTTCAGATTGTCTGCCACCACAAGGTCGCGCCCACTCGCTAAGAGGTAGTTGTTTTCTGCCAAAGCGTGGACGGTGCGGTAGCCCTTGCCTGCCGAGAGGCGGAAACTGACTACTTCGTGGGGCGTATATTTCAGATGGACACGCGGAGTGACAAACGTGCCGTATATGTTGCTGTTATCCACGCGCAAACCCGCCATCGCCGTCAGTTGCGTACCAAGTGTATAGGTGTATTGCGCATAGATGCCGGGCACGGTTTCCTTTTCCGTGGAGCGCACCCCATTGCGCCGCTGACCGATGTAGTCGTGATTCAGACTCAAACCAGCCGAAAGGTTATGCTGCTCCGTGAAGTTGGTCTCAAACATCAGTTGGGCGTAGGCATTTTTCTCGTTGGCATAGTATGCCTTGTCGCCAAACTCACCCGCCGTCTCGTGCATCGATGCAGAAGCCATCAGCGCCACATTCGTGCCATGCTCCTTGTTGAGTATGAAAGCATGTTTCATGTAACCCTCGTAGCGGTCGGTCTCGATACCTATCTTATAGAGCGGAGAGCCTTGCGTGTGCGGTGCGGAATGATGTCCCTCCACCTGACCACTCTCGCGCGTTTCCTTCAAGAGCGACAGGCCGCCGTGGAAGATATAACTATCTCCCTTGAACTTCCATCGATTTTGCAGATTATATTGCCGCACGTTGGGCGTATCAAGGAAACCGTCGTCGTTGTCGTCGTGATGGCCGAAATCATTCTCATAATGCATCAACAACTCCGTGCTCAACTTGTCATCGAGGTGGATGTTACCATCGGCATTCGCCTCCAAGCGACTCTTTGTATTGCCGTAGAGATTCAGCGTCACACCCTCGTCATCGTCGGGCTTCAGATACTCGATGTCTATCTGCCCCGTGATGGATTCGTAGCCGTTGCGCACCGATGCACTGCCCTTTGACACCTGTATGCTCTTCATCCACGGGCCCGGCACGTAGCCGAGTGCGTAGGGAATTGCAGCCCCACGGAAGTTAGGAATGTTCTCCGTCAGCATCTGCACGTATGTGCCCGACAAGCCGAGCAACTTAATCTGCTTGGCGCCCGTCGTGGCATCACTATATGATACATCAACGGAGGGGTTGGTGGTGAAACTCTCACCGAGATTGCAGCAGGCGGCACGGAACAGTTCGTCTTTGTTGATGGTCGTGCCGTTGAACACGCCCGTGGCGCGGGTCGTCCCTGCCTTGCGGCGGGTTATCGTCACTTCTTGCAGGGATTCGCTCTTATAGATGTCGGTCGTGTCCGCAGAGGCTTGAGCGGTATTATCGGCAGATGACTGCCCATGAAGCCCCACAACCGACAACCAAAGCAACATGCCCGACAGCGTTGTGCGCCGTCGGACAAGTAATAAGTGGATGATGATTTTCAGATAATCAATCTTTCTTCGCATTCTTTTCGTTTATAATATACGTGTCATATCTTCAGCAAGCCGACTATCCCGTCTTCAACACGCTGACTTTCGTACCTCAATACGCCAGCACATTCCAGAGGTCACGGATGCGGCGCTCAGGGTCCCACTGGTCGTTGAACGTCCAAGTGGCGGTGACGGCGTGGAACAGCGGTTTTTCTTCCGACTCCTCGAGATTGTTTGCCAACCATCCGCTGTGACCTCCCTCGCGGGTGCATGCGTAGTAATAGGTACGCAAACCCCACGGACAGGGGTCGAGCACCTTGTCAGTATAGGCATAACTGATGTTGGTGTCGAGGATGCGCTCAGAGAGTCTGCAGTTGATTAGGAAGAATTGGGAGTCGTGATGATAGCGGCCGAGGATGGTCGGCGACTTCGCATCAAACGATGAATCCTTGATGACCAACTTCTTCGACTTGTCTCCCCGCCCATCGTGCCAGATGATAGCACGACCGTCGCCGTAGAATGTGCAGCGCGTGGCGTAACACCATCCGCGGGGGCACAGGAAGTCCACACCGGGACAGCGCAGCGAGAGGTCAGCGTGGTAATACATTCCGTCGCCACCGGGTGCCCAGAGTGAGAGGGCATCGTTGCCGTCAGCCCAGATGTTGCTGTTGATGACGATGGTGCGGGTTGCCCTGCCATAGACAGCCATCTGGTGCGTCGTGGTGTTTTCCACCGTCGTGCCGTAGTTGTTGTAGATGGTCAGTCCGCTGATGATGCAGTCGTCAGCACCCTCTTGCAGCACCACCACACCGTTGCCCACGGGCTTGCCGTTGTATTCGCTGATTTTCTTCGTCTTCTGCGTCTCTGCCAATACGAGGATGGTGCTGTCGCGGTCTTCACCCACCAACACGATGTTCGGGCGGTCGATAATCACCTTCTGATTGTAAGTGCCTTTCTTGATAAGAATCTTGTAGGGCGCATCACCCGCTTGCGGGGCTTTCTCGATGGCTGCCTGAATGCTTTCACCGGGATTGATGACCGCATCAAACAGCGCAGCATCCACCACGGGCTTGCGGAACCAGTCTATTGTGCCGTCCACATTGCCGCCGGGGGTCGAGAGACTGATGGCCACCTTGTTCTGCGGGTCGTTCTTGTCAGCCCACTCATTGTAGAGCGGATAGAGGTCAGCCGGGCGGCTGTTGTACCAACTGTACCCCGTGCGGCGCTCGATGCCAATCTGCTCCAATCTGCGGCGGGGCACGCCGTCGCGGTCGCAAACGTAAGGCTCTGCACGCTCCAAGTCGTAGAAACGTGCCCACATCGGCGCAGCATTCGGGTCTTCCACGAGGCGCACGTTGCGGTCGCCCGAACCGGGTCGGCCCGTGCGCTCCAAGCGGTAGCCCGTCAGTTTGTGCTTGTCAAACCACCGCATCGCGGCGTGTATCGAGCGCTTCACCCGCTCGTCGGGATTGGGCAGGCTCATCAGCAGCCGCACGATGGTGGCACTCTCCATCGAGCAATAGGAGGGCAACTCATAGGCACGGGCGGGGGCAGGCACAAGCGTTTCGCGCTCATGCTGCTGACACCACACGGTCAGTTCACCGTCGGCCACTATCTGCGTGGCAAGGATGCACTCGATGCCTTTGTTGAAGGCCGTCATCAGGCGTGTCTTCAATGCCTTGTCCGTGATGCCCGCATACGGCTCTTTTTCCTCTGCCACGGCGCGCAGCAACTCCATCGTGTTCACCATCGCGTCGTCGTTATAGGTGATGTGTATCTGATAGCCGTGCATCTCAGGCCAAAACTGCGGCCATCCGCCGTTCTCATACTGCCCGCTCAGCAGGTAGTCCACCGCATGGCGGAATGCGTCACGATAGCGGTTGTCGTGGGTCTGCTGCCACAGGCGTGCCAAATAGGTCATCTGCATCGTCGTGGCGTTGTTGTCGGTCGTGGAGTCGTCTTCGCGGCTCTTCTCGCTCTCCACCTGTGCCCGCTCTTCGTCCGAGAGCGGCTTCGCCATGTCGATGTTCTTGGGCCATCCGCCCGTAACACGCTGATAAAGCAGCACCTGATCGCCCACCTTGCGGGCTTCTTCGGTCTTGAAAAACTCGGGATTCTCTTCCCTCAGTACGTTACCACGCTGTGCCATCACCTGCGTCGAGAGGACGAGGCTGGCAACCATTGTCATTGCTGACTTTGAAAGTCTAATTGTGAAGGTTTTCATATTCATTACTCTGATTCGTTTTTGTAGTTCGTCAAGTTCTTTACGCCCTGTATGTCCCTCACCTTCGTCTCGCTATACAGCAGGGTCTTCAGGGCATCGGGCGTGATTTCCGTCGTGGGGTTGAATGCCGCGCTACGGGCGTAGCGGCGCAATGCGTCAGCATAGGCTGCACCCTCGGTGTATTGGCTGATGGCATTGAGGTCGGTCGTGGCAAGGAGCAACTTACCCTTGCCCACCTTGAACTCCATCAGGATGCCCAGTTTATGGTTGCGCTCCACGTTATCCACCGTCTGTATCACGGGCAGATAGTCGTGAGGCAGGGCGTTGAGGATGAGCGGGCGAGAGTTGAGCGCAATGCTCCACCACTGCCAGTTGCTGCGACCCTCGGTGGGGAAGGCATCGAAGAGCGGATGGCGCGGATTCATCAGCATACCCAGCGTACCGGGAGATACGGGGCGGTTGTTGTTCTCGCTGATGGTCTTGAACATCGCATAGTTCCAGTAGTCGGGCGTAAAAAGTCCCTCCACGCTCTGCCCCGCGATGCTTGCGAGCCTCGGGGTGAGCAGCACCGTTGCGCCTTTTTCCAATTCCGCCACGGTCGCATCGTCGAGCGTGTCTGCATTCAGTATGATGTTCACCGCCCTGCCTTGCGTTGCGACGGCTTGCGTGGCCTTGCCTTTTGTCTTCGTTGCCACGGGCATCACATCGACTTGCGGCGCATACACCCAGAGGTTGTAGTAGTTATGATAGTCGCCCGTCTTCAGTTCTAACCGCAGTTGGGTGGATTTCGTGATGCCGTTGAGCGGCAACGCGATGCGCCCCACCTTCGACACCGCTCCCTGCTTCACCGAGAGCGTCTTCACTTCACCCTGTTCCCGGAGCAGTCCGTTGCCGTTTCCGTCGTTGTTGATGCTGCTGAGCGTCCACGTGAGCGGAGCCTCATAGTCGCCCTCCGTGTAGTTGCTGATGGCGAGGTCTATCGCCAGCGTCTCGTCGTTGCGCCAGCAGTAGGTGTCCATCTCCGCAAACGCCACCACAGGCGCATTCCATCCCCGGAAATCCTCTGCCGTGACGATGCCCTTGCTGTCCATGAATGCGTCGAGAATGCCGCAGAGCGCACTACCCTGCCCCGGATAGTCCTTGAGGTCGAGCAACTGATAGCCTCCGAAGCCCGGCGTGCGCAGGCAGTATTCCATATCCGCCTTGTAGCAGTCCACCACCCACTTGCCCGTCGCCTCGTGGAAGGCATCTATCTGCGGCGTGAGCCCGTTCTCCTTCAGGCGGTCGCGGAAGATTTCGAGGTTATAGGGGTATAGCACACCCGTGTATTTCGGCAGTTCGCGATAGTCGGGATAAATCTGGAACTGACAAGTCTCGTGGCTCACGATGGGCACAGGACAGAGCGTCACAACGTTGCTGAAGTCGGCTCTCGTCGAGGGGCGGTTCCAGTTGAGGATGCCCCCGTGGTCGGCATCGGCGAAGGAGAACGAGGTGCGGGCGTGGGTGGTAAAGCCCTCACCGCCTCCCACGCGGCAGGTGGTATAGAAGTCCTCCGCAGGCACTCTGCGCCCCTCGGCATCCATCTTCCACTTCGGGCCGCGGAATCCGAGGTCGTTGTTGCTCCCCTGATTATATAGGTGGCGCGGGTCTTGAGCGCGGTATTCGTCAATCCAGCGCGCCATCAGGTCGTTGTCGCCCCACAACTCGTTGCCCAGTCCGAAACTCACGAACGAGGGGTGATTGCCGAAGCAATGCAGCGCATCCTCGCCCTCGGCAAAGAGAAACTCGTTGAGCGCCACGGTCGTGCTGTCTATCGTGCCCCACATCGGCAGTTCTGCGTGCAGATAGACACCTATCTCGTCAGCCGCCGTGAATGCAGCCTCGGTGGGCGTGTAGGAGTGGAAGCGGTAGTGGTTGATGCCGTATTGCTTTGCGATGGTGAAGAGCCGCCGCCAAGCATCCACGTCCGTCGGGCTGTAAGCCGTCAGGGGGAACACACAGGCATCATGCGTGCCGCGCAGGAAAGTCTTGTTGCCGTTGATGACGAACTGCGTGCCCTCGGTGGTGAACTTCCGCAGTCCGAACGTGCGCGATTGCGTGTCTTCCGACTGCTTGCCCGTCAGTCTTGCCGTCAGCGTGTAGAGGTCGGGATGGAACTCGCTCCATAGGTGCGCCTTGCCACCCATCGGCATCGTGATTTCAACGTCGTGCCTACCCGCCTTCTTCACCGCGAGCGTCTGCGTCATCGTGCCGTCAGCCCCCGCCTCGTCGGCATATACGCTGCGCTCGAGGCTCACCGCATACTTGCCTGCCTTCGCCGCGACGATGCTCATCTTCACCCTCACCTCCTTGCGCTCCGCGTCGGGATAGAGTTGCAGGTCGGCGATGTAAGCCTGCGGCAGCGCCACGATTTCCATCCGCCCGAGTATGCCGTTCCAATTGGTCTGCGTGGCATCCGTCCATGCGTGCGAACCGTGAACGCCGCTCGGCACCGCCTCGTCGCGGTTGTCCACCGCTATCTTCACCCGATGCACGCCCGCCTTCAGACTGGGCAGCGCATATTCGTGGAATCCGTAGAGTTTGCGGATGCTGCCGATGCTGTCGCCGTCAATCCAGAGCGTCGTCGGCTTCGTGCGCTCCAGCACGAGCATCATCTGCCGTCCCTCCATCGCCGCGGGTATCTCCACTTCGCGCTCATAGGTCACCACGCCCTTGTAGGGATAGAGGCGCGTCAGTTGGCTTGTCACGTTCGTGGGATGCTCCCCGCCGCCCAGTTTGTTCTCGTCGGTTGTGCCCGGCAACTGGCAAGCGCCTAAAGAAGACTGCCACGTGCCCTGTAAGCCGATTGTCAGCCGCTGCTGAACTTTTTGCGAAGATGCCATCGTGTTCGTGACAGCCGCCGTAGATGCGGAAGCCTTCGCGGACATCATCGTGGCCGCCCCGCCCTGCAAACAGAATGCGATGCAGGCAACAATCAGCACATAAATTCGTAACTCGTTGTATTTCATTGCTTTAGTAGTTTATCTTTGTTTTATCTTTACTTCCCGTTCCAAATTCTCTGCAAATATACAAAAATATTTTGAACTGACCAAATCTTTACACCACATACCACGGGGCATTAAACACTTTTTTGCATTCTGGAAAACCAGAGCCTTACATTGGCACTCACTGCTCCCTGAAAAACCTTACATTAGTACATTAGTACAATAAGCACTTTCCATTTTTGCACTTCCCCCATACAAGGAGTTGGACAGCCCAAATCTTGCATTCTTGCATTCTTGCAATCTTGCATTAAGCACTTTTCCATTATATGCACCTGCCGATTTAGGCATGGTCTATATATATTTATATTATTATATATATTATAATATATATAATAATATAATAATTAATCCTTCTCTTTTTCTGCACATCAAAAAGTGCTTATTGTACTAATGTACTAATGTAAGGTTTTGGAAATCGGAAAGTGCTTAATGCAAGATTGCAAGAATGCAAGATTGCAAGATTCGCCGCAGGTGCATACCGATGGAATCGCCCTTTTTTGCACAAGATTGCATTTTATCTGCATAAAGTTGCATCTTATTTCGCTAACCAGCCTCCTTATTTTGCCGCCCTGCCATTAGGGGAAACAGCCATTAGAGGACAAAAAAAGCCCGCAAACGATGCGCTTGCAGGCTATTACTCCAAAGATTTCAGGTTTAATCCTCTTTTGACGCATCCCACTCGTGCGCCCAATCCCAGTCAAAATCATTTGCCCAGTCGCCCCAAGTGGGTGACGGCACGCGCACTAAACTCAGGACAGACCTCCAACTCCCTTCAAAGCCCCCTGCCTCAGTACACCGTATTCGGTTGCTCTGCATCTTGGTGATATTACATGTGACCACGCGCGTCCACATCCCGTCATCTCCGTATGTACCCGAAGCATTCAATCTCAACTCACTACCCGACACAATGTAACGCCAATTATAGATAGTGTTGCTGATAAAAGGCTCACTGGGATACACATATTCCTCCACCGAACCATCGTAACCGTCGTCAGCGGGTTTTGCATCTGGATGGAACACATAAAACACAGTAGCTCCCCCGTCCAAATAGTCAGGAGTCATCGACAGCCAAGTACCCGCAATACCACTCTTGAAGTCCTTGACTTCGATGTCATCGTCATCGCTGCAAGCGGCGAAGCCGAGCGTAAGGGCTGCCATCAGCATCATGCTGAAAATTTTCATTGCTTTCATTGCTGTAAGTTCTTAAAATATCTTCAAATCCTGTTTTTCTTAAATCATCTTGTTTCCGTATGCAAAGGGCGTTCAATCCTCGTCTGGCAAATCCCACTCGTGCGCCCAATCCCAGTCAAAATCATTTGACCAGTCGCCCCAAGTGGATGACGGCACGCGCACCAGATTGATGATACGCCACCAATGATCCTCTGGCATCTGAGTGTCATCACACTGCATCCTGTCTTTCGTCATCCTGCGGATTGTCCAAGTCTCATCGGATGTCCACTCATACCCTTCGTCGTTCACGTTCGAGAAGTGTATCGCCACATCGCTGCCCTTCACTGTGTAACGACCGGTGTAAACAGATTCGCCATGACCACTACCATCACTCTTAAAGTAATAAACGTATTCCACTACCGCCCCGTCATAACCATCGGAGTTTGGGGAGGCCCCGGCATCGGGACGAAAAGTATAGATGGTATTGCCTGCACCCATTACACCGTAGGGAACAACCACCAGCCAACTCCCCGAAATATTGCTCTCGAACTCCTTTACCTTGAGGTCATCATCATCGCTGCAAGCGGCAAAGCCGAGCGTGAGGGCTGCCGTCAGCATCATAGTGCTTAGGATTTTCATTGTCTTCATTTCTATGGATATTAAAAATTTCGTTATCAATTACTAAAGTTTCGCTACTGATATCATATCGTCGGGTGCAAAAGTAGCACATATTCCCCAATAACGAAAAAATATCGTGTTAATGTTGTGTTAAAAAAGACAAAGTAAGGAATTACGCGCGCCTAAGCGCGTTGCTTTCGCTTTTTTTTACTACCTTTGCACGCAAAGAAAACAAAGGAAACGAACGAAAATGAAACAATACAGACTGACCGCCCCCGGGCGGCTGAACGCCACCATCACGCTGCCCTCATCGAAAAGCGTGTCTAACCGGGCACTCATCATCTACGCCCTCAGCGGCGGACGGACGCTGCCGCAAAACCTCAGCGACTGCGACGATACGGAGGTGATAATCAAGGCATTGAGATTCATGACTCCCGAGATAGACATCAAGGCGGCGGGCACGGCCATGCGGTTTATGACGGCTTACCTGAGTGTGATGCGGGGCACGCACGTCATCACGGGTACGGAGCGAATGAAGCACCGTCCGATAGGCATCCTCGTGGACGCCCTGCGCACGCTGGGCGCGAGCATCGAGTACGTGGGCGAGGAGGGTTATCCGCCCCTGCGCATCACGGGCACCACGCTCGAGGGAGGACTATTAGAGATACCCGGCAACGTGAGTTCGCAATATATCTCCGCCCTGCTGATGATTGGCCCTGTGCTCCGCAAGGGTTTGACGCTACGGCTGACGGGCGACATCATCTCGCGCCCCTACATCGACCTGACGCTCTGGATGATGGGCGAGTTCGGCGCGGAGGCGGAATGGGAGAATGCGGACACCATCACCGTGAAGCCCACGCCCTACAAGAGCCGCGACTACCTGATAGAAAATGACTGGAGCGGAGCGAGTTACTGGTATGAGATGCTTGCGCTCTGTGACGACCCCGAGGCTGAAATCAAACTGACGGGCCTGACGGACGGCTCGAAGCAAGGCGACTCCGTGACGCGCTACATATTCAGTCTGCTCGGGGTGAAGACCATCTTTGAGTCGAAAGAGAAGGGTACGCCGCAGACGGTGACGCTACGGAAGAGCGGACGGTGCGTGCCAAAACTGGAATACGACTTCACCGCCTCGCCCGACCTGGCTCAGACCTTCGTGGCGACGTGCGTGGCGAAAGGCATCCCCTTCCACTTCACGGGCCTCTCCACCCTGCGCATCAAAGAGACTGACCGCATCGAGGCGATGCGGCGCGAACTGCGAAAACTGGGCTATGTATTGCACGACAACGGGGGCAGCGAACTGAGGTGGGACGGTGAGCGATGCGAGCCGTCACCCGAGCAGGGCATCGACACCTACGAAGACCACCGCATGGCACTCTCCATCGCACCCCTCGCCTTCCAGCGCGAAGGGCTACTGATTAACGAGCCGCAGGTGGTCACCAAGTCATATCCCCGCTTCTGGGACGACCTGCGGAGCGTGGGATTCACCATCGAGGAGTGCAAGGTATGAGTTTCGTCGTGGTGTGTATCGCTGCATTGGCAGGCTTAGGCATCATTGCCGCCATCGCCTCCCGCATCGAGGGCGGGGCTGACGAGCCTGTCAGTCAGGGGCACGACTGCGCATCGTGTGCATCAGCCGATGACGGTTCTTGCCAGTTGCACTGCATCATTGAGGAACAACGAAAGAAGAAGAAGAAGGAAAACCAATGAACGCCCGCTACCGCCGCACACGCTCCATGCTCTGCGCAGCCCTGCTGACGGCTGTGCTTGCCGGATGCTCGTCGCAGAAGAACACGGCAGGGTCAAGGTGGTGGCACGCCTTCAACGCCCGCTACAACACGTATTTCAACGGTGAGCAGGCATTCATAGAGGGCAATCTCGAGAAGGAAAAGGGCAATCGTGACAACTATACGGAAATCCTGCCGCTCTACGCCGTGGGCAACAAGGAGAGCCGCGAGATAGGCAGCGGGCAATACGACCGTGCGATAGAAAAGAGCGAGAAGGCCATCCGAAGGCACAGCATCAAGACGAAGCCCGAATGGAACGGCAACAGGGCGAAGACGGCACAAGACCGCGAGTGGTTGGGAAGGCGCGAATACAATCCCTTCCTGTGGCGGGCGTGGCTGTTGCTCGGCAAGGCGCAGTTTCAGAAGGGAGCATTCGACGAGGCTGCCGCCACGTTCAGTTATATGAGCCGCATCTACCACACGCAGCCGATGATGAACGGACTGGCAAGGGCATGGCTCGCCAAGTGCTACACGGAATTGGACTGGATGTACGACGCGGAGGATGTCATCCGCAATATGAGCCGCGACTCAATGGATTTCCGTGCCGTAAAGGACTGGGACTACACATTCGCAAACTACTATCTCCGCACCCGCGACTACGACAAGGCCGTCCCCTATCTGCGGAAAGCCATCGGCCACGAGCGGCGCAGCGTGCAACGGGCGAGGATGTGGTATCTGATGGGGCAGGTGGAGCGCATCAGGGGCAACAAGGATGCGGCTTACAAGGCATTCGGCAAGGTCATCGGGTGTCATCCGCCCTACGAATTGGAGTTCAATGCCCGTATCTCGCAGACGGAGGTGATGGCAGAGGGCAACGGGCGGCAGATGGTGAGCAGGCTGCGCCGTATGGCGGCATCGGACAATAACAAGGAATATCTCGACCAAGTGTATTACGCCATCGGTAACATACACCTCAATCAGCGTGACACGGCGGCGGCTATCAGTGCCTACGAGAAAGGCAACACGCTCTCCACGCGCAACGGCATCGAGAAGGGTGTGCTGTTGCTCACGCTCGGCAACCTATACTGGCAACGCGAGCAATTCAACGATGCGCAGCGGTGCTACGGCGAGGCCATCGGACTGCTCGACCGTGAGCGCTCCGACTATGAGACGCTGGCGTATCGCTCGAAGGTGTTGGATGAACTCGTGCCGCACACGGATGCCATCCATCTGCAAGACTCGCTATTAGCACTCGCCGAGATGCCTGAAACGGAGCGCACGGCAGTCATCGACCGCCTCATCGCCGAATACCGGAAGCAACTGAAAGCGGAGCGCGACGCACAGCGGGAAATGGAGGCGGAAATGATGGCGATGCAGAACGGGGCGCAGAACAACGGACTGAACAATAACACCCCTACCCCGGCAGTCCCCGTAGCCGGTGGCGGCAACGGGCAGTGGTACTTCTATAACCCCACGGCGGTCAGTCAAGGAAAAGCATCCTTCCAACGCCTGTGGGGTAAGCGCGAGAATGTGGATAACTGGCAGCGCATCAACCAGACGGTGCTGAACCGACCCATAGAAACCACGCAAGGCGAGGAGGATGAATACGGCAGCGAGGGCACGGAGGAATCGCAAGCGGGCGAACCCAACCAAGAAGGGACGGCACAGGGCACGCAAGATGAACTGACACCCGAGGATGCAGAATACTATCTCGCGCAGATACCTTTCACCGAGGCACAGAAAACGGCTTGCCACGACATCATCCAAGATGCACTTTTCCGCTCGGGCATCATCTTCAAGGACAAACTCGACAATCTCCGGCTCAGTGAGCGACAACTCTTGCGACTGACGCACGACTATCCCAACTACGCCCAACTCGACGAGGCGTGGTATCATCTTTTCTTGCTCTACTCGCGCAAGGGGGAGCGGCAACAGGCTGAGAACTGCATCAGTCACCTGAAGGCAGAGCATCCTCAAAGTGAATGGACGATACTACTCACCGACCCCTACTATACGGAGAATGCACGCTTTGGCACGCACATAGAGGACTCGCTCTATGCAGCCACCTACGAGGCTTTCAAGAACGACCGCCACGACATCGTGACCACCAACGTGCGCCTGTCGGCAGAGCGTTTCCCCTTGGGTGAGAATCGCCCGAAATTCCTTTTTATCGACGGATTGAGCCGACTGAACGACGGCGACGGTGAGGGCTGCGTGGAGCGGTTGCAGGAGGTGGTGGAGAAATATCCTGAGAGCGAGGTGAGTGCCTTGGCGGGTATGATTGTCAAGGGCGTGCAAGACGGTCGCAGGCTTCACGGCGGGAAGTTTGATATTGGCGATGTGTGGTCACGCCGTGACATCGCACTCGCAAAGGATTCCACCGTGACGGACACACTCAGTGCGCTGCGCGACGACAACTTTCGCTTCATCCTCGCCTATCAGCCCGACTCGGTGAACGAAAACCAACTGCTGTTTGATTTGGCACGCTATAACTTTACGAACTTCCTCGTGCGCAACTTTGAACTCGTCATCGACGAGGACGAGGGTATGCACAGGATGTCGGTCAGCGGTTTCCTGAGTTATGACGAGGCAGTGCAATATGCCCGCCAACTCTATGCCGACCCGCAGATGGCTGAGAGGCTGAAAGACTGCCGCAGCCTCATCATCAGCGAGACTAACCTCGCCCTGATGGGCACACGCTTCAGTTACGACGACTATCAGCAGTTCTACGAGGAGACGCTGTTGCCGATGCGTGTCAGCGAGGAAAAACTGCTGATTATCCCCGACAGCATCGAGGCACCCGACATTGAAGAGGGCGAGGCGGAAGAAGAGGAAGGCGAGGAAGAGGAGGAAATGACCACGCCAACCACCAAGCAGCAACAAAAGGTGGTGTTTGAGTTTGGAGAGGAATTCTGGTAAAAACGACGAGATATGACAAACGGACTATTACTCTGGGTGGATGACGAGATTGAGCAATTGAAGGGACACTTGTTGTTCTTGGAGAAAAAAGGCTACGAGGTGGTGACCGTGAGCAACGGCACGGATGCCGTGGATATGTGCCGCAAGCGGAGTTTCGACCTCGTGCTGCTCGACGAGCAGATGCCGGGCATCAGCGGACTCGAGACGCTTCAGAAAATCAAGGAGATTCACCCCGCGCTGCCCATCGTGATGGTGACCAAGAGCGAGGAGGAGAACATCATGGAACAGGCCATCGGGCAGAAGATAGCCGACTATCTCATCAAGCCCGTCAATCCCAACCAGATACTGCTCGCCCTGAAGAAGAACATACACCGGCGAGAGATAGAGACCGAGGTGACGCAGAGCCAGTATCAGCAGAGTTTTCAGCAGATAGCGATGCAAATCATGGACTGCCGCACGTGGCACGACTGGACGGAACTCTATAAGCGGCTCGTACACTGGGAATTGGAACTGAGTGCCACGGACAGCAAGATGACCGAGATGCTGCAGATGCAGAAGGAGGAGGCTAACAACGGATTTGCCAAGTTCATCCGCAAGCACTACCTCGACTGGATTGCCGCCGCCAACACGCCCAACACAGCTGGCACGGATGCGCGCCCGATACTCTCGCCCGACATCTTCAAGACTAAGGTGTTCCCATTGCTCAGCGAGGGCGAGAAAGTGTTTTTGGTGGTGCTCGACAACTTCCGCTACGACCAATGGCGGATGCTCGCCCACGAAATCAACGACTGGTTTGACATCAGCGAAGACCTCTATTACAGCATCCTGCCCACCGCCACGCAATATGCCCGCAACGCCATCTTCAGCGGACTGATGCCCAACAAGATTGCAGAACTTTTCCCCGAACTCTGGGTGGATGAAGACGAGGAAGAGGGTAAGAACCTCAACGAGGCGCCTCTCATTCAGACCCTCCTCGACCGCTATCGCCGCAAGGAAGTCTTTTCCTACCACAAAATCAACAACTCCACGGATGCCGAGCGATTGTTGCAGCAACTTGACTCGCTCAGCAAGAACGACCTGAACGTGGTCGTGTTCAACTTTATCGATATGCTTTCCCACGCCCGAACGGAGTCGAGGATGGTGCGTGAGTTGGCTAACAATGAGAGTGCCTACCGCAGCATCACCCGCTCGTGGTTCCGCCATTCGGTCATCTCCGACTTCTTCCAACGGTTGGCGCAGACCGACTGCACCATTCTCGTGACCACCGACCACGGCAGCATTCGATGCACGCAACCCGTGAAAATCATCGGCGACCGCAACACGAACACGAACCTGCGCTACAAACTCGGCAAGAACCTCGGCTATGACAACGAGAAGAATCTTTTTGTCATCCGTGAGCCTCACAAGGCGCAGTTGCCCGCCCCGAACCTTTCCACGAGCTATGTGTTTGCCACGGGCGATAATTTCTTCGCCTATCCGAACAACTACAACTACTACGTTTCTTACTACCGCGACACTTTCCAGCACGGGGGAATCTCGATGGAGGAGATGATTATACCGATAGTAGGGCTGAAGGGGAAGAAGAGGTAATGGCGTGATATGAACCAAGTAAAAGAAACGAAGAACGATAAAATGAAAGAAATGGAAAACGATATGAATACAGGACGAGAGCAGAAAACAGCAAGCGGGAAAGAACTGAAGATTGAGAGCCTTGACAGCATCCGCGAGGCAGCCCGCCAATTCGTGGGGCAACTGGGCGACAGTAAGGTGCTCGCCTTCTATGGAAAGATGGGTGCGGGCAAGACTACCTTCATCAAGGCCGTATGCGAGGAATTGGGTGTGGATGACGTCATCACCTCCCCCACCTTCGCCATCGTCAATGAGTACCGCTCCGCCACGAGCGGCGAACTTATCTATCACTTCGACTTCTACCGCATCAAGAAGCTCGACGAGGTCTATGATATGGGCTACGAGGATTACTTCTACAGCGGTTCACTCTGCTTCATCGAGTGGCCCGAACTGATAGAGTCCCTCCTCCCCGAGGATGCCGTGAAGGTGACTATCGCCGAGAATCCTGACGGCACGCGGAGCATCAGCTTCTGAATGATTCCCGCCAAATTGCCAAGCAGATTTACGCCAAATTGCCAAACAAAATCGCGCCAAATTGCCAAATTATTACCAAAATGTTTTGAATTTCAAATAAATATGCTACCTTTGCATCCGAAACAAATTGCAACGATTTATGGAGTATCGGGAAAGGATTGCCGACCAGTTGCTGAGAGACAAGCTGGAAGCAATGGGGGCCGTACTGATAGAGGGGCCTAAAGCCTGCGGAAAGACAACCACCGCCGAGCAACAGGCGAAGAGCATCATCTACATGGATGACCCCGACAAGCAGGCTCAGTATAGGCAAATGGCACAAACTAACATCAGGCTCTTGCTGGAAGGCGAGACGCCCCGACTGATTGACGAATGGCAGCAGGTTCCGCAATTCTGGGATGCCATCCGCTTTGAAGTCGATCACCGGAACGAAGACGGGCAATTCATGCTCACCGGTTCTGCCGTCCCTGTGGATGCCAAGGAGATTCATCACTCCGGCACTGGCAGATACGGGTGGCTTACCATGCGCCCGATGAGTCTGTGGGAGTCGGGCGAGTCCACGGGTGGAGTCAGTCTGTCCGAACTGTTCACCGCCCCCGATGCCATCAGCGCATCCAACACACTGACGCTGCCAAGACTTGCCTTCTCCATTTGCCGCGGCGGATGGCCAAGAGCCCTCCAGAAGAAATCCGATAGAGCGGCACTGATGCAAGCCACGGAATACTATGCTGCCATCGTCAATAGCGACATTTCCCGTGCCGATAATGTCAAGCGAGATGTGGAGCGGGCGAAAAGAATCATGCGCTCCTATGCGAGGCATCAAGGGACGCAAGTCAGCATCGCAACCATCATTGCCGACATTTCCGTCAATGAGACCGAAACCATCAGCGACGAGACCATCGGCGCCTACCTCGCTGCCCTGCGGAAGATTTTCGTGATTGAAGACATGCCCGCGTGGAATCCGAATCTACGGAGCAAGACGGCTGTCCGCACATCGGACACCAGATACTACGTTGATCCCTCCGTCGGTGTGGCTGCACTCGGCTTGGGGCCTAACGACCTGATTAACGACTTGAATACGATGGGGCTGTTCTTTGAGACCCTTTGCATCCGCGACCTTCGCGTCTATGCCGATGCTCTGGACGGCACGGTCTATCACTATCGCGACAAGAACGGACTGGAGTGCGATGCAGTGGTGCATCTGCGCAACGGCTCTTACGGGCTTGTGGAGATTAAACTGGGAGGCGAAAAGCTGATTGAGGAGGGCGCCAAGACCTTGAAAGCCCTCTCCGCCATCATCGACACCTCGCGGATGAAAGCCCCTGCCTTCCGTATGGTTTTGACCGGCGTAGGCGACTATGCCTACAAGCGGACTGACGGAATCTTTGTTGTTCCCATCGGGAGTCTGAAAGTGTGACGATATCATAATCTTTACTTGATTTTGAGTGACGGCGCAAAGATACAACATCGCGTCGCCGATTCCAAGAAAAGTGTGTCTATGTCATAGGTACAAATTTAACCTTTCGTAACATCTTTTTAATTCCTTTTACGCCGTGGGAGGGGGTAAAG
>JAFLSG010000051.1 GCA_022511065.1 Prevotella sp.
TGGTACTGCAATGCAATGCGGGAGAGTAGGAGGCCGCCGTCTTTAGGTTGAGCGGAAAGTCCATAGAAGGACTTACCGCTCTCTTTTTATATACAGGGGATGACCGATGCAGAGCGCACCAAAGAAGCGTGGGAGTCCTCCATGAAGAACTCCCATGTTTTCTTTAGTTGTATATCCCCCCTTTTCCTTGCCATATGGTATGGGCATTTCCTTCGCAGGATTGTTTGCTTGTTGTGGGGGGACTGCAATCTCTTTCCTTCTTATGGGTTGTGCTGCCTGACCGAAGAGGTACAAAAGAAAAGCGGGAACTCCTCATGGAGGAACTCCCGCTTTCGAGCCTCTTGTCGGATTCGAACCAACGACCCCGAGATTACAAATCACGTGCTCTGGCCAACTGAGCTAAAGAGGCAGGTGGGCAAGCTACCAGCATCGCGCCGCTACAACCTAATACCCTTGCTGCGTTCCCACCCTGGGGGATTCAAAGGGAGCTGGCCGTACAGGACTTGCCCGTGTTAAGCGGGTGCAAAGGTACTGCTAAAAAATAAGAATGAAGAATGGAAGGGGGAAGATTTTTCGGATTTTAACGATTTTTTGTTACGCTGCATCCGTTATGTTACGGAAAATGCGTAATTTTGCAATCGATACCAATGTTTTAAGAGCTGATGACAGCACCAGAATACATACAGTTGAAGGCTTATGCGCGGCAGGACGGGTTCTTCCTTTCCCTGCTGTGGGCAGCGAGCTTTGCTTGTTATATCTTGGGGATGACCAATCAGTTGATGGGACTGACTGCTGTGCTTTTGGCCGTGCTGACTCCTTTCTTTGTGGCAAGTCGATTGGGCAGATTCCGCGAAGAAGGAAGGGAGGGAATGATATCTTTCAGTCGTAGTTATCTCTATGTGATTTTAGTGTTTTTCTATGGTGGTGTGTTGCTGGCCGTGGTGCAGTTCCTATACTTTGCCTATGTGGATAATGGGTATCTGTTAGGAGCTTTTACGAAAATGTTAGCTTCCGAGGAGAATAAACAATTACTGCAGCAATATGGCATGGAGAAGGCGATGGATGAAAGTCTGGCGGAAATGGCTTCCATACGACCGATAGACTACGCCCTGAATATGCTGACAGTCAATATAATGTTAGGATTCCTTTTAGGCATTCCCATTGGACTGTGGGGTAGGAGAAAGGAAAAAATAAGTGCATGAAAATGGATATATCAGTTGTTGTACCTTTATATAATGAGGCGGAGTCGCTGCCCGAACTTTATGGCTGGATAGAGCGGGTCATGAAAGAGCATGGCTTTTCGTTTGAGGTCATATTCGTGAATGATGGCTCTACTGATGAATCGTGGAATGTCATTACCGAATTGAGCCGCAAGTCGGAGCACGTGAAAGGTATCAAGTTCCGTCGTAACTATGGAAAAAGTCCGGCGCTTTATTGTGGATTTGAACAGGCGCAGGGCGATGTGGTCATTACGATGGATGCAGACCTGCAGGATTCTCCCGATGAAATCCCGGAACTGTATCGGATGATAAAGGAGGATGGCTACGATTTGGTCAGCGGTTACAAGCAGAAACGCTATGACCCGCTGTCGAAGACTTTACCCACAAAACTGTTTAATGCAACGGCACGGAAGATTAGCGGCATCAAGAATCTGCACGACTTTAATTGTGGATTGAAAGCATATCGCAAGGCGGTGGTAAAGAATATCGAGGTCTATGGCGAGATGCACCGCTATATTCCTTATTTGGCAAAGAATGCGGGTTTCAGCAAGATTGGCGAGAAAGTGGTTCAGCATCAGGCACGCAAGTACGGTTCATCGAAGTTTATGGGACTGAATCGCTTTGTCAATGGCTACCTTGATTTGCTGACGCTTTGGTTTCTGAGCACGTTCGGAAAGAAACCGATGCACGTGTTCGGCTTCCTCGGTTCTGTGATGTTCTTCATTGGTTTTGTTTCGGCTTTCTGCATCGGTGCCGACAAACTCTGGTGCTTGATTAATCATGTTCCGCAGCGACTGGTGACAGATACACCTTTCTTTTATATAGCACTGACGATGATGGTCATCGGTACGCAGCTTTTCCTGACCGGATTCTTGGGCGACCTTATTAGTCGTTCGTCAATGGGGCGCAACGATTATCAAATTGAGGAGGTGATATGAGGCGGTTGTTTTATCTGCTCTTTGCGGGGCTTCTCGTCGCCTGTTCTTCCATCGACTGCCCCGTGAACAATATCGTGGCAATGCAGTACAATATATGCAATGCCGACGGTTCGGAGTGGAAACTGACCGATTCGCTGACTGTTACCACGCAACGTAGCGATGGAAGTGACACGATATTGCTCAACCGAGGTATTGACATGAGTGCGTTTAGTCTGCCCGTCAGTTACTCTCACCCGGAGGATGTGCTTTGCTTTTCCTTGTCTAACTTTGGGGTAAAGGCCGTGGACACGGTGTGGATTCAGAAAGAAGACATCCCCCATTTTGAATCCGTGGACTGCAATGTCTCTTTCTTTCACGAAATCAAAGACCTGCGTTATACGAACAATGGTATAGACTCCATCGTCATTAATAACCCATCAGTAACTTATGATGCC
This sequence comes from Prevotella sp., assembly GCA_022511065.1. Taxonomy (GTDB): domain Bacteria; phylum Bacteroidota; class Bacteroidia; order Bacteroidales; family Bacteroidaceae; genus Prevotella. The sequence goes on from JAFLSG010000051.1 coordinate 2,593, forward strand.
GAAACTGTCAATTTCCGAATCTATTTCAAGACGTTTGATTAGTTTCCTGTTTCTGCTGATGGCGAGTGTCAGCATACAGGCGCAGATGAAGTTTTTCTCCTTGCAGAAAGACTCCATCCCGCTTTTCCGTGGTTTTGCCGTTTCGTTTGACTTGGTGGGAGCGGGGCTGATGCAGTTTTCTGACAACGGACAATACGAGGGTGCGCTTCGCATCAACCTGCATGACGAGTGGTTTCCGATTGTGGAGATTGGTTTGGGAAAGGCCAATCATGACGACGAAGTGACACAAATTCATTACAGCACATCCGCCCCCTATTTTCGTATTGGTGTGGATAGGAATCTGTTGAAAGACAAGCATGCGCCCAACCGCCTGTATGGAGGGCTTCGCTATGCCTTCACATCCTACAAGGTGGATATGTCCCGTCCGACTTTCGCTGACCCCGTATGGGGATGGGATACCGACTTTGATATTCAAGGAGTTTCGTGCAATCATCACTGGTTGGAGGCGGTGATAGGCGTGGATGCAAAGATTTTCGGCCCGCTGCATTTGGGTTGGAGCGTGCGATACAAGCGGCGATTGTCCCACTCCGAAGGAGATGCTGGTAAGACTTGGTATGTGCCCGGCTATGGCATCTACGGAGATACAAGGCTGGGCGGCACGTTCAATGTCATTGTTGATATCTGAGTATGGCGGGAAAGAACATGAAGGATAAGAAGCTAATCTGGCAGTTGCCCTTTCTTGTGGTGCTTATTGTGGGGACGATACTGATTGTCCGACAGCAGCAATCCATGCCCTATCAGAAAACCTCAGACTTCATATTCGGCACAACTTACAATATTACCTATCAATGCGACTCTGATCTTAGTCAAAGCATTCGGGAAGAATTGATGAAGATAGACCGCTCGTTGTCGCCTTTCAATGAGGCATCAGTCATTACCGCCATCAATCAGAATCAGGATGTTACGCCCGATGCACTGTTTCTTGATGTGTTCAAATTAGCGATGCAGATTTCCGAAGAGACCGATGGAGCATTTGACATCACCGTGGCTCCTCTCGTGAACGCGTGGGGATTCGGTTTCAAGAACAGCACGCAACCAACCAATGTCCAAGTCGATAGTCTTCTGCAGATTGTCGGTTATCGTAAGGTATCTTTGACTGACGGTAAAGTACGGAAGCAGGATAGCCGCATCATGCTCGACTGCTCCGCCATTGCGAAAGGCTATGGCAGTGATGTCATTGCCAAGCTGTTGCGCAACAAAGGTGTAAAAAACTTCATGGTGGAGATTGGTGGAGAGATTGTGACGAGCGGTGTTAATCCAGAGCGCTTGCCGTGGCGAATCGGCGTGACGAAGCCCACCGATGACTCGCTCAGCGTAAGCCATGAGTTGCAGACCGTGCTCAACGTAACGGACAAGGCAATGGCCACGAGTGGGAACTACCGCAACTTCTATTATAAGAACGGCAGGAAATTTGCGCATACCATCGACCCGAAGACCGGCTATCCCGTTCAGCACAACATCCTTTCAGCCACCGTCTTGGCAAAGAGTTGCGCGGTAGCGGATGCTTATGCTACTGCATTCATGGTCATGGGATTAGAGCGCGCCCAGAAAGTGTTGGAGCGCCACCCCGAACTGATGGCCTATCTGATTTACAATGATGAACAAGGCAAAAACGCTGTCTGGTTCTCGCCCTCCCTGCGCGACAAAATCGAAGAGTGAGCGATGGCTATATTGCAGATATATGACCAACTGCTCCAGTTCCCTTTGTTCCAAGGCATGAGCCGGGATGACTTGGAGATTGTCGCAGGTCATATCCGTTTTGGCTTTGTGAAGATACCGGCAGGGAAACCTGTGGTAAAGGAAGGCGAACCGTGTTCACGCCTCATGCTCCTGACCAACGGCTCTGTAACGGTAGATACGTTTGCGGATGACCGTGCCTACCGCGTGACGGAACGAATGTCTGCCCCTTATATGTTTCAGCCCGAAGCGGCATTCGGCTATCATCAGCGTTATACGCATGAGGTGGTTGCCTCTACCGACACGAACCTCCTCACCATTGACAAGGAGGAAATCGTGCGCCTTTTAGAGGATTTCCTGGTGTTCCGTCTGAACTTTGTGAATATCTATGCCACGCAGATACAGAAACTTACGCGGCAGTCATGGCGCAAATGTCCGCAGTCATTGACGGAGCGCATCATCCGATTCTTTGCGCAGCACTGCATCCATCCCGCCGGGGCAAAGACTTTTTACATTCTCATGACCCGTCTTGCTGATGAAGTGAACGATAGTCGCCTTGACGTGAGCAGGGCGCTGAACAAGTTGCAAGACAAGGGATTGCTGACGCTCCACAGGGGTAGAATCGAGATTCCCCGCATGGAACAACTGCTGATGTCACCCCTCTGATACTCATTGGATTTCCCTTTTCAGTTTTTTTAATGCTTGCCACGCTCCGCAATAGAATTTTTTATTGTAATTTTGCAAGCCGATAAAGCATGTATGGTTATGAGCGAGAGCAAGAGACAAAACCCGTTTTTCGTGAAGTATGACACACCTCACGAAACCGCGCCTTTCGACCAAATCCGCATGGAGGATTATGAAGAGGCGTTTATGGAGGGAATGCGCAGGGAGAAAGAACAGATAGACAAGATTATCAATAATCCGGAAAAGCCTACTTTCGACAACACGATTATCAACGTTGATGACGAGAAAGACGACGAGGGTTATTATGATTTGCTCAGTCGTGTGTCCTCGGTTTTCTACAATCTGCTCTCTTCCGAGACCAATGATGAGATGGATGAACTGGCTCAGAAGATGAGCCCCATCCTCACCAAACATGCCAACGATATTCAGTTGAACGAGCGTTTGTTTGAGCGAATCAAGTACGTTCACCGCCATCATCGGAAGCTGACGCCCGAGGAGAAGATGCTGCTCGATGACTGCTACGAGGGATTTGTGCGTAGCGGTGCGTTGTTGGATGCCGAGGGGAAGGAGCGGCTTCGCCAACTGACCGAGGAGGCTTCCATGCTGAGCCTGCAATTCTCGCAGAACTTGTTGAAGGAAAACAAGTCTTTTTCGCTCCATATTACTGACGAGGCACAACTCGACGGACTGCCCGAAACGGCACGCGAGGCTGCTGTGCAGGCTGCCCAAGAAGAAGGGAAAGAGGGCTGGCTCTTCACGCTTGACTCTCCTTCGTACAGTCCTTTCATGACTTACAGCACGCAGCGCGACCTCCGTCGCCAACTATATATGGCGAAGAATACGGAGTGTACGCACGACAATGAGTGGAACAATCTTGAAATCTGCAAGCGCCTTGTGAACCTGCGTCGCGAACTTGCGCAGCTGTTGGGGCACAAGACCTACGCCGATTATGTGATGAAGCACCGCATGGCGGGCAGCGTTCGCAATGTGTATAAACTATTGAACGAACTGATTGAAGCCTACAAGCCGACGGCGGTGAAGGAGGTTGCCGCGATTGAGAAGCATGCCCGTAAGATGGAAGGCAAGGTTTTCAAGTTGGAAAACTGGGACTTCAGTTTCTATTCCCACAAGCTTCAGTTGGAGAAATACAACATCGACGCGGAGATGCTGCGCCCCTATTTTGAGTTGTCGAAAGTGATTGACGGCGTGTTCGGGCTTGCCAACCGCCTGTATGGTATCACGTTCCAGGAGAACAAGGACATTCCTGTCTATCACCCGGATGTGAAAGCATACGAGGTATATGACAAGGACGGCTCTTATCTCGCCGTGTTCTATGCCGACTTCCATCCTCGCAAAGGAAAGCAGGGTGGGGCATGGATGACCGAATACCAAGGGCAATGGATTGACCGCAAGGGTGAGAATCACCGTCCGCACGTTAGTGTGGTGATGAATCTGACGAAGCCGACGGCGGAAAAGCCTGCGCTCCTGACTTTGGGCGAGGTGGAGACATTCCTCCATGAGTTTGGCCATTCGCTGCACGGCATCTTTGCAAACACCCGTTTTGAGAGCCTTTCGGGTACTAATGTATGGTGGGATTTCGTGGAGCTGCCCTCTCAATTCATGGAGAATTTCTCCGTGGAAAAAGAGTTCCTCCGCACGTTTGCCTTCCATTATCAGACGGGCGATCCGATTCCCGACGACCTGATAGACCGCATCGTGAAGAGCCGTAACTTCAACATTGCCTATGGCTGCATGCGGCAGGTAAGTTTCGGACTGCTTGACTTGGCATATTACACCACCAAGGAGGAGTTTATCGAGGAGATTATTCCGTTTGAGAAGAAAGCGTGGGCGAAAGCGATGGTAACGGAGCAGTTGGCTGATACCTGTATGACTGCGCAGTTCTCACACATCATGTCCGGGGGCTATGCCGCTGGTTATTACAGTTATAAGTGGGCGGAAGTGCTTGATGCTGATGCCTTCAGCATGTTCAAGAAGCATGGCATCTTCAATCAGAAGACGGCACAGAGCTTCCGTGACAACATCCTTTCTAAGGGCGGAACGGAGAATCCGATGACCTTATACAAGCGTTTCAGGGGTAGCGAACCGACCATTGATGCATTGCTAAAGAGAAATGGAATCAGTAGGAGAAAAGCAAAATAAGCTCGACCTGCGCTATCTTCGCATGGCGAGGATATGGGCGGAGAACTCCTATTGCCAGCGCAGGCAAGTAGGGGCGCTTGTCGTGAAGGATAAGATGATTATCAGCGACGGCTATAACGGCACGCCGAGCGGATTTGAGAATGTCTGTGAGGACGATGACAATGTGACGAAGCCGTATGTACTCCACGCCGAGGCAAACGCTATCACGAAGTTGGCGCGCAGTTCGAACAACAGCGACGGCGCTACCATCTACATCACCGCCTCGCCCTGCATCGAGTGTGCCAAGCTGATTATTCAGGCAGGCATCAAGCGCGTGGTCTATGGGGAAAAGTATCGGCTGACCGACGGTGTCGATTTGCTCCGCAAGGCGGGCATCGAGGTAGTGCTGTTGGAAGATGAGACAAAGTGACAAACGAAATCGTAACATAAACATGAGCCAGAATAGAAATAATCGTTTTATACCGTTGTGGATGGGTTTGTGCCTCGTCCTCGGAGTGTTCGTCGGCACGTTCTATGCCAACCATTTCTCCGGCAATCGGCTGAGCATTATCAACTCGAGCAGCAACAAACTCAACAACCTGCTCCACATTATTGACGACCAATATGTGGACACGGTGGATATCAACGACCTCGTGGAGAAGGCCATGCCGCAGATTCTCGCAGAGCTTGACCCACATTCCGTCTATATCGGAGCGCGCGATGTGCAGATTGCCAACGACGATTTGCGGGGTTCTTTCTCGGGAGTCGGCATTGAATTCGTCATCCGTCAAGACACCATCCGGATACAGAATGTGATTGGCAACGGCCCAGCGGAGCGTGCCGGTATCTTGGCGGGTGATAAGATTGTGGAGATAGACGATTCCGCTTTCGTGGGAAAGATAGTCACCAACGAGGAGGCGATGCATCGGCTGAAAGGCCCGATGGACACCAAGGTGAAGCTGGGTATCATCCGCTATGGGGAGAAGAACATCCGCCACTTTACCGTTACGCGCGGCGAAATTCCCACGAAGAGCGTGACGGCAAGCTATGTGCTTGACGAAAACACGGGCTACATCAAGATTCGTAACTTCGGCGAAAACACTTATCCCGAACTGCTGATTGCGTTGGCAAAACTATCGCAGCAGGGATTTTCTAACTTGATTATTGACCTGCGGGGCAATACGGGCGGCTACTTGGAGTCTGCCGTGCAGATTGCCAATGAGTTTCTTGCCAAGGGAAGGCTGATTGTCTATGTGCAGGGTCGCAGTTTCCCGCGCCGTGACTACCGGGCAGACGGGCGTGGCTCTTATCAGCAAATCCCGTTAGTCGTGCTTGTTGATGAAGCCTCTGCCTCGGCTTCCGAGATTCTGGCGGGTGCCATTCAAGACAATGACAGGGGTACGGTTGTTGGTCGCCGCTCCTTTGGTAAAGGCTTGGTGCAGACCCCTATGGAGTTCGCAGACCACTCGATGATTCGCCTTACCACCGCGCGTTATTACACGCCGTCAGGTCGTTGCATTCAGAAACCCTACTCCAATGGTGCGGATAAGGATTACGAAGAGGATTTGCTCAGCCGCTATCAGCATGGTGAATTCTTCTCGTCAGACAGCATCAAGCACACAGGTCCCGAGTATCGCACCAACAATGGGCGCATCGTCTATGGTGGTGGTGGCATCACGCCCGACATCTTTGTCCCAGAAGATACCGTTGGCATTACCTCTTATTATAAAGAGGCTGCAATGACGGGACTCATCTTGCAGTTTGCCTTTAACTATACCGATGCAAACCGCTCCAAGTTGAGCAGCATCAAGGATGTGAAGGAAATGGCAAACTATTTGAAGAAGCAGAACACCGTGGAGAAGTTCGCTGCGTTTGCCGAGATGAACGGATTGAAGCGCCGCAACCTGATGATTCAGAAGTCTTACAAGTTGTTGGAGCGCTATGTGAACAGCCGTATCATCTACAATATCCTTGATGAACAGGCATGGACGGAATATCTTAACGAAGACGATCCCGCCGTGATAGAGGCGAAGCGTCTCTTCCGTGAGGGCAAGGCTTTCCCTCAACGCCCCGATAGTGAAGCGGCAAATGAATAAGGATAGTCTGCGGAAGCATATTTCCCAATTAAAGCGACAGCTCACCCGACAAGCGTTGGATGAGCTGTCGCTTGCCGTTACGGATAGTTTGGAGCGGCGGCTTGCCGATGCGCAGACAGTCCTTGCCTACTATTCGCTGCCCGATGAGGTGTGTACGCATCATTTGCTCGACAGGCTTGTGGCAGCGGGTAAGACCGTCCTTCTGCCAAAGGTTACGAGTGAAACCGGGATGGAACTGCGCCGCTATACGGGCTGTTGCGACTTGCGGGAGGGGGCTTTCCACATTATGGAGCCTGTTGGTGAGCCTGTTTCCGACTGCCATATAGATGTCGCCTTGATTCCCGGTGTCGCTTTCGACAGGCAAGGGCATCGCTTGGGCAGGGGGCGAGGCTATTACGACCGTTTCCTTTCCGCCGTTTCCGAAAAGCATACGGAGGTCGCAGGCATAAGGATTGATGTGAAGATTGGTGTCTGCTTCCCCTTCCAATTGGTAGAGGATGTGCCGCACGATGCGCACGATGTACTGATGGACGAGGTCGTTTTCAGTTGAAACGGATGTCGGCAATCACCTGACTGCCCACGTGTTCATTCAACTTTCTTACAAATTCCTGCCGCTGCATCGACAGGTCGGCACGCAAAGCGGGATTTGTCAGATGCACATACAGTGTCTGATTGCGGATATATAGATTCTGCGTGTAGCGGGTAATCACCTCGCCTGCCACCGTCTGCCACGAATCCACGAGTCGCTTTTGCAGTAGCGGTGTCTCTAATCCCTGTGCCCGTAAGTTGCGCAGAATCAGGTCTTTCAGATTTTGTACGTCTCTTCTGAACATGCTATTCTATGTTTCCCCCTTCCACATGGAAAATCTTGTAATCGTGCGACGAGGCGGAAAGAATCTGGTCGAGGTGGTCGCGGTTGGTGTCAGTAATGAAGATTTGGCCGTAGTCATCACCCGCCACGAGTTTCACAATCTGCTCCACGCGCCCCGCGTCCAACTTGTCAAAGATGTCGTCGAGCAGCAATAAGGGCGTGGTCTGGGAATTGGTACGCTTGAGAAAGTCGAACTGCGCCAATTTCAGGGCGATGACAAAGGTCTTGTTCTGCCCCTGACTGCCCTCGCGCTTCATCTGGTGTCCCTCTAACATAATCTCCAAGTCGTCGCGATGAACGCCGTGCAGCGAGTAGCCCACGGCACGGTCTTTGTGCCTGTCGCGCTGAATGACCTCCAACAATGGCCCTCGCTGACAGTGCGATATGTAGTTGAGCGACACTTGTTCGCGGTTTCCCGAAATCGTCTCGTAGATGCGTTGGAAGATGGGCACAAGCTCCTCCACAAATGCCTTGCGGTGGCGATAGATATTCTCTCCCTCTGCTGCCATCTGCTCCTCGAACAGGGCAAGCACCTCTGCGTCAGGCTCTTCCTCTGCCTTTAGCATGGCATTGCGCTGTTGCAGCGCCTTGTTGTAGCGGTTCATCGATTCGATATAGCCCCGCTCATACTGTGAGATGACCATGTCCATCAGTCTGCGCCGCTCCTCGCTGCCTCCCTCAATCAGTAGGGTGTCCGAGGGAGCGACCACCACGACGGGTATCAGTCCGATATGCTCCGACAATCGTTTGTACTCCTTCTTGTTGCGCTTGAAGTGCTTCTTCGTGCCCCGCTTCATGCCGCAGTAGATGCTCAAGTCGTCGGAATACGTGCCTTCAAGCACGAAGAAGTCTTGTCCGTGGCGTATCACCTGCGAGTCGTTCGGATTGTTGGCGGAATGGCAGAACGAAAGGAAGTAGATGGCATCCAATACATTCGTCTTGCCCACGCCGTTCCGACCGATAAAACAGTTTATCTTCGGCGAGAACTCCAGTTCGGCGGCAGGGATGTTCTTATAGTTGATGAGTGACAGTCTTTGCAGAATCATCTGTGCGAATTTGATGCAAAGTTACGGCTTTTCGGTCATATATGTGGTGATAGTGCCTCAAAAAATAGTTAATAACCGAAAATTCTTAATCCTTATTTCTTAATTCTTAATTTTTAGCAGTACCTTTGCACGCGATTTATACGGAATTAAAAATCATATCATAATGGCAAATACAAACAATCAGCAGCAGGCTGCTCCCACGATGGAGGAAAGCCTGAACAAGAGTGAGGCCTTCTTCCTGAAGTACAAGAAGGCAATTATCGCGGCGGTGGTGGCACTTGTAGTCATCATCGTAGGCGTTGTGCTTTACAAGACTTACGTTTCTGAACCCAAAGAGCAGAAGGCAAGCACCGCCATCGCAAAGGCGCAGGATCTTTTCGCAGCTAATGAGTTCCAGAAGGCACTCGATGGCGACAGCCTCGGTGTTAAGGGCTTCGTGAAACTCGCCGACGAGTTCAGCGGCACTGATGCGGGCAATCTTGCCAACCTCTATGCAGGTCTCTGCTATGCCAAGCTCGACAAGTGGGAGGATGCCGTGAAGTATCTCGAGAAGTTCGACGGTGCTGACGACCAGATGGTTTCTCCCGCGGCTCTGGGGGCTCTGGGTAATGCATACGCACACCTCAATCAGCTTGACAAGGCCGTTTCACAGCTGAAGAAGGCTGCAGAGAAGGCTGACAACAACAGTCTTTCGCCCACGTTCCTCATCCAGGCAGGTGAGATTCTGGAGAGCCAGGGCAAGGCAGACGAGGCACTGAAGCTCTACAAGCAGGTGAAGGAGAAATATTACAACTCGATGCAGTATCAGACCATCGACAAGTATATCGAACGCGTTACCGCTAAGTAAATGGCAACTTCCCTCCACAATCTCAGCGATTACGACTTTGCTGCCGTGCCCGATGCGTCGAATATGATATTCGGCGTGGTCGTGGCGGAGTGGAATCCCGAAATCACTGGTGCGCTGCTCGACGGCTGCGTCTCCACGCTTAAACAGCACGGTACGCTGCCGGAGAACATCCACGTAAAGACCGTTCCGGGTTCTTTCGAGCTGATTTACGGTGCGCATCAGATGACGCTCAACGATGGTTACGATGCCGTCATCATCCTCGGCAGCGTCATCCGTGGCGAGACTCCGCATTTCGACTATATCTGCCAAGGTGTCACCGAGGGCATCGCCCGCCTGAACGCCACGAGCAGGATCCCCGTAGTGTTCGGTCTGCTGACCACCAACGACCTTGAACAGGCGAAGGATCGCGCTGGCGGTAAGTTGGGAAACAAAGGCTGCGAGTGCGCCGTGGTAGCTATCAAGATGGCGAAGTTCTGATGAATCCGCCATCGTTGCGAATCCTTTGATAATACATTTTTGTAAGGATATGAGAGCGAGGTACATTCCGATGTGCCTCGCTTTTTTATGCCTTGTCGCATGGTGCGAGAAAGGCGAAAAATTGATTTGATGAGGTGAAGATTTGGTGGGGTTTTGAAAGGAGCCTCCAAACGGGTCGTTTGAAGGCTGAATTCGATGCGTTTGGAGGCTTCAAACGATGTGAATTCAGCCTCCATCCTTTTTCACCCCTGTGCGCAGCCTCTGCCATACAGCCTTCCGCGCAAATTCTTTGCGGATTTCTTGTGGCATTTCGGGATTTTTGATTACCTTTGCCCCACTAAAGAAGACTATTATATGAGATTTGTCAGTTGGAACGTGAACGGGCTTCGTGCGTGCGAAGGCAAGGGATTTAGTGATGTATTCAAGCAGCTTGATGCGGACTTCTTCTGCCTGCAAGAGACGAAGATGCAGGAGGGGCAACTCGACCTTGCTTTTGAAGGGTATCGGTCGTATTGGAACTATGCCGAGAAGAAAGGCTATTCAGGCACGGCGATATTCGCCCGCCATGAGCCGCTTTCCGTCAAGTATGGTATCGGTATTGAGGAGCATGACCATGAGGGGCGCGTCATCACCTTGGAGATGAGCGACTTCTTCCTCGTGACTTGCTACACGCCGAACTCTCAAGACGGGCTGCGCCGCTTGGACTATCGGATGCAGTGGGAGACGGACTTTCAGGCTTATCTGAAGTCGCTCGATGAGCAGAAACCGGTCATACTCTGCGGGGATCTCAACGTGGCGCACGAAGAGATTGACCTGAAAAATCCCAAGAGCAATCGTCGTAATGCGGGCTTTACCGACGAGGAACGCGAGAAATTCTCGGCTTTGTTAAGCAGCGGTTTCACCGATTCCTTCCGTTGCAAATATCCTGACGAGGTAAAATATTCGTGGTGGTCGTACCGCTTTCAGGCGCGGCAAAAGAATGCGGGGTGGCGCATTGACTATTTTGTCATCTCCGACCGTCTGCGCGAGCGTATGGAAGATGCACTGATTCATGCAGAAATCCTCGGCAGCGACCATTGTCCTGTGGAGCTTGACATCAAGTGAAATGACTGAAATACTGAGCCAATACACGCCCATCACATTAGACGAGATGAAAGGCATCCGTCTGATGAATCGCATCGACACGAAGTTCGTGACGACGATGCCCGTGTTGCGGCGACTGTTAGAGGCTGCTAGGAGCGACTATTACGTGCAAGAAACGGGCGGCGGGCGTATCGCTCCCTATTATACTGTTTATTTCGATACGTGCGATAGGGCGATGTATGTGCGCCACGAAGTGGGGCATCTCTGCCGTCAGAAAATACGCATTCGCTCTTATGTGGATGCCGGTTTGAGTTTCCTTGAGGTAAAGACGAAGAACAATCACGGACGGACAAAGAAGAAACGTACGGCGATGCAGGGCTTCGACCCGCTCCATCCCCGCTACGATATCCGCTTCGGACAGCAAGATGGTGATTTCAAAAACTACGAAGAGTTCATCCTCACCCATCTGCGCTATGCCCCGGAGAGTCTTTCGGAGCAGTTGGAAAACCGCTTTGACCGTATCACGCTCGTGAACCGCGCAAAGACCGAGCGGCTCACCATTGACCTCAATCTGCGCTTTCATAACATCGGCAATGATGCGCATCGCGATATGGGACAGCTTGTCGTCATCGAACTGAAGCGCGACGGCAATCGGCCTTCGCCCATTCTTGGCAGGTTGCTCGACCTGCGCATTCATCCCCATGGATTCTCGAAATACTGTGTCGGTTCCGCCCTTACGGATGCCGACTTGCGCCGTAATCTCATCAAGCCCCGGCTGCGGAGCATAGAAAAGATATTAAACACCAACGATTAAACATTCAAGACATGGAATTATTCACCTTTACAAATGGCTACCTGATGATGCTCGTCCGCCTGACAATCAGCGTATTAGTCACTTGGATTATCATCGACCGCCTCTACTATGCCAAGAGCAAGCGGCGTGATTTCTATTTCACGTTTATGTTGATTCCCATTGCCATCTTCTTTATTGTCTTCTTTATGATTTTCGTGTTGGAGGACATGAAGGGTAAAACCTCGATGGGTGTCGGCATTGGTCTATTTGGCATTTTCTCGATTATGCGCTATCGAACGGACGCGATGCCTGTACGTGAGATGACCTATCTCTTCGTGATTATCGCCCTTGCCGTGGTGAATGCTGTTGCCGTGGGCGTGTCGCTCTGCGAGGTTGTGGTCACCAACTTGGTGATTGTCCTCGCCGTATGGCTCTGTGAGCGGCTGTTGAAGACCCATCCCTCGAAGCTTGTGCAGTATGACCGCATCGATTTGATTGTGCCGGAACGCCGTGAGGAACTGATTGCCGACCTTGAGAAACGCCTCGGTCTGAAGGTCGAGAAAGTGGAAGTTGGCGCAGTGGATTTCCTCCGGGATATGGCAATGCTGAAGGTGCATTACGACGGCGACAGTTCTGGCAGCGTGGATAAGGAGATCAAACTCACCAAAAGCCGCCTTTCGGAGTTCTGAATATGATTTGTAAAGATAAGCCTTTCGTGATGAAAAAGATAGTGATTCTTTTGCTTGCCTTTCTTCCGGCAATGGCTTTCGCCCAAAGTGACGACTTCGGTTTTGACTTCTCGCTTAGTGCAGAGAAAGACATCACCAAGAAATTGTCGGTTGAGCTCGAGGGTGAACTGCGTACTCGCGATAATGCACAGACGAACGACCGATGGAGTATGGGCCTTGGCGTGGATTATAAGTTAGCAAAATGGTTGAAGGTTGCAGCGGGATATACTTTCCTTTACGACAACAACGAGCGCATTTCCTACTATGATGCCCATGATGATGCGGTGCTTGACGGTGACGTTGATGAAGGCGACCCGAAGAAACGCGCCCGCTATTGGGGGGCTCGCCATCGTTTCAACGTGTCGGTGACAGGCAGTCGCAAGTTCGGGCACTTCAAGTTCTCGCTCCGTGAGCGTTGGCAATACACCTACCGTCCAGAGCATACAGTGAGTGAGCGTTGGAGCTTCCTCAAGGGGGAATATGATGGTAAAGAGCATACTTATAGCGGAAAGGGTAAGAATGTGCTCCGCAGCCGTTTGCAGATAGAGTATGATAAGAAGAAATGTCCGCTTTCTCCCTATGCAAATGTGGAGTTTTTCAATGCGTGGAGTATCCAGAAAACCCGCTATACGGCAGGGCTTGACTGGAAGGTGGTCAAGCATCATTCACTCGGTATCTTCTATCAATATCAGGATGTGCGCAATGATGACGATGACTTTGAGCCCAACAGGCATTTGATAGGGGCGGGGTATAAAATTAAGTTTTAGGCTAACATGAAGAAACAAACACAGGCCATTCATACTCCATACGCACGGCGGGACGCTTACGATGCGCTCGCCGTGCCGGTGTATCATAACGTGGCTTTTGAATTTGATGACGCTCAGACGATGAGCGATGCATTTTGCAACCGTATTGATGCACCAGACTATGGGCGCGTGGAGAACCCGACGGTGACGCAGTTGGAGCGGCGGGTGCAAGCGCTGACGGGTGCCGTGAGTGTCACCGCGCTTAACTCCGGCATGGCTGCCATCAGTCATGCGTTGATAGCGGTAGCATCGGCAGGCAGCAATATCGTGACCTCCCGCCATTTGTTCGGCAATACGCTCGGATTGGTAAATTCCACTTTGAGGCGCTTCGGCGTGACGCCACGGCTATGCGACTTGCTGAATCTTCAGGAGGTAGAGGCTGCGGTGGATGAGAATACTTGCTGCATCTACCTTGAAATCATGACCAACCCGCAGTTGGAGGTTGTTGATTTGCAGGCGCTCTCGGAAATAGCTCATCGCAAAGGCGTGCCCCTCATAGCCGACACCACGATGATTCCGTTTACCGAGACGGATATGAAAAGCTTGGGGGTAGATGTTGAGGTGGTGTCGAGCACCAAGTATCTGTCTGGCGGAGGGACTTCACTTGGCGGTCTTATCATAGACTATGGAGTTGAGGGCTTCACGGAGCGCGTCAAGTTTGAACTGCTTTTCAACTTGGGAGCCTACATGACACCCCATGCTGCCTATATGCAGACCTTGGGATTGGAGACGCTTGATGCCCGCTATCACGTGCAGGCCGCCAACGCGCTTGAACTCGCCCGCCGACTGCGCAGCTTGCCCGGCATTGTGAAAGTGAATTATGTGGGATTGGAAGACAATCCCTATCATGCGATAGCACGCCGCCAGTTTGGTGAGACAGCGGGTGCGATGCTTACCATTGACCTTGCCTCGCGTGAGGATTGCTTTGCATTTATCAACCGACTGAAACTCATTCACCGCGCGACCAATCTTTTCGATAGTCGCACACTCGCCATCCATCCTGCAAGCACTATTTTCGGGAACTTCCCTCCCGAGGCGCTGCCCGAAATGGATGTGCATCAGACAACGATACGCATCTCCGTCGGCTTGGAGGCCGTCGATGATATTTTTGAGGATATAAAACAAGCATTGGCATGACAAGGAAGTATGATTTTGACAAGCCCGTAGATAGAAGTGGCTCTGGTGACTTGAAGCATTGCGTGTTGGAGGAGCGTTATGGCGACGCAGACTTGCTGCCCCTTTGGGTGGCAGACATGGACTTCGAGACGCCGCCGTTCATTACTGACGCACTGAAAAAGCGCCTTGAACACTCGCTGTTTGGCTACACCGTAGAGCCGCCCGAGTTGTGGCCGACGGTGATTGAATGGATTGCGTCACACCATGAGTGGAACGTGCAGCGCGAATGGCTCACCTATATTCCCGGAATTGTGAAGGGCATCGGCTTGGTGGTCAATTTCTTCACCAAGCCCGGTGATAAGGTTATCGTTCAGCCGCCCGTCTATCATCCTTTCCGCATCACGCCTCAAGGCAATGGCCGTGAGGTTGTATGGAATCCGTTGAGGCCGCTGCCCGATGGCGGTTATGAGATGGACTTTGAGCAATTGGAATCCCTTTGCGACTGCCCTCCCGGTGAGGAAGACAAGCGTCCGCGCCTCTTGATACTCAGCAATCCCCACAATCCTGCGGGCATTGTCTGGTCGGCAGATACGCTTCGCCGCTTGGCGCATTTTTGCTATGAGCGGCATATCCTCGTCATTTCCGATGAGATACATTCGGATATGGCGCTGTTTGGCAATCGCCACGTGCCTTTTGCCTCCGTATCAGAGGAGGCTGCGCAATGCAGCATCACGTTTGGCGCGCCGTCAAAGACATTCAACATCGCGGGTATTGTGTCCTCCTATGCCATCATTCCCAACGCTGAACTGCGCCAACCGTTCTATGAATGGCTGTCCGCCAACGAGCTGAACGAGCCGACAATCTTCTCACCCATTGCCACCATTGCGGCATTCCGTGAGGGAGAAGAGTGGCGGCGGGAGATGCTCGGCTATGTGGAGGAAAACATCCGTTTCGTGGAGAGCTATTGCCGTGAGCATCTTCCCGCCGTCCGTCCGCTGCGCCCGCAAGCGTCGTTCCTTGTGTGGCTCGACTGTCGGGGGCTTGGGTTTGATCATACGCAACTTGTTGATTTCTTCGTCCGCCGTGCCCGTCTTGCATTGAATGACGGTGCCATGTTCGGCCCCGGCGGTGAAGGATTTATGCGCATGAACGTGGGAACGCAGCGTGCCGTGCTCCGTGAGGCGCTCGACAGGCTGCGTAGTGCTTACATGTCTTCGTAAGTGTCAAGGTAAGTAACGTGCGTTACGAGGTATTCCTCTACGCCGTGCTTGCCATCGGCACCGCCGATTCCACTCTTCTTCACACCTGCATGGAAGCCCTGGATGGCCTCGAAGTGCTCGCGGTTGATGTAGGTCTCGCCGAACTCTAACTCGCGGCAGGCCTTCACAGCCACGTTGAGGTCTTTCGTGAAAATGGAGGAAGCAAGACCATACTCGCAGTCGTTTGACCACTCAATGGCTTGGTCGATGGTGTCGAATTCCACCAAAGGAATCACAGGACCAAAGGTCTCCTCGTGGATAATATCCATGTCTTGCGTGCAGTTGTCAAGCACGGTAGCAGCATAGAAATAACCTTTGTCGCCGACGCGCTTACCGCCGCAGAGCAGTTTTGCACCTTGTTTGATGGCACGCTCCACCTTCTCCGTCACGCTTTCCAATGCACGAGCCTCTACCAACGGACCCATATCTACGCTGTCATCCTTGCAGGGGTCGCCCACCTTTACGGCAGCCATCTTCTTGACCAGTATTTCAGTAAAGGCTTCCTTCACCTCCTTCTGCACATATACACGCTCGGCGTTGTTGCAAATCTGACCGTTGTTGCCGATGCGGGAATCCACAATCCACTGGGCGGTACGCTCCAAGTCAGCATCCTTGCACACGATGGCGGGAGCCTTACCGCCGAGTTCGAGACTCACCTTGGTGATGTTGTTGGCTGCTGCCTTCATGATGCTCTCGCCCGCGCTTACGGAACCCGTCACACTTACGATGTCAATCTTCGGACTGCCCGCCATCTCGTTGCCGATAACAGAGCCACGACCCGTCACGATATTGATGACGCCTGCGGGCAGTCCGCTCTCGGCTACCACCTCTGCAAACGTGGTGCAGTTTTCAGGCGTAATCTGCGATGGCTTGATGACGATGGTACAGCCGGCAATCAGGGCAGCACCAGCCTTACGGGCAATGAGGAAGAACGGGAAGTTCCACGGCAGGATACCTGCCACCACGCCGA
>JAFLSG010000052.1 GCA_022511065.1 Prevotella sp.
AAATATGTTGCGGAAGATTTGGAGGTTTCCGTGAATAATCGTAACTTTGCAAACGACAAGAAAAGGAGAAAAGCAATGGAAGATTTTGTATTGTCAATCCCGACGCAAGATAGTGCGTTCATCAAGACACTGGCTGCCCGTATGGGGTGGACGATGCGCAAACGGCGCACATCAGTCGAGCGTTTCATCAATTCCTGTCCACAAACGCCACAGATGACTGACGAGGAGATTCAAGCAGAAATCGATGCTGTGCGAAACGGACAATGAAGATTTTGTTTGATACTAACCTTTGGATTTCGTTCATGATAGGCAAGCGGCTCTCGTCGCTTGCAGATTTGTTGTGCCGACACGATATGGAGATTTATATGAGCGAACAACAGTTAGATGAAATCCGCACAGTCATTGCCCGTCCGAAATTCGACAAACTCATATCTGACGAAACCCGCTATTATTTCTTTGAGATGATTTTTGATGTCTGTTTATTTACCGACATCACCATCGAAGCAAAATCGGACATTCGCGATCCCAAAGACCTTTATCTATTGTCAATAGCAGAGAGTGTCCCTGTGGACTATATTGTCAGTGGCGACAAAGACCTTACCGACCTCGGTTCTCACGCAGGTATTCCAATACTGAAATATTCGGAATTGTTATTGAAATTAACATAAACACCCCTCATTTCTTAACCCGGGTAAAGACTTTCAGTCTCGGCAAGCATTTTTTGGGGTGTTACCGATGCATTTCAGGACATTTATTGTAATTTTGCAGAAAATAGCAAGGTATTTGGTAGTATGCCGAAAAGAGTATTTGTCATAGGGCTTGTCTTGGTTTATGCTGTGGTTGCCGCTGCGCAAGTCAAGGTGAAAGGCAGGGTTTGCGACACGAATGGCCGGGGCATTGAGTATGTGAGCATAAACGTAGATAGCTTGTTTGCCATCTCTGATGCGGAAGGAGCATTTGAAATGGATGTCCCCAAAGGGCATACTGCCCCAATGGTTTTCCGCCACATCAGTTACCGCCCCCAAGAGGTGCCCTTCGACACGTATAAGTCGGGATGCGTGAACGTGGATTTGGAGGAAGATGCCTATGAACTGCCGCCACTCCTTGTTTCCAACAAGAAACTGAAAGAAAAGACGGTTTCTCACAAAGGAGTAAAAATGCCTGGTGATGTGGCATTCAATAATATAAGCCACACCGTCTATGAGATTGGGCCGGTAATCAGCAACAAAAAGGACTACATCATCAAGAACCTTCAGTTCAAGGTGGAGGAGTGTACCTATACAAACTGTACGATTCGCATCATCATCTATGAGATAAGCCGTGGAGAATATACACCTATACAACGTAATCCTATCTATATGGATTTTTCAGATAAGAGCCAATTCACCGAACATACAGTTGAAGTGAAAGAGGAAATCATGCTGAAGAAGGGACATCGCTATTATGTTGGCGTGGCTATGGTCAGTTCAAACGGCAAGGGCAGCATCCATTTCCCTGCTTATCTTCACAGTGGATATATAAGGAACTCTGCTACTGGTCAGACATATAAACTCCCCGCCACGCTCGGAATCTCAATGAAAGGGGTGGTGTGGTAAGACTCCATTTGCAAACAGAAAGTAACTTTTATATAATGTTTAACATGCACTATTATAATAGAAATATGACAAGAATCATCGCACTAACGGCGGCACTACTTATTTTAACCTCATGTGACGATGTCACATCGGAGAAAACATTATGCCCTGCCGAGAAAATAGAAAAACTGGCGGATATTCCATATAGTTCGGAATATTCAGTATGCAATCTCCAGAAAATGCATATTGACGGGGATAAGTTGATTGTCTGTAGCAACATAGGGCTATACGCCATTGACATGAATGCTCCCAGTATTGCCGAGCCGTATGGATTCGACGGGGTTCCTGTTGCTGATTTCGTCAAAAGCGGAACGACAATACTGGCACGAAAGGGCTGCATCATCGTCAATGAAAGCATTGAGGACAAATTGCCGTATGCATACATTTCCCATGACAACGGCAAGACATATAAGGAATTTTATCCCGAGAAAATGCACCATGACAAGTACGGAGACTGCTGGAGCTTCATAGATGCAATGGTGCAGAATCCACACAATGACAAGGAAATCTTGGTGCTGAATTGGTATGGCCTATGGAAATCGACTGACTTTGGAGCCACATGGACGCACCTAACAGAACATTGGGCCGGAAATACCGTTGCCTGCTTCATGGAATATTTTCCCCATGACACGGAAACGTTTATGTTTCACGGAGAATCAGGGATTCTCGAAGATGCCCTTTACATCACAAGAGACAACGGGAAGTCTTGGGAGTCTATCCACGGAATATTTCACGGCGACAACTGCATACACCAGATGGCTTTCCACCCGACCGACCCTAACGTGTGGGTATATGGCGGTGAAGGCTGCATCGGGATGACGAAGGACAATGGGCATACTTTCAACATCGTTTGGGATGTGTGGTCTGACGAAAAGAACCGTGCTTATTTCTATAATATCCTCTTCGACCAGAGTAACCCTAACATCATTTTCGCATCTGGCGAGATAGGGCGATTGATGAGAGTGGTCGCCTCATACAACAGAGGTAAGTCGTGGAAGAAAGTTGCTGAAATTCCCATTGAACAAAGCCAACGTACAAATAAATCTATTGACATGATTCAGACAGACAGCCATCTGTATCTCATGACATCAGACAGTAAAGTGTATAGGATTCTGAAAAAAGACTTGCGCTAAAAGAATATATATGAACAAACGAACTATTTTTACCGCATTGCTTGCCCTCGTCGCACTTACGGCATTTGGGCAGACAAAGACAGCCACCATCAAAGGATATTCTCCTGCATTGAAAGGCGGCACGGTGGCAATAGGATTTATTGATAATACATACGCCGCATCCGACACTGTAATGGACGGGCGTTTCAAACTCATATTGCCTGTGGAAAAACTCACGGAGTGTAGTGTGCTTTTCTTGGGCGAGGGATGCCCCACTTTCCGCAAGAGCATATTCATTACCCCTGATGCTGTTGTCAGCATGACGGGCGAGGATTGCCTGTATCCTACATGGACAGTAGAAAGTACACTCCCTGAACAAACCACAGCCAACCGCATCGCAGAGCACACTCGCGGCGCACTGGCAGAATATTTGCGATTAGAGTTATCCGAAGCCCCGTATGAGCAACAAGACAGTGCCTATATGGAAATAGTCAGGCTGACAATGGACATTCTGCCCTCCCTGCCCGTGGATGCCGCCTCGCTTTCTGAACTGGCGAGCGTGAGCACTTTCGCCCGGAACGAGGATAATTTCCCTTATAAAGAGCAGCTGAAAGCACTTGAAAAAGACTATGCCAACCGTGCGCCAAAAGGCTTTGAAAGTGATTTAGCATATATCCACTCACTCGTATATCCCCTCCATATCTTGCAACCGGGCGAGGAAGCCATCGATGCGGATTTCTTCGATATGGAAGGTAACTCCCACCATCTTTCCGAACTGCGTGGACGCTATGTGCTGTTGGACTTCTGGAGTCTCGGCTGCGCTCCATGCCGTATGGCAGAGCCAGAAATGAAACAGGCTTACGAGTCGTTGAACGGACGATTGGAGATTGTGGGCATTAACCTCGACAGCCCATTGGCATGGCGGGGGAGCGAGTGGAGCAAGAAACTGGTCTGGCAAAACTGGAGTGAGGGCAAGATGCGTAAGGGCGGCATCGAAAGCCGCTACTGCGACAAAGCTGCCATGCCTTATTATGTATTGTTGTCGCCCGACCAGCGTATCGTGTGGAAAGCGAGTGGCTACACGCCCGGCATGTTCTCCAAAATGCCCACCCTCGTCGCAATGACGGGGCAGAGCCAAGAAGTGAAAATGAACGAGCCGTCGTTCGATGACTATCTCCCATTGCTCGAAAACAAGGGCTATGCAGCCTATGGCTTCGACATCAGTATGTTCGAGGGCAAAAAGGCAAAACTCGTCATCAAGGAGTATATCGATGGTCAAGAGATACGCGACTGCCTGTCCACCCTCCCCTATCCAGTCACTTTCACGATAAAGGACAAGATAAGCATTGGTTTTATGCCGATAGAAGAAGATTCGTTGGGGACATGCGTCATTAACGTCAATGGCGGTGGGCGGTTGTCCACTCGCTTAAAGTTGAAATCGATACGCTGGGGAGAAAAAACCGTATGCAGCTATGGCACTCGCCCCTTCGAGCTTATCCCTCCGTTCAAGGTAGGCGACTTCATTCCGCTTGCGCTGTACGGTTCATATTGGTATGATGCCAATTTCGGCATAACCCGTTTCTGCGGCGAAAACTTTATCAAGCCCGACCTCACTTCGGAATATCTACTGAAAGACTGCCCGCACTATTTCGTGGTGGGAATAAAGGTTGAAGAATAATCAAAATGAAAGCCATCATTATCACGCTGGTTGCCCTCGTCGCATCAATAGGAGCAAGTGCGCAAACGGAAAAGGGCGGGACGGAGCTGTCTGCTGCGGCAAGAGACACATTGCCTATGCAGCCAGACCATCAGTTGATGATGGATTCGCTGACTTCCCGTCAAAAAACGATGGGGAATGCCTACCAGCACGAGCATCTGATGACCGGCTACCATACTATGAACTACACGGCTCCGACAATATATGCAGCCAGACCATTCAGCCTATGGAATCATGCCAATATTGCTGTAAACGGGATGACCTACCAGATGCCGGGGCTGATGGATGTGGCAACGGGCACTTTATCACTCCATCAGGACTTCGGGCGGCTACACCTCTCTGCTTCCGCCATTGCCAACAAATACTGGTTGCCGATGCAGGGCAGTCTCTATACGCAATACGGCTACGGCGGCACTATCGGCTACGACCTCAGTGAGGTCATCACGCTGCATGCTTTCGGCTATTACTATGCGGGCAATCCCATCGTAGCCCCTGCCTTCAGTCCCTACTTCAACACCACCGCGTTTGGCGGCTATGCTGATGTCCGGTTCAGTGAACGTTTCGGGGCGAGCATGGGTGTGCGCAGGTATGTGAATCCCATGTCGGGACGATGGACTAACGAGCCGATTGTCACGCCATACTTTAAGGTGGGGAAGACGACGATTGGCCTTCCCGTAGGCAACATTCTCAAGGCACTGGTATGGGGCGACCACGACAATCCCACGCGCTTCAGACCGCTGCCGCCACAAAAGCAACGATAAAAGAAACTCACAAGCATAATAATTATGAAGGTACTTAAAAAAGTGTTACTATGGTCGGCAGTAGTTGCCGCAGTGGTTCTCGTCATCCTCACGGGAGGCAGTTTCTATATGCTTGACTATTCACTCGCCCCTGACCCCAATCGCATAGACACGGCCTCCTATTTCCGTGAGCAGTTTGAGACATACCCGGAGACACAGACGTGGGTGGACAGCCTGCGGAGGATTGACGCGCTGCGAGACACTTTCGTCACCATGCCGACAGGCGAGAACCAGCATGCCTACTTCGTGAGGACGGGCAGCAGCAAGACGGCACTCGTCATCCACGGATGGCGCGACAATGCCATCAGGTTCTTCTATCTCGCACGCCTCTATGAGCGGGAACTGGGCTATAACGTGGTCATGCCTGACCTGCACGCCCACGGACTCAGCGAGGGGGATATGATACGGATGGGATGGCTCGACAGGAAGGATATGATTCACTGGTTGTCTATCTTCCAGACGGACACGATGGTGGTTCACGGCGTGTCAATGGGCGGTGCAACGACGATGATGACCTCTGCGGAGGTTCTGCCAACAGGCATCAAGGACATTCACTTCATTGAAGACTGCGGCTATACGAGCGTGTGGGATGAATTTGCGGGCGAACTGAAAAAGCAGTTCGGGCTACCGGCATTCCCCCTGATGCACACCACAAGCCTGTTGTGCAAGCTGCGCTACGGCTGGAGTTTCAGTGAGGCATCCGCCATCAATCAGGTCAGGAAATCACCCCACCCAATGCTGTTCATCCATGGCAACAAGGACGGGTTTGTACCCACAGAGATGGTCTATCGACTCTACAATGCCAAGCCCTCGAAGAAACAACTCTGGATTACTGAGGGAGCCGGTCATGCGGAGTCCTACCTGATGCACAAGGAGGAGTATATATGGCGCGTAAAAGATTTTTTGGAATAAATGATAAATGACTATGAGTAACATTGCAATCTATACCCTAACATCAGAACTGCACGATGAGCAGGCGGTAAATGCCGCAAGTAAGGAATTTCTTGACAGCCTGAGCGTGGAATATGAATTCAAGGGCAACGACTATGCTGACTACGGAAGTCACGGTTTGAATCTGATTTACGTGCGAACAGGCGGCACCGAGGGCATCTTCAAGCGGCTACTCCCCGACTTGCAGGCTAAATCCCGTAGCCCCTTCTACCTGCTTACCTCTGGGAAAAGCAACTCATTGGCAGCATCGATGGAAATCCTTTCGTTCCTACGCCAGAATAACTACAAAGGGGAAATCATTCACGGTACACCGGATTATATATCCAAACGAATAGACCTATTAGCAAAGGTTGGCGAGGGTAAGCGACGATTGGACGGTTGCCGACTGGGAATCATCGGCGAACCTTCTGACTGGCTCATCTCCAGCCATGCCGACAAGGAAAGGGTGAAGCAATCATTAGGCATCGACCTTATCGACATCCCGATACAGGAACTGCTGGATATCATTGCCATTACCCCCATCCGTGAGAGTATGGAAGATGCCCCCACGGAAGCCATCCGTAAGGCTCTGCCTGGTGCTAATCAGATATACGATGCGCTGAAAGTCATCGTGGAGAGGCATGGGCTGCAAGGGTTCACCATCCGTTGCTTCGACCTGCTGACGGCTGTCCGAAACACGGGCTGTCTGGCATTGGCACGCCTTAACGCCGAGGGTATCATCGCCGGGTGCGAGGGTGATGTGCCAGCCATGCTGTCCATGAAGATAGCACAGTCTGTCATCGGGGTCAGCGGTTTTCAGGCGAACCCCGCCAGTATCAATCCCCAAAGTGGCGAAATACTCTTTGCCCACTGCACGATTCCCTTCAATCTGGTAGAGCGCTACGAATACGACACTCACTTTGAGTCAGGTATTGGTGTCGGTATAAGAGGCTATATGAAGGAGGGCCCCGTCACCATATTTAAGGTGTCTGGCAATCTCTCCCGCCATTTCATTGAAGAGGGGGAGTTAGTGCGAAATCAATCCAAGCCTGACCTCTGCCGCACACAGCAGGTCATCCAATTGTCTAACCCAGCTAAGGCTTCCTATTTCCTTTCTGACCCCATAGGTAATCACCATATCATCCTACCCGGGCATCATCGGGAGGTGTTGGAGGAGATATGTTGTTCTATAAATTTTGGATAACCAATGATACGCATAGTCCTCTTAACCCTCCTATACCTCTTGCCACTCAGCACACGGGCTCAGCACGATTTACTTACTGCCAAGAAAGATGTTATACCCAATGGCTATAACTTTTGGCTCTATACACCAGACGGTTACGAGGAATCGAAGGAAACGACGCCGCTGATTGTCTTTCTGCATGGTGCGAGCAGTTGCGGGCATCATCTTGACCGCGTCTTGCATTACGGTACGCTTGATGCCATCAGGCGCGGGCTTGTTCTCCCGGCGATGGTTGTGGCTCCGCAGAATCCGAAAGGTGCATGGATTCCTGACAAGTTGAACGACATAATAGAATGGCTCGATGCGAATGACTATCCTTATGACCATCAGCGGGTTTATGTGGTCGGCATGAGTTTGGGAGGGTATGGCGTGCTTGACTTCACGGGCAGCTATCCCGAGAAGATTGCCGCAAGTATGGCGCTCTGTGGCGGATGTTCGCTGAATGACCTGACGGGACTTGGCGAGGTGCCTCTATGGATTATTCACGGCACGACGGACAGGGCTGTGTCTGTAAAGCAGTCGCAGAGAGTGGTCAAGACCTTGCAGGATGCGGGGAAAGACGCGCGCCTGCGCTATGACTGGATTCGCGGCGCATCCCACGGTGCCTTGGCACGCTATCTCTATACGGAAAAGACTTACGAATGGCTGTTGTCGCATACGCTGTCAGACGCGGAACGCTGTGTGGAAACTACCATTCAGATAACACCGCGTGACTTGCAGGAGGTCTATCGGAGGATGGAGAAACGGGCAGAATTGGAGATAAGACGATAATTTCCTCTTTTATGAGAGATAATTTTTGTATCTTTGCAACAGAATGTGACAAAGACAAAATTATATACACTAAAAACAGACAAGCAATGAAGACAAAAAGACTATTGGCTGTCCTGTTGTTGGGAATGGGAGCGATGGGGGCGAATGCCCAGACCCTGCCCTATCAGGATGCCGGATTGCCGGCAGCACAACGCGCTGATGACTTATTAGGCAGACTGACATTGGAAGAGAAAGTCAGTCTGATGATGGACACCTCGCCCGCCATCGAGCGGTTGCAGATTCCGCAGTTCCAATGGTGGAACGAGGCATTGCACGGCGTGGGACGTAATGGATTCGCGACGGTATTCCCGATTACGATGGGAATGGCGGCATCATTTGACGATGCTCTGCTGCACAAGGTGTTCACTGCCGTCAGCGACGAGGCGCGCGTGAAAGCGCAACAGGCAAAGCGCTCAGGCGACATCAAGCGCTACCAAAGCCTTTCGTTCTGGACTCCGAACATCAACATCTTCCGTGACCCAAGATGGGGGCGCGGACAGGAGACTTACGGCGAAGACCCCTATCTGACCGCAAAGATGGGTGTGGCCGTGGTGAGAGGTTTGCAAGGTGTGGGCTATAATGGTGAAGATCTCGGTGTGAGCAAGTACCGCAAACTGCTGGCATGTGCCAAGCACTTCGCCGTGCATAGCGGTCCGGAGTGGAACCGCCACACCTTTAATATAGAAGACCTGCCGGAGCGTGACCTTTGGGAGACTTACCTGCCTGCCTTCAAGGCATTGGTACAAGAGGGTAAGGTGGCCGAGATTATGTGCGCCTACCAGCGTATCGACGGACAGGCTTGTTGCGCACAGCACCGCTACGAGCAGCAGATTTTGCGCGACGAATGGGGCTTTGACGGTCTGATTACGAGTGACTGCGGTGCCATCCGCGACTTCCTTCCCCAGTGGCATGCCGTGGCAAAAGATGGAGCAGAAGCATCTGCCAAGGCTGTGCTGAACGGCACGGATGTGGAGTGTGGCTCAGAATACAAAAACCTGCCAGAGGCGGTAAGGCGTGGCGACATCAAGGAGGCTGACCTCGACAAGAGTCTGCGCCGTCTGCTCATCGCCCGCTTTGAGTTGGGTGACTTCGATGACGATGCACTCGTGGCATGGACAAAGATACCTGAGAGTGTCGTAGCATGCGATGCCCACAAGCAACTTGCCCTCGACATGGCGCGCAAGAGTATTGTACTGTTGCAAAACCGCGACAATGTGCTCCCGCTCAAGAAGGATGCAAAGATTGTAGTGCTCGGGCAGAACGCAAACGACTCTGTGATGATGTGGGGCAACTACAGCGGTTATCCCACGAAGACCATCACCGCACTTGAGGGTATCAGCAGCATCGGCAGCGATGTGCGATTCATCAACGGATGCGGCCTGACTCGTAACGAGGTGTTTGAGAGTCGATTCGCCAACATCAAGACTCCGCTCGGCAGCAAAGGCATACAGGCAACCTATTGGAACAATACAGAGATGGAAGGCACTCCAGTAGCCGTGACCGACCTTACACAACCCGTCATGCTGAGCAACGGCGGGAATACGGTATTTGCGCCAGGTGTGAACTTGGAGAACATCTCGGCAAGACTCGATGGCACGTTCATTCCCACGAAAGACGAGACAGTCATCTTCAAGATTGGGGCTGACGACAAGGTGCGTCTCCTTGTGAACGGCGATACCATCGTGGACATCTGGAAGGTGCGCCAGCGCATTCAGAATGCAGAAAAGGAACTAAAGGTGAAGGCGGGCGAGCATTATCGCATTCAGATAGACTATGTGCAAGAGGCTGGTTTCGCCCTGCTCGGCTTCGACATCCAGCATAAAGTGGCTCCCACGCACGAGGAATTGCTTGCGCAGATAGGCGATGCAGAGACCGTTGTCTTCGTGGGCGGTATCTCTCCGAGTTTGGAGGGAGAGGAGATGAAGGTCAGCGAAGAGGGTTTCAAAGGCGGCGACCGCACAAGCATCGAACTGCCCAAGGCTCAGCGTGAGATTCTCGCCATGCTCCACAAGGCGGGCAAGAAAGTGGTGTTCGTGAACTGCTCGGGCAGTGCTATTGGACTTCTCCCCGAATTGGAGACCTGCGATGCCATCATTCAGGCATGGTACGGCGGTGAGCAAGGCGGTAAGGCATTGGCGGAAGTGCTTTACGGAGAATATAACCCAAGCGGCAAGTTGCCCATCACGTTCTACAAAAGCACAGACGAGTTACCCGACTTCCTCGACTACCGCATGAAGAACCGCACCTACCGTTATTATACAGGTGAGGCGCTGTTCCCCTTCGGTTACGGTCTTAACTATACTACTTATGAGATTAACAAGCCATCTTATAAGAATAACAAGGTATCTGTGCGCGTTAAAAATGCTGGTGCCGTTGATGGTTTGGAGACCGTACAGGTGTATGTGCGCAATCTTGCCGACAAGGAAGGTCCACTGAAGAGTCTGCGCGCTTACAAGCAGGTGGAACTGAAAGCCGGTGAGGAAAAGACTGTCAGCATCGACCTGCCCCGCCAGAGTTTCGAGGGATGGGATGCCAAGACGAACACGATGCGGGTTGTTCCCGGAAAGTATGAAGTGATGGTGGGCGATTCAAGTGCAGACAAAGACTTGAAGAAAATCATCGTCAGCATTCAATAAGCAGCATTGCTGAAATAATAAACAAAAAGGAAATCGGGCCGTATGACCCGATTTCCTTTTTTATGCAATGCGTGGATTTCTTACTTCTCCGACTTCTTCACTGCCTTCTTTGCGGCAGGCTTCTTAGCGGGTGCCTTCTTCTCTGCCTTGGCTGCCTTCGGTGCAGAAGCGGGCTCCAATTTCTCCAGACGAGCCTTCAGGCGCGTAATCTCCTGATCCTTCACGGCAATCTCATCGCCCTGATTCTTGATAGTGGTCAGCAGACCCTCCAACTCATCATTGTCGATGTCAAGCGGATAGAGCGCATTCACCCGATTGATAAAGTCGCCGAGGATGTTCATATAGTTCGTAAAGGCATCAAACGCACCGCTGTAGATACCACGGTCAAGACCTACGTTAGACGGCTTGGTGGTCATGAAGCGGAAATTGTTGGAAGCCTGCAGATAGTCCCAGTCCTGGTTGATACGCGGGTCGTTGGCGATGCGCAGACGGTCAGCCACACTATAAAGTTTGTTGAACGCCTCACGCTGCATGGCGTTACCGAGCCAGCAACTTACATCGCGCTCCTCATCCACCCACGACAATGTGTCGGGCACATCAAGGTTGCCCACGCTCTTCACCTTCATGCAAATCTCCGTCGGCGTAGCGAAGTCAATGCCTTTCGCCTTGGCGCATGCGGGGATGGCACGCAGGAAGTCGAGGATGTTAGACGACAACGGCTGTGCGATGCCAAGTGCAGACAGTTCCATGAAGATGTTGATAATCTGGCTGTCCTCAGGATGCGAGGCAATCTCGTTCACATAATTGTCGGCGAAGAGAGGATAGCCATCCCACTCGGGATTGTTGAAACGCAACGAGATATCATCGGAGAGCTTCACATCGCGGAGCAGCAACTTCAGGTTGGGCGCGATGTTACAATTGTAAACGTAGTGAGGCGACTTCCAACCAAGCACGTGCTTGGCACCTTCGGTCAGCATGCCCTTGAAGCCCATGGCTGCCACCTGACCACCGATATCGTCGCTGTAAATCAGCGAAGAGTTACGGAATACAGTCGGTTTCTTGCCAAACAACTCTTCAATCTTCTGGCACTGCTTCTTCACGTCGAGGGCGAAGGTCTCTTCATTGGCAAGTGAGGAAAGTCCGTGGCTGTAAGGTTCTGCGAGGAACTCCACGCAACCCGTCTCGTTCATCTGCTGCAACTTCTCCAATACCTGCGGAGCATGCATTTCCAACTGCTCGATGCCCACACCTGAAAGGGAGAATGCCACCTTGAAATACTTGCCATTCTCCTTGATCATCTCATGGAGCGTGTTGAGTGCCGGCATATAGCTGCGCTCCGCAATATCACTGATGCTGCGCTCGTTCTCGTAGTCATCGTAATAGTAATGGTCGGTGCCGATGTCGAAGAAGCGGTACCGCTTCAGATGGATAATCTGATGTATCTCGAAATATAAACAAATTGTCTTCATAATCCTTTATACTAAATTGTTAATAATCAGTTTACTGTTCCCAGCCGAGCGTGCGGCGATAGAGTGTGCGAATCCATGCGCCAACCTTCTCCCATGTAATCTGATCCACCTCGTTCTTGCCCTCTTCCTTGAGATACTGGAAGAGCGAATCGTTGTGGCAGATAGAGTAGATGGCATCAGCCATCGCGTGAATATCCCAATAATCAACCTTGATACAGTTGTCAAGAATCTCGGCACAACCCGACTGCCTCGAGATAATCGAGGGCGTTCCGCACTGCATTGCCTCCAACGGAGAGATACCAAACGGCTCACTCACGGAAGGCATCACATACACATCGGAAGCCTTCAGACACTCATAAACCTGCTTGCCGCGCATGAATCCGGGGAAGTGGAAGCGGTCGGCAATACCACGCTCGGCAGCCAGATGTATCATCGCGTCCATCATATCGCCCGAGCCTGCCATGCAGAAACGCACGTTGCGGGTACGGTGGAGCACCATCGTGGCAGCCTCAACGAAATACTCGGGACCTTTCTGCATCGTGATACGACCGAGGAATGTCACGACCTTCTCCTTGCCCGTGTGGTCGGGGCGCGGAATGTCCTGATATTCCTGCGGCAGGGGATATACGGCATTGTGAACCGTAAAGCACTTACGCGGATCCTGATGATACTGATTGATAACCGTCTGACGGGTCAGTTCTGACACGCACATGATGCAATCAGCCCAGTCCATACCGTTCTTCTCAATCGAATATACCGTAGGATTCACCTTGCCGCGAGAGCGGTCAAAGTCGGTAGCATGCACATGAATGCAGAGCGGTTTGCCACTTACCTGCTTGGCATGAATGCCGGCAGGGAAAGTCAGCCAGTCGTGAGCATGGATGATATCGAACTCTTCCGTACGAGCCACCTGCCCTGCAATGATAGAATAGTTATTGATTTCCTCGTGCAGATTACCGGGATAGCCACCCGCAAACTCCATTGCACCGAGGTCATTCACATGCATATAGTTGAAGTCAGCATAGATATGCTCACGCAACTTGAAATAGTAATCGGGATCCATGATGTTACCCACGCGCTGCTTCACATAGTCATAGCTTACATCGCGGTAGGCAATAGGCACGGCATTCATCGCCACAATGCGGGCCGCATGCTGGCTCTCGTCACCAAAAGGATGCGGCAAACAGAGCACGGTCTCAATGTCACCCTGCGCCTTCAAACCTTCGGAGATACCATAGTTAGCAGTAGCAAGTCCGCCGAACACATGAGGAGGATACTCCCATCCAAACATTAATACTTTCATAGTCGTTCCTCCTTTATTTAATAGGTGTACTTATCCAACAACTGCAAAGTGCGCAGAATCTCTGCCACGTTCATGGCAAACGACATCGCGCCACGCCCGTGGAATGGCGGGTTGCCGTCGAACAGCTCACTGATGGTACCGATGGCATGATAGTCAATCTCGTCTTCGTAGCCCACCAACTGGCGCTCAATGAAGCTCAGGCGCGAACGACGGTAGAGCTTCAGACAGGCTTCCATATAGAAACCGCCAAGCCAAGGCCAAGCCGTTCCCTGATGATAGGCATAGTCGCGCTGCGTCTGCGGACCTACATACATCGGGTTATAGCCACCACTCTTCGGCGAAAGGGAGCGGAGTCCCTTCGGCGTAAGCAGTTCGCGGGTGCAGATATCCACCACATTCTTCATCTGCTGCTGCGAGAGTGGAGAGTAGTCGAGTGCCACGGCGAATATCATATTCGGGCGAACGCTCCAATCCATCGTGTTGCCATCCACGTAATCGAGCAGATAACCATACTCGTTTACGAATATCTCCACAAACGACTGCTTCGCCAATTCTGCCATCTTCTCCAATGCCTCAGCACCCTTGGCATCCTTCATGTCTGCCTTCATGGCAGCGCAGAACTTCAGTGCGTTGTACCAAAGGGCATTGAACTCAACGATATAGCCCGTGCGCGGAACAATGGGACGGCCATTAGCGGTGGAGTTCATCCATGTAACAGCACGGTCACGGCCATTGGAATAGAGCAGGCCGTTATCGTCAAGGCGCAGGTTCGGATGACCACCTTTTATGATATAGTCCACGATGTCAGCCACCAACTTGCCGTACATCTTGTAGCCTTGCTCTTTACCTACCTCCTTCACATATTGCTGAACGGCCCAGATTGCCCACAGGGGAACATCGGGTTGTTCTATCTCATAGATCTTTACGCTCAGCGGCTTCTCCTCCATGAACTCACGAAGTCCCCGCTCGGCAGTCTTCATCACCAACTCGAAGTAGTCCTGTTCTCCAATGGAGAGGGTCAGACCCGGAAGGGCAATGAACGTGTCGCGAGCACGCGCCTTGAACCAAGGATAACCTGCCAAGAGATAACGGTCGTCGTTCTTCTGGCGGTTATGGAACTGATGCGCGGCAGTCACAAGACAATGGTAGAAGTTATCACGGGGAGCACGAACGCCCACCTCATCGTCAAACACCTTCTTCAGCGTGCTTGCCTTAATCTGCGACGTGGAGCCTGAGAACACAATGCTCTCCCCTTTTTTGATGGACAGCTCGAAATAGCCGGGTACATAGAGATCCTCATTGGAAGCATAGCCACGCTCCTGCTCCTTCGGATATTCTATGCCGCGATACCAATCGGGCTGGAATACAAACTCATTCTTCTTGGAGAACTGCATATACAGGTCGGGATAGCCGGCATACATGCAGGTCTTGATACCGTTGTCCACCGGCGTGTATTCACGGCTGGCGGTGGAATTCTCATGCGTAAACTGGCGAACCGAGCGGAACGCAAGGAACGGACGGAAGCGCAATGTCGTTGCCGAATGCGCATCCACCAGCGTGTAGCGGATGAGGATGCGGTCTTCATAGGCTTGGAAGATGACTTCCTTTTTCAACACAACACCACCCACGCGATACGTTGTCGTAGGCACGAGACTGGCGTCAAACTCTCTGATGTACTTATGCCCGTTAGGACTGAAGTTGTTGCCCTGATACTTGTGAAGCCCGAGGTTGAACTCCGCCCCATGCTGAATCACCGTGCAGTCGAGCGAAGACAAGAGCACATGGTTCTCATCGTCGAGTTCCGGCACGGGAACAACCAACAGTCCGTGATACTTACGCGTGTTGCAGTCCACGAGCGTGGAACTGCTGTAAGCACCCGAGCGGTTGGTTCTGAGCAATTCGCGGCGAAGACTCTCCTGCAGGTTCGTCATCACGGCTTTTTCTAATCGTAAGTAGCTCATAGTTCCTGTTTAAAGGTATTAAATATTTTAGCGTCTTTAGTTATTATTCTCCAAAAGTAAATATTTTTATGTAAACACCAAAGAAAATAAAGGATTTTAACACTAATTAAACCTATTCACACTGGAATCAGGAAGTTCAGTACCTCCTCCTCCACGCTGACTTTGAATGCGCCGACGGGTGTTTTCATCAGCCGTCCATCGATGCCCACGAGCGCATGCTTCGCATATTCCACCTCTACTTCTTTCGTGCGGAAGGGGTGAACGCTGCGATGGTTCAGGAAGCGACCCGTCACCAACAGCCACAAGCCCTCTATCAGCTGCACGACCTCGGGGTGATAGACCACCGACACATCGAGCATCCCATTGTAAGGCACGGCGTTAGGCGTTTGTCCATAGCCTGGACCGCTACCGATGCAGACGGTCATCACCTTGCGTTCTATCGTGCTATTGTTGATTTTCAGCTTCATCTTATACTCCATCCGATGGAACAGCATCACGAAGAAAGACGAGAGGAACGACAGGGTGCGCGAGCCGAAGAGCCGGCGTGTCTGCCGCCGCAGGTTCATGATGTCGGCGGTCATGCCGATGTTCACGCAGTTCAAGAAATAGCGATGACACTTGTTGCCGTGGCTGTTCGTATAGCGAATGCAGCCCAGATCGACCTTGCGGACACGGCGACGGGCAAGCCAGCCGACGGTCTTCTCCACATCATCCTCGTCAAATCCCCAGAAACGGGCGAAGTCATTCATCACGCCATTGGGTATCACGCCGAGCGCAACCTCTTCGCGCACAGCCTTCTCCTCAAGCATCAGACAGTTCACCGCATCGTTCAGCGCCGAGTCGCCGCCCACGATGATGATGGTCTTATAGCCGTTGCTGATCAGCATCTTCACCAACCGCTCCACGCTTTCCGATGTTTCGCTCTGCACGAAATCATACTGCACCTGCCGGGCATCAAGCACTTTCTGTATCTTTTCCCAGTGCTTTCTCCCTTTTCCCGTGCCTGTCTTCGGGCAATACACGATGCCCCACCTTGTCGTCTCTACTGCCATAACTGCTTGATTCTTTCTATCTTTTCCTCCATCGGGAGCGTCGCGTCAATCCAATGGATGTGGAATCCCCGGCGCTCCATGCCCCGAAACCATGTCATCTGCCGCTTGGCAAACTGATGGATGGCGATTTCCAAACGTGCGAACATTTCCTCTCGGGTGGTCTGTCCCGTCAGGTATTCCGTCAGAAACTTGTACTCCAGCCCGTAATATATCAAATCCTCGGCGGGAATACCCTCGCCGAGCAATGCCTGCACCTCTTCCACCATGCCCTCCTCCAAGCGGGCTTTGAGCCGACGGGTAATCTTCTCCCGCCGCAACTCCCGGTCGATGGCTACACCTATTATTATAGAGTCCACCGGCGGAAGCGCTCGCCGCGGTGTCGGATGCTCCAGATTGTAGGTCTCTATCTCTATCGCCCTGATGGCTCGCTGACAGGAGTCCACGTCGGTCGTGTTGTGCATCACGGAGCCGTTCTTTGCTTTCAGTTCGGTGAGCATCCGTGTCAGCTCGTCGAGCGAGCAGCCTTCCAAGCGGTCGCGCAGTTCCTGATTCTGCGGAACGGGCGAAAGATGATAGCCTTTCAGCACCGCCTCAATGTAAAGTCCTGTGCCGCCGCAGAGTATCGGTTCTGCCCCCCGCTGCCTGATATCTTGATACACATCGTAGAAGTCCTGCTGATACTCAAACAGGTTATACTTCGTACCCGGTTCGCGGATGTCTATCAGATGATAGGGAATCTGCCGCCCGTCAATAGTGTAGTCTGCCAAATCCTTGCCCGTACCGATGTCCATGCGGCGATACACCTGCCGGGAATCAGCCGAGATGACCTCTCCGCCAATCTCCGCCGCCAACCGTGCCGCCACGGGAGTCTTCCCCGAAGCAGTAGGGCCTAATATCGTAATCATCGGCCTTGTTACACTCATTCTGAGGGCAAAGATAGAAAAAAAAAGCCGTCCAGCAAAACTGGACGGCCATTTTATTCCTTCAAGCCATATTATTTCAGCTCGGCGAGGTACTTGATGGTGCGAACCATCTGAGAAGTATAAGAGTTCTCATTGTCGTACCAGCTGACAACCTGTACCTGATAGGTGTCGTCGTCAATCTTGCTAACCATCGTCTGAGTAGCGTCGAAGAGCGAACCGTACTTCATGCCGATGATGTCGCTGCTTACAATCTGATCCTCGGTGTAACCGTAGCTCTCAGTCTGAGCAGCCTTCATGGCAGCATTGATGCCCTCCTTAGTTACATCCTTACCCTTCACAACGGCAACCAGGATAGTGGTAGAACCGGTGGGAGTCGGAACGCGCTGTGCAGAACCGATAAGCTTACCGTTCAGCTCGGGGATAACCAGACCGATAGCCTTGGCAGCACCCGTAG
>JAFLSG010000053.1 GCA_022511065.1 Prevotella sp.
GAGGCATATATACTGATTAGTGTTTACTAACGCTGATTTGACACCCAAACTCGCAACTTGGTAAGTCATGGTTTTGTAACCATTCTTCACGTCAAAAAGGCAATAGTGAATACTGCATTGGGTATGATTCTAAGTTACGGCGTCCATGTTCTGTGATGTCGAAAAAGATATCATATTCGGTGTGGGTTATTCGCATTGCTTGTCCAGACGTGAGAGGTAATGCGAGACCTGGGTGTGGGATAAGTGGTGTAAGATGCCCACACTTTTCGTATATATTCCCCAAAAGTTACTAACACTACTGGAGCAGGGCATTACCGGTGCAAAAGACCAACAATATTATGGTAATGTTTCTTATCGTGGTAGCGCTGCTTGCCTACTATTTCTACAGAAAAGCAAAGAAAGCATCTGCCTATGATGCACTTGACTCTAACGAATTATTCAAACGGCTGTGGTATTTGCCATGCGCACAAGTCGTGATTTGTCTTATCATTGTGGGACTTGGCTACTTTGGAGTAGGATTATGTGTGCAAAACAGCCAAAGCCTTTATGTCGCTCCCGCTCTGGAGGAGAATTTCGGCTTCTTTGGAACTATCGGGGCAAACATCATCAATGAAAATATGTCGAGTAATATGGCTCCTTTTATAGGGGAACTTGACAAGTTGCATGGCTGGGCTTTATATCTTTTCTATGCTTCGATAGCGGCTCTTGGCATTCAGATATATGCACTTAAAGAAAGGAAACTGCCGTGCAACATTATTCTTATAGTGGCTTTGGTTATCAGTTTCATTTCCGTAATACTTGCCTACCAAATAGGCTATGCGACCGATATGGGAATGAAGACATATTTAGCGGCAGAGACTTTTGGACTACTACGTGCGAATGAGAGTGATGCCGTTGGTCAAGGCTTAATACCCGCTTATTTGGTTGGGGCAATTTTGTTAGTCCTCCACTTCAATCACTATAATTTCATTAAGAGATATTATGCAGAGCCGGCTAAGAATCTGAACCCGATGGCTCGTTTTGTGAATCAACCTGCCCAGATAAGTGCAGAGGTAACAGCGCATGAAAGAAGAAAGGCGGGGGCAGGGCATAATAGCCCTAACACACAGCCAGCCGATGACAAATACATTCCTTGCCCTGTCTGCGGTGAGATGATTCTCAAGGTGGCAAAGAAATGTAAGCATTGTGGCGAATGGATTGAGCAGACACCCAAGGTGATGATTCGCTGTTCAGTATGTGGCGAGTGTGTCGAGCAAGGTCAAGAACGCTGCCCGATATGCCATGAGCCACTTCACGCTTCCCATCTCCCGCTTGATGCCGAGGAAACGAATAAGGAGTGCATGATTTGCGGTGAAGAGATATTAGAGTTTGCCAAGAAGTGCAAGCATTGCGGGGAATGGCAAAGAGAAATAGCCCCTGCTAAGAAATATATCCCGTGCCCAATCTGTGGAGAGGATGTAGAAGAAGGTACTGAAGTGTGCCCTTATTGTAATGAAAGAATATCATAACTTAAAAATAGAACTATATGGAAACAAAGAAGTGCCCTTATTGCGGGGAAGAAATCTTGGCTGTAGCGAAGAAGTGCAAGCATTGTGGTACATGGCTTGATGAATCTATAAAAGAGGAATCTCTTACAAAAGAATCTCAACCCAAGCCTCGGGAAATAGTAAATAATGGGAATGCGAAAAAGAAGGCAATAAACAAAAAGGTTGTAACCGTTGTTTCTTGTGTTGTGTTACTCGCTATTGTCTCAATCTTTGCTTATCAGTATATTGAAGACTCTAAATGGGATGAACTTGAAAGCTATGCCCTTTCTCAACGGGCAAATGATATTAAAGAAAGAAAGCAAGAGGAAGAGATAAAGGCTAATCTGAAATTTTACGATGTACCTATTGGGGGGAATATTGAGAAATTTATGAAGAAACTAAAAGAAAGTGAGTCCAAAATCTTTTCTTCAACCCTTCAATGGAAAGATGATAAAAGTGAAGTTTCTTGGGTTGGACCTTTCATGGATTTGGCAGAATGCACATATACTGTCGTTTCTGATGACGAAAAGAATGTGGCATATGTTAATATTAGAAAAACTGTAAATAGTGTTCGAGATATTGGTGGAGTTTTGGACCACTTCGTGGAAGAGTATGGTCAATCGCAGAGCGCCTCCAAAGGTTATAAACTCATTTTTAGGTGGGACACCTATAATGGTGTAATAGATGTGGATTATTATCAAGAGGATAAAAGAATCAACATCCAATTTTCCGGGCGTAAACGCCGCGAGTTCATTCTTGAAAATGATCCATTAGATTAAGGAAGATGAAAGAAACAAAGAACTGCCCCTATTGTGGGGAAGAAATACTTGCTGTTGCCAAGAAGTGCAAGCATTGCGGCACATGGTTGGAGGAATCACATCAGTCTGATACCCCAATGGGGCAGAAAGCGCCGGAAGGAGGAAATCAACAAGCACAAGATATTGATTCAAACGAGAAAGGAACAAAGACCAGGAAAATCCTTCTCGCTTTAGGGGCGCTTGTCGTTATCGGGATTGTCGGTTTTGTCATGATAGATGGCGAGACGAAAGAAGATAAAGGCGAGTATGCCATTGAACTCTCTCAGCGAGCCCCAAGTTCTAAACCGACCGAAGAAGAAAGCTATGAGGAGGTAATATCAAGCGAGGCAGAAACTTATTCTGATAATGATACCATTGCTGCTTATGACCCTTGGCTTGGCAGGTTCAGAATAGACGGGTGCATCTATAGGCTATGCGATTCCCGTGCTTTCTTGGACTTGGAGAAGTCAGGGGATAATTATGTCGGAACTATCGACTTGATATTAGGCTATCGTGATGATATGGAAAGAATCTCGTTGGAGAACGGAGAACTTAAGGGTAGAATAAGAGCCAGAGACACGCGGGATGGATTGCTCGTGACGATGGTAAATTATACTACAACAAGTGGAGAGAATTATGACTTGTTCTCGGGCGAGAATGGGGTCAAATTCAAAGAAGGTGACCAAATCTTTTTGATTACTTACTCAAATCTTGAATATACAACGAAAGCTATTGGGAAAATGGAAAACTTCTTTGATGGGTGTGGGGTAACTACCTATAAATAAATATAGTATCAAAACAAATCAAGCTCTGCCTCTGCCTCCTCAATAGTCATAGGCTTCAACGACTTTACTTCTGTCAAACCTTTCAATACGTGCGAGGCTACGACATACGATTCTTCCAATTCTTGGTAACGCTTCCACCGTGAGTTGCTCATTCTCACAGTCACGCTGTGCCTGTCTCTTGCTATGATGGTTGGGGGCGTTCTTAAGTTATCCATATCTTGTTTATTTGTTTGCAAAGATACGTTTTTTCCCCGACTTACCAAATTTTTCCTTAAATCTTTGGGAGTCTGCATAGATTTGTAAGATACAACCTTGGCTGCCTTTTGCTTAAATGTGATATGTTTCACAAAGAATGGTATTTTGGGGCATTTTTAACTTTAATGCAGAACATTCGCAAATAGATTCGCAAAAATGCTAATTATTTAATTATAATCATTATCTTTGCACCGTCACACCTTAACAAAGACCATGAACATTGAGTTTGAAAACACGGCATTAGAGGAGCTTTACATAGGTGGAGCTACACAGGATCATCGCTATAAACGGTTGTCGCAAGACATCGTTAAGCGCTATGTAAAAGTGATTAACTATCTGCGAGCAGCACGACGGATAGAAGACTTGTTCCTTATCAAGTCACTCCATTATGAAAAGAAAAAAGGCGACCTCAAAGGTGTGGATGCTGTATGGATAAATAACCAATATCGGTTGTTGTTCCATAGTTCTCCCGATGATAGCGGGATAGTCGTAAACGCATTGATATTTGAGATTTCCAAGCATTATGAATAAGAAAGTTTTAACTCCATTCGTAACCACTCATCCTGGGGAAATGATTAAGGATGAGTTGAAAGAGCGCAGCATGACGCAGAAACAGCTTGCTTTGGCAACAGGCATTAAGCCATCGGTACTTAGTGAAACCATCAATGGCAAGCGTAGTGTGTCACTCAGTGTGGCTGTTGCTTTGGAAAAAGCTCTGGGTATTCCTGCCGATATTTGGATGAATCTACAGACGCAGCACGACCTTGACGCTGCTAATATTGCCGACCGCGACAATCAGCGGGAGACTGTCAGCGTAACCATTCCCGTTCGTGACCGTAATCTGCTCCGCGAACTGGTTCGTAAATTTGGGTGGGCTTGCGTATTTTAAGCGCATCCTCGAAAACCTAACAACTAAATGACGATGAACAAGAGATTCTTATTGATGGCATTGGCAGCCGTTGCGACTTGTGTTTTTGCGCAGACAAATGACGGTCTGCCGGCATTACCACCGATGCCACAAGTGCCGGAAAGGCAGCCGGTCAATAGTGTGAAGATGGGGGACTCCCGTGCGTTTGCGGAAGTGAAGATAGACCTGCCAATCACGGAAGGGCCGTTCAAGCCAGACTGGGAAAGCATCGAGAAGAACTATCCCGGCACGCCAGAATGGTTGCGCGAGGCAAAGATTGGCTTCTGGGTACATTTCGGGCCACAGGCGGCAGGGGAAAGCGGCGACTGGTATGCACGGAATCTCTATAAGGAAGACCACAAGGCATACTTGAATCACTTGCGCAAATATGGGCATCCGTCGAAGGTGGGCTATAAGGATGTCTTGAAAGACTGGAACCCGACGCGGCTCGACCCCGAGGCGCTGACGGCACTCTATCAAAAGGCGGGTGCGCGGTTTCTGATGATTCAAGGCGTACACCACGACAACTACGACCTGTGGAACTCGCAATATCAGCCGTGGAACTCTGTAAACATCGGCCCGAAGCGAGACTTGCTCCGCGAGTGGGCAGATGCTTGCCGCAAGCATCAGATGCACTATGGGGTGACTTTCCACCACGAATATACTTGGTGGTGGTGGCAGACGGCGTTTGGCTGCGACAAGGAAGGGCCTTTGGCAGGTGTGCCCTACGACGGGCATCTTACCCTTGAAGACGGCAAGGGCACGTGGTGGGAAGGCTATGACCCGCGGATGCTCTACGGCATTGACCTGCGCGAATATGAGACGGTGGACGAAAAGGCGCACACAGGATGGTCGCCGCCCCAGGCGGGTATCTTCAGCCGCCATCTTGACTATGCCAAATGGTACGCCACCCAATGGGCGCTCCGCATGATGGATGTCACCGCCAATTACGACCCCGATTTCATCTACACCGACGGTACGGTGCAAGGCCCATTCACGGGTGACGGCACAGGCACGGGCTTCAAGTCGGATGCGATGCAGACGGTAATTGCCGACTACTACAACCGTGCGTTGAAGCGTCGCGGCAAGGTGAATACGTTCACTATCATCAAGTTCAGGAATCCGACAAACGGGGCTGTGAATACTGCTGAGTTTGACTTCCCCGATACCATCAATGTCTCTCAGCCGTGGATCAGGGAAGCGCCTGTTGGCGACTGGTTCTATGCCCCGGGCTTCACTTACGACTCGAACTCCATGATTCGCTTTATCATCGAGGCAATAGCCCGCGACGGCAACGTGGCATTGAACATTCCCATG
Organism: Prevotella sp.; assembly: GCA_022511065.1. Classification (GTDB taxonomy): domain Bacteria; phylum Bacteroidota; class Bacteroidia; order Bacteroidales; family Bacteroidaceae; genus Prevotella. Next base: position 5,588 of record JAFLSG010000053.1, read on the forward strand.
CGACCTGACGGTTCGATAGAGGATGCTTGTGTGACGATGCTTGAGGAAGTGGGCGACTGGATGCAGATAAATGGCGAGGCGGTGTATGGCAGTCGTGCGTGGACAACGCTCGGAGAAGGGGAGATGATTGACGGGAAACTGAAGAAACTCCCAGGCGGCGGACTTGGAAAGAGACAGGCAGAATTCAAGTTTGATGCCCAAGACATCCGCTTCACCGTCGGCAAGAACGGCGCACTCTATGCTTTCTGTATGGCCGTGCCAGAGGCGGGGCAGACCATCAGCATCAAATCGCTTGGCAAGAAATCAGGCAACAAGGATAAAGTGACCAAAGTGAGTATGCTTGGACACAAGGGGAAACTGAAATGGCAGCATACTGACGAGGCGCTGAACATCACTTGCCCCGAAGTCATGCCCTGCTCAACGGCAGTCGTGTTCAGAATCAATTAGAGAAGTGGTTTTGCTAAAATATGATACGTTTCGCAAAGAATGTGATACAGTTTTTGCGGAGTTGGGCGTATTTTCTTCGTACCTTTGCAGAGCAAACAAACAAATTCAACAGGATTATGAAGAAGGCAATACTATCAGTTATGCTGCTGTGCCTGACCGTAGCAGTCACGGCGCAGCCGAAGTCGCGCATCGTTGAAGATGGCGGTATGGGACCTTACAAGGCAGTGATGAAAGAGGAGGTGACGCTTCCGGCGCACACGGTATTTGCTCCGCAAGACCTCACGCCATTCAATGCAGACAAGCCGCTGCCCGTGTTGGTATGGGGCAATGGTGCTTGCACCAACTCCCCGTGGGAGCATTACAGGTTTCTCAATGAGATAGCTTCGCACGGCTATATCGTTGTGGCCACGGGCTTTATCCCGATGGATGACGAGCCTTACGAAGGTGAGCGGTCCACTACGCAGCAACAGATTGAGTCCATCGACTGGGCGATTGCACAGAATGCCGACCCGCAGTCACCTTATTATAATAAGATAGACACCCGCAATATCTGTGCCGCAGGTATGTCGTGCGGCGGTTTGCAGACGCTCTTCAACTGCGCCGACCCGCGCATCACAACGCTGATGGTCTGCAACAGCGGTCTGTTCAATCAGCAGAATGCTTATCAGGCTGTCGGCGGAATGCCCATGCCTCCGAAGGAAAAACTGAATGAGATTCATACGCCCGTTATCTATATCCTCGGCGGTAAGGAAGATATTGCCTACGGGAACGGCATGGACGATTTCCACCGCATCAATCACGTGCCCGCCTGTGCAGCGAACTTCCCCGTAGGACATGGCGGTACTTATCGCGAGCCGCACGGTGGTGAGTTCACGGTTGTGGCATTGGCTTGGCTCGACTGGCAGCTGAAAGGCAGTGCCGAGGGAGAGAAGATGTTCCGTGGTAAGGACTGCGAACTTGCGAAGCGCAAGGACTGGACGATAGAGAAGAATGCGGCATTTGGCGAGTAATCCTTTGCCAGACAGCCTTTAAGTACGGGGCGAATCCCATTTGGTACAATAAATATCAAGCCGCCATCGCTACAATTTGCGATGGCGGCTTGATGATTTTCTTTAGGTTTGTCTGCCTTACCAAGCTTACCTCACACTCCACTCAAAGAGGCCGGAGGCATTATCTGCGGGCAATACCACTTCGAGTCGTAGTGCTTTTGTCTTTACAGGGTCGAAATTAACGGTGCAGGCAGTGCCCTTGTCGGTGGGATAATTATCTGCGCCGCTCACGGGTTGCCATTGTCCGTCGGCTGTCTGATAGAGGATGCGCCATGACTGCGGTACGCGGCAACCGCCCCAAGGACCGTCGTCATACCAATAGACCGTGGCACTCTGCACGGTTGCCTCCTGTGGGAACTCATAGGCAAGCCACTCCGTGCAATCCTTCTTCGGCCACCAATGCGTGTAGGGAACAGAACGGTCGTTCTCATCCTTCGGCACTAAACGGTCGTTGATGCTTGACAATGCAGGCACGGGTGAAGAGGTGCTTACCTTACTTTCGGAAGCGAGTGTTGCGGGCTGTGAGGGATTCGTGGCGTTAAGATCCTGTGGCAACCATACTCGCATCTTGCCGCTTCCACGATGACACCAAGCATAGTAGGGAATCAGCGTAAGTGTCTGGTCTTGCGTTTCGAGTTTGCCCTGCTTGTTGAAGTTCAGCGTCTGCGCATCCGTGGTCAATGTGAGGATGGGTGTTCCCGCAATCTCGGACTTGCCGAGCGTGAACTGCGGCTCTTGATTTATCAATGCGCCCATAATATCAAAGGTATTGTCGGGATGCTCTGCGCAATACACTAACGGGCCGCGCTCTATTGAAATCATACCACGGTCAGCCTCTACTTTGCTATTGGCGCGGACGGTACGAGCCTCCATATCGAAGTGAATCTGCACCTTGTCGCCCTTCTTCCACTTGCGACTGATGGTATAGTAACCGTCTTCGGTAATGCTTGCAGCAGCCTCCTTGCCATTCACCAAGATGCTGTAACCGAGACGCTTGCCGTCGGTATATTGGTAGAGGTTAGAGGGAACAACCTGATTTTTCACCCAACCGGGCACGCGAATCTTCATCGCAAACTCACCTGCGGCATTTTGATCGACCACTACTGCGATATCACCATTCCAAGGATATTCCGTGGTTTGGCTCAAAGCCACTTTCTTGCCAGCAACGGTCAGATTGCTCTTGTTGGAGAGGAAGAGGTTTACATATACGTTCCTATCCTTGACGGCGTAGATGTAGCCCGGCAATGAAGGGATGAAACGGCAGATGTTACTCGGGCAGCAAGCACAGCCGAACCAAGCCTGACGCTGATGCTGTCCCATTGACTCCAAGGGATTTGGATAGAAGAAACCATTGCCTTCGAGTGACACGCCCGAAATCAAACCGTTGTAGAGGGTGCGCTCCAACACATCGTAGTATTTGGAATCTCCGTGGAGCAAGAAAAGGCGGTGGTTTACATAGACGTTACCAATGGCGGCACAAGTCTCGCAATAGGCACTCATGTTGGGCAGTTCATAGTTCTTGCCGAAAGCCTCACCATTGCTTGTTGCACCGATGCCGCCCGTAATATAGAGCTTCTTCGACACGATATTGTCCCAGATGGCATCAATGGCCTTGATATAATCCTCGTCGCCCGTCAGCGCAGCCACATCCGCCATACCTGCATACATATAGGCGGCACGCACGGCATGACCTACTGCTTCATCCTGCTCGATGACGGGCTTGTGAGCCTGAGAGTAGTCGTGTACGATGGTGGTCTTGCCACGATAGTCAAGGAAAAACTTGGCTTCATCAAGGTATTTCTTGTCGCCTGTCACAAGATAGAGCTTAGCCAAAGCCATCTCTGCTATCTGATGGCCGGGCACCACACAAGCCTGTCCGGGGTTGGGACCAACCTCGCGGCACACGCAATCGGCATAGCGGATAGCGATGTCAAGGAACTTACGGCTGCCCGTAGCCTGATAGTGGGCGATAGCACCCTCCACCATATGGCCAAGATTATACAGCTCGTGGCTCAGGTCTTCCTCCTTACTCCAACGCTTGTCGCCCGCCCACTCATGGGGATGCTGCGGGTTTTGGGTGCGTGAAGTGTAGAGATAGCCATCAGCTTCCTGTGCCGATGCAATCACGTCGAGCACGGAGTCGATGTACTGAACGAGCTTTTTGTCGGGATAAGTCTGCAGGATATAGCTCGCTCCCTCGATGGTCTTGTAGGGGTCGGTGTCATCGAAGGAGAGTCCACCCACATCAAATACCTTGGAAGGATCCTTCAGATGCTGGGCGGCATTCGAGAAGTTCGTGTATCTGCCCGTTTCCTCGCACTTTGAGAAAGCGAGGGGAATCGTCACCTCGCGGCTTGCCTCCAAGCGCTGACCCCAGAATGTTCCGGGCGTCACCTTTACTGCTGTGAACGGCACAGGATTGATGGGATAGCCGTGTGCCGGCTGTTGTTTCTGTGCGGCTGAGGCAGGCAGAATCATGGCTGCCGTCAGCGCGATTGTCAATAGTCTTTTCATTTTATACAGATTTTAGAATAATCACGAATCCACCGCCGGATGCCATCTTGAGTTTAAGCTGGTCGTTGCTGCTCACGTTCTTGCGCTCAATGGCGTAGTCCTCGGCGTTATGGTTGGCATTGATGCCGTCGGTGGCAATGGTTGCCTGATAATTTCCGGGAGGCAGGAAGTTGAGAGAGAGTTCAACTTCCCGTCCGTCCCAGTTCGTCTGCCCGCCGATATACCAGTCGCTACCGTTGCGGCGGGCAGTCACGATATATTGTCCGATGCTTCCTTGCAGGATTCTTGTCTCGTCAAACGTATCAGGAATGCTTGTAATCAAATCCACGCAAGGCTGCTCACGCTCATAGTTCGTAGGTGCGTCGCAGAGCATAGTGAATGGAGAGTCGTGCACCACATAGCAAGCCAACTGATGGCAGCGCGTGCCCATCGACACGGGATTCTGATAGCATTCCACCCAATTCTCCTTTGTTCCGTTGCGCAGGGCACCCGGCGTGAAATCCACTTGCCCCGCCATCATGCGGATGAAGGGGAAGGTAACGTCGTAGCGAGGCATATCCGTATCCTTCTTCGCCCAACGCGCCTCTTCCATACCAAACACACCCTCATAGTTGAGAATGTTCGGATAAGTGCGGCTCATGCCCGTGGGGGCGAAGTAACCGTGGTAATCAACAAACAGCTGATAGTCCGCACAAGTCTTGGCAATGCGCTCCGCCATCTCTACTGCCGTCTGGTCATTGCGGTCAAGGAAATCTATCTTGAAACCCTTGATGCCCATCTTCTTGTATTGCTCGCAGGCCTCCGTGAGATGCTCGTCAAGCACGTTGAACACCGTCCAGAGCACGATGCTGACACCCTTCTGATTGCCATAGTCTATCAGACCCTGCAGGTCGAGGTCGGCAATGGGGTGCATGATGTCCCCTTTGGAAGAGTCATACCATCCCTCGTCAAGCACGATGTATGGAATATTGTTCTTCGCCGCGAAGTCGATGTAATATTGATAGGTGCGCGTGTTGATACCCGCCTCGAAGTCCACACCTTTCAGATTCCAGTCGTTCCACCAGTCCCAAGCCACTTTTCCGGGTTTTATCCAGTCCGTCGAGCCAATCTTGTTGGGGGCGGCGAGCGCATAGACGAGATTGTTCACAGGCATCTCCGTGTCTTGTTCCGTGATAGCCAAGACGCGCCACGGGTAGGTTCTTGCACCCGTTGATTTGGCGATGTAATCCTCCGTCTGCTCCACATAGCTCATTCCCCGCCATTTATAATATGCCATCTTATTCGGATAACTGGCATGTTTAGCAGAAAGAGAAGGCATCTTATTTTCACAATCAGCCTTCAGGAACATGCCGGGGTAGCTGCGCAGGTCGGATTCAAGGATGGTAACCTTCACGTCGCCGCTCTGGATGGTGGCGGGCAGGAAGATATATTTGTCCTTCGCCTTGCTAAGCAGCGTTTCATCGTAGTAGTTCTGGAAAGCCATCGCAAAGGGCTTGTCATCGTTCGTAGAGTACGCAAGCCATGCCTTGTCGTCGTTTGGAAAGCGAAAATCGGCGATTTCATCGGCAATTATCGTCTCTTTCTTGTTCGTTGTATAGAAGCGGTATGCCACTCCCTCATCGTAGGCTCTCACCTGAATACCGAAGCCGCCATTCAACCCCAAGTCTATCTGATTGCCGTTTATTTGGAAACTTTTTTGCCGATAGAAGGGGGCATGGATGGTCTCCGCAATCTGCTTCTTACCGATATACTTGATGTTTTTGCCTGAAAAACAACTTGTATTCTGGGCATATACAGGTTGTATTCTGCCTGAATACTGCTGCAATACAACATCGGCATGCACATCGACCACGCTTTTGCCGCCGTGGGTGACGCTGAGATTGCCGTCGCTGCTGACCGTGACGGCCACTTTTCCATTAGGGGATGCCACCGTGTAGTCCTTGGCTTCCATCTTGCCACCGCTTATAATAGATAAGGTGGCGAGCGTTATCAGGGTTTTTAGTTTCATCTTAAAGATTGTTTTGATTGACGGTGCAAAAGTAGCGATAATTCTCTTATGTCGATAAAAATATCGTCCAAATCGGCTGATAAAATCGTCTAAAAAAGCCCTATTCCCGCAGGTTTGGACGATTTTTGCATCATCTTGGACGATATTGCCATTCCGTTTCGTGGATAATTTGTTATTTTGCACCCAAATTCGACAACCCGAAGGAATCTATTAACAAAATAATAACCCATTTATCCGATTAAGCAGTATGGGAAAGAAAGTACAATTACTAATAGGTGTGGCCTCGCTGGCGCTCACGGTAAGTGCCGCCACGAAGGGGCAGCCTCAGGCTCCGATTCAGGAGGTGGCCTTCACGGAAGTGCATCTTAACGATGGTTTCTGGACGCCGCGCATCGAGATTAACCGCACGGTGTCAATACCCTCCGCCTTCCATGAGTGTGAGGTGAACGGTCGTTTCAACAACTTTGCGCTCGCCGCCGGACTGATTCAAGGGGAGCACAAGGGTGACTTCTCGTTTGATGACACCGACCCTTACAAGGTCATTGAGGGTGCGTCGTATTCGCTTGCCGTCCACTATGACGCCAAGCTCGACCACTATCTTGACTCCGTTATCAACATCATCGCGCAGGCGCAGGAGCCGGATGGTTATCTGACCACGTGTGTTACCAACAACTGCACGCGCCTGAGCGGGTGGTGGGGCACGCATAAGTGGGAGAAGATTAACTCTCACGAACTCTACAATTCCGGCCATCTCATCGAGAGTGCCGTGGCTCATTACCGTGCGACGGGAAAAAAGACTTTCCTGAATGTCGCTATCAAGAACGCCGACTTGGTTTGCAAGACCTTCGGTCCGAATGAGGGGCAGATTCATCGTCCCGGTGGTCACCCGATTATCGAGATGGCGCTTTGTAAATTATATAAGGTGACTGGCGACAAGAAATATCTTGAGGGGGCTAAGTATTTCGTGGAGGAGACGGGTCGTTGCACCGACGGTCATCGCCCCTCTGAGTATTCCCAAGACCACATGCCCATCCTTCAGCAAGACGAGATTGTGGGTCATGCTGTCCGCGCCGGTTATCTCTATTCGGGTGTGGCAGACGTGGCAGCCCTTACGGGCGACAAGGCTTATCAGGAGGCTTTGGAGCGTATTTGGGAGAATATGTCGTCGAAAAAGCTCTTTATTACGGGTGGTATCGGTAGCCGCGCACAAGGTGAGGGCTTCGGACCGAACTATGAGCTGAACAACCATACGGCGTATTGCGAGACCTGTGCCGCCATTGCCAATGTGTATTGGAACTATCGTATGTTTCTTGCCACGGGCGAGTCAAAGTATATTGATGTCTGCGAGCGCGCATTATATAATAATGTGTTGAGTGGTGTCTCGCTCAGCGGCGACAAGTTTTTCTATGACAACCCCTTGGAGAGCGACGGCGAGCACGAGCGTCAGAAGTGGTTCGGCTGTGCTTGTTGCCCGGGCAATGTCACCCGTTTCGTTGCATCCGTTCCCGGCTACATCTATGCCGCGCAGGGCAAGGATATCTTTGTGAATCTCTATGCGCAGGGCAAGGCAAAGATTGGCAACGTGGAATTGGAGCAGACAACGGAATATCCTTGGGACGGCAAGATTCGCATCCGTGTCAATAAGGGTGGTGGCAAGTTTGCCATCAAGCTCCGCATTCCCTCTTGGCTGAAAGCCTCTCCAACGAACAATAATCTCTATCGTTATGCCGATGCAGCCCTTACGCCCGCTTGTTCAGTAAACGGCGTGGAGGTTGCGGTCAATGGGGCTGATGATTATATCACGCTCTCCCGCAACTGGAAAAAAGGCGATGTAATCGACCTGACGCTCCCGATGGAAATCCGCCGCATCATTGCCAACGACAATGCAGAGGACGACCGTGGCAAGATTGCCTTGGAGCGCGGGCCTATTGTCTATTGTCTTGAAGGCATAGATCAGGCAGACAAGCACGTATTCAACAAGTATATCCTCGATGCTGCGCCCATCAGCGCCCACTACGAACAGGGTTTGTTGAACGGCGTGGTCGTGCTTGATGGCGATGCCAAGCAAGTAAATGCCGATGGAACCATCAGCGATGTCAAGTTCCGCGCCATCCCTTACAGCACTTGGAACAACCGCGGCAATGAGCCGATGGGCATTTGGATTGCCAACACCCCAACGGCAGCCGTGACCATCCCGCAGCCGACCATCGCCTCATTAGCGCAGACATTCTCTAATCGCGGCCCTATTCAGAACGATGCGCCTGAGACAGCCCCCACGGATTCATGGGCTGGCGGCGTGAACGACCAATGGGAGCCCAAGCGTTCTTCCGATACCTCGAAGCCCTATCACTACTGGTGGCTGAAGCAAGGCTCAACCGAGGCCATTACCTATCAGTTTGATAAGGAGTACGAAGTAAGCAACGTGCAGGTCTATTGGCTCGACTTCGACCACTATGACGGCAACTTCCGCACGCCCGAATCGTGGGCGCTTTATTACAAGGATGCCGATGGTCAGTGGCAGGAAGTAAGCGACCACAGTGACTATACCGTGCTGCGCGACTGCTATAACAGCGTTGATTTCGCTCCCGTCAAGACCACGGGGCTGAAGATTCTCGCCAAGTTGCAGCAAGGCAATTCGGGCGGTATCCTCGAATGGAAAGTAAACAAATAATTTATTAAATAATGTCTAACAATTCAAAACCTAAAAAACAAATTGGTATGAAGAAACATTTTTTATGTTTGCTTCTGCTGGCCTCCGGGATTGCTAATCCCTTTGGACTGAAAGCCGCAGAAAGCACATCACCAGCCGTTGCTGAGGTAACTCAGCAGGGTATCACAGTGAAGGGTGTTGTCAAGGATGCGAAGGGCGAGCCGATTATCGGTGCCACCGTGACCGAGAAGGACACCAAGAATGCGACGGTTACCGACTTCGACGGTAACTACACGCTGACGGTAGGTAATCGTAATGCAGTGCTCGTTGTCAGCTACATTGGCTTTACGACCCAAGAGGTCAAGGCCGGCGATGACGTCATCTTGCAGGAAGACAATGCCTTGCTGAACGAGGTGGTTGTCATTGGTTATGGTACGCAGCGCAAAGGTGACATCACTTCTGCCGTTGCTTCGGTGAAGGCAGAGGATTTCAATGCCGGTAAGATTGGCGATGCTGCCGAATTGGTGAAGGGTAAGATTGCCGGTTTGACGGTTATCAACTCCAGCGGTGACCCGAAGGCAACATCTTCTATCCGTCTGCGTGGTATCACTACGCTCGTTGGTAGCTTGACGCCACTGATCCTGATTGATGGTATCGAGGGCGACCTGACGACGGTTGCTTCCGAGAACATCGCTTCTATCGACGTGCTGAAAGACGCATCCGCTGCTGCCATCTACGGTACGCGTGGTGCCAATGGTGTGATTATCATCACCACCAAGACTGGTAAGCGCGATACGCCTGCGTCTGTTTCCTATAATGGCTATGCCACATTCTCAAAGTGGGCAAAGACGGCAGACTTCATGGACACGCACGATGTCATCTATGGCAAGACCGCCCAGGATTATCTCGGCTATGATACCGACTGGTTGGCAGCCATCACCCGCAGAGCAGGCTATAAGCACAACCACGACTTGCACATCAGCGGTGGTACGAAGAATGCCACTTATTCTGCAAACGTCAGCTATGCAAAGGAAGAGGGTGTGATTCGTAAGACGGACAATGAGAACTTCAAGATGCAGTTGGACTACACCCAGTTTGTATGGGACGACGTGCTGAAGTTCAATTTCAATGCCCTCGTAACGCGCCAGAAGTTCACGAACACGGATGCTGCCTATGCTTATCGTCAGGCCGTAATCCGTAACCCGTCTGAGCCTGTCTATAATGAGGACGGCAGCTATTACGAGAACTTCAACAAGCTGCAGTATTACAATCCCGTTGAGTTGCAGAATGAGGCATACGGCAATACCCGTAGCCGCTTCTCTCAGTTGGTGGGTAACGTGACGTTAGAGCCTATCAAGGGATGGAAGACCAACCTGATGATTTCATGGGGTGAGGGTGTTGATGACGCTGAGAACTGGACATCTCCCTATCACTACTCACTCGTGCGTCAGGGCTATAATGGTTCAGCCTCTAAGAGCATGGCTACTTACGTGAATAAGAGTCTGGAACTGACTTCCCGTTACGATACGCAGATTGGGGAGCATCGTGTCAATGGCATCGTGGGTTACAGCTATCTTTATAAGGAGGCAGATGGTTTCAGTGCCGCTAATACCGACTTCTCTACCACCGCTTTCCTATGGAATAACCTCGGCAATGGTTCTTTCCTGACGGACAAGGACAACCATGCTTCGATGGGCAGCTACAGGAACGATAACAAGTTGGTAGGTTTCTTCGGTCGTGTCAGCTATGGTTATAGCGACAAGTATAATGCACTCGTCAGCCTTCGTCATGAAGGTTCTTCCAAGTTCGGTGCCAACCACAAGTGGGCTACGTTCCCCTCTATCTCTCTCGGTTGGAACATTATGAACGAGAAATTCATGGAAAGCACACGCAGTTGGCTTGACAACTTGCGCTTCCGTGTCGGTTACGGTGTGACGGGTATCACGCCCACCGATTCCTATCTTGCACAGAACATCTATAACTTTGCCGGTTATGGTGATGTGCTTTCAATGGATGGTAAGTGGATCAAGACCTTGGAAGTGGCTCAGAACCCGAACCCCGATTTGAAGTGGGAGGTGACCAATGAGTGGAACTTCGGTCTTGACTACAGCTTCATCAACGGTCGCATTCACGGTACGTTGGACTTCTATATCAAGACAACCAACGACCTGCTCTTCTGGTATAACGTGCCGATGCCACCAAACCTTTACAGCTCTACGCTTGTAAACGTGGGTGACATGCGTAACACGGGTGTTGAGTTGCTGGTTGAGGCAATCCCCGTACAGACAAAAGACTTTGAGTGGACCACCACGCTGACGGTTTCCCACAACAAGAACAAGCTGCTGAAGTTGAGCAATGACCTCTATGAGACCGACAACTTCCAGGAGTTGTGGCCGTCTGCCGGTAGCTGGGATCCTATTTCTACGACGACCCACTGCATGGAGGTAGGCAGAACACTTGGTGACTTCTGGGGCTTGAAGTTCGTAGGTTACGACAAGGATGGTTTTGCCTTGGTTGAGGCAAGCGACGGCAACGGTGGCTGGACCGTGAAGCAGTTCAACCCGAACCTGAACGTGAAGGAGAATCGTCAGCGCCTTGGCAATGGTGCGCCGAAGGTAATCCTCGGTTGGGGTAACACCTTCCGCTACAAGGATTTCGACCTGTCTATGCAGTTCACCAGTCAGTTAGGTTATAAGATTCTGAACGCACAGCGTGCTTTCTATGAGAACAACTCGATTGCCTACAACCGTCTGAAGAGTGCGGCTGACCTGCATCCCGCCATCAACACCGACGGCACTCCGTATATCGACCCGGAGACAGGCAAGCAGAAGATGGTGAAGCTGTCATCCTCAATGCAGCAGGGTATCTGGAGCGACCACTTGGAGAATGGTGACTTCTTGAAACTGAGCAACATCACGCTTGGCTATACCTTCATCCCGAAGGGTACACTCGGCAACTATGTGAAGAAGGCTCGTCTTTATGCAAACGCCACCAACCTCTTCTGCATCACTGGTTATAGCGGTCTTGACCCCGAGGTTGATAACAACTTCATGACCCCTGGTCTGGACTATCGTGACAAGTATCCCACTACGCGCAGCTATACCGTAGGTTTATCGTTTAACTTCTAAAACTGAGACAGCAATATGAAAAAGATATTCAACAAGGTTCTGATTGCCTTTGCAGCAGG
>JAFLSG010000054.1 GCA_022511065.1 Prevotella sp.
GGGCTACCTTACGCATAGCCGAATTAGGCTTCTTCGGGGTCGTTGTGTAGACACGAACACAGACACCGCGACGCTGGGGACAGTTGTCCAGCGCGGGTGACTTTGACTTGTCAACAATTACCTTTCTGCCTTTTCTTACCAATTGTGAAATTGTAGGCATAATACTTTTACTTTAATTTATTATTATATATTTTGTTTATTTTCAGCACATTATACTATAATCCACCCCTATAAGGGCGATTCGGGCTGCAAAGGTATATACTTTTTATGAATCTACCTAATATATAATAAAGGAAAAAGCATTGTGTCTTGCAAATTTAACAAGAAATAACAAATTTAATATTTATTAAACCGAAAAACAAGAAATTAAGCCTCCGCATCTTTGTGATGCTGCCCCTTACTTTCCTCCAAGGACACCTCCAACAGGTTATTCACGATACCCGTAATGGTTAAGGTGTCCTTGCTTATCGTCTGCAACAACTTATCCCGCTCCTCTTTGTCCAGTTCAACGGCAGGATTGGCAAGCGTACGGATGCAATCAATCATGCTATCCAACGGAGTATGCATCTCATGACTGACGTGCTTGATGAAGCTGCTTTTCATGCGGTCGGACTCCTTTGCCTCGTCAAGAGCCATCTCTAACTGCTCATTCTGCTTGAGGGCTCTCTTCTGATAGTCTCGATGGGCGAGAGAGCGGGAGATAGCCAATCCCAAGGCAACAAACAACAGAATAATGACGACCCCTAACCGATTGTCATGCTCTTTTGCCGCCTCATCCTTAAGCTTAATCATATCAGTAGTGGCATTTATCTCATTGATATTGGTGAAAAGCAGGTCGTTGCTGATTGAGTCGCGATATTCTCTCCGCATTTCCGCATCCCACAACGCAAGGTCGTTGCGACCCATCATCTCCAAAATCCGGATGCGGATGTCATAGCGTTTGATGCCATCATAGTCCTGTGAATCCTGTTCAAGCAGCTGCAAAGCCTCATCATATTTGCCCTCAAAAGCCGTCTCCATGATTTTCACGGCATAGTCTCCAAAATAATATATAGAGGAGTATTTCGCCGCCAACTTGTCAAACTCAGGCTTCACCTTGAAAAAATTCTCCTTATCTCCCATAAAGAAGTAAAGCTGCTCCTTCAGGGTAAGGTAGAGTTTATAGTGGATGGAGTTCGGAGAAATAACACTTGCTAAGCGCTCGTTCCATTCCCACGACTTCTCAACATCACGAGACATATTGGCCGTCACCATTTTACTATATATATGGGCAAGTCGCAGCGTGTCAGTGGGAGACGTATTGTCGAGTGCCTCCTGATAGTAATGCACTGCAATTCCGTAGTTGCCGCGCGATTCAAAAATAGCACCCAGGGAATAGTAAATCACATTATACAGCTTTATCCCGTCGCGTTGCATCTCTTCCAACACGTTGTTGGCTTTCGTGATGGCCTTATAGGGTTCTCCATGATCCGCGTCATAGCTGATCTCGTTCTGCCTCATTATATAATAGGTGTCCAAGTCCTTCCTTTCCCTATAGATCTGCAGTATCTGCCCGGAGAGCTTGTAAAACTCCTCCGTACTGTCTGTATCATACAGGCGGTAGTATTGACGGAAAAGACCGATGAGAACAGAATCAGACGTTTCTCCATCCGCCAACATAGGAAGGGCGAGGAAAAGACTTACTGACAATATGAGAATTCTGCGAATCATGTATTATAGGCGAAAAGGCCACACATCTTTATTTCACTTTATAGGAAGTGTAAGAACCATACGCGTACCATCATGGTAGTCCTTATCAATGGTGAGGGAACCTCCCAGAAGGACGGCAATGTTGCGGCTCATGGGCAAGCCGATACCAAGTCCCTGCTTAAAGGAATCCACTTTATAGAAGTGCTCAAACACCTGCTCATGCTGATCTTCCGGAATACCGACACCCGTGTCCGTGACGGTGAAGCGCACACATCCTTCGTCGGCAAGCTCCGTAACCGAAAGATCCACATGGCCTTGCTCCGTAAATTTCAAGGCATTATTCATCAACTGCCGCAGGATGCGCTCGACACCGCCTTCATTGCTCTGTATGTAGAAATCATCAGACAGGCTTGTCTGGAAGTTGAGTTGCAAGCGCCCCTCATTCCTGTTCTCCGTCTCTTTCAGAATGCGACCGCAGAAATCATTGATGACAATCTTGTCATCCTTGCGATAGCGCTCCTTACTTTCTTCCAGAGAAATCTCCAACAGGTCATTGACGATGTCGGTAATGGCAATGGTATTCTGCTCAATTCCCTTCAGCAGCGTCTCACGCTCCTCCGCTCCCAGTTCGTACTCTGGACTGGCAACAATCTCGATATAGCCGGAGATGATGTTCAGCGGGGTACGTATCTCATGACTGATATGACTGATGAAGATACTCTTCATGCGGTCAGACTCCTTGGCTTCGTCAAGGGCAATCTCCAGTTCCTCGTTCTGCTTGAGAATCTTCTTCTGGTAACTTCTATGACTGAGATAGCGGGAAATCATCAATCCCAAGGCGACAAACAATAGGATGATGACGACGCTCAACCACTGGTCACGCTCCTTTGCCGCCTGCTCGGTGAGCTTTGCAACGCCTATCGTTGCATTTATCTCATTCAGGTTGTCGAAAAGCAGGTTGTTGTTGAGCGAGTCGCGGAAGTCTCTTCGCGTTTCTGTCTCTTTCAGCGCCAAATCGGTGCGCCCCATCATCTCGTAAATCCTGATGCGGATGTCGCAGCGCCTTACTTCATCATAGTCATGCGAACGCTGACCAAGCAGTGCCAACGCCTCTCCATACTTGCCAAGGAAAGCGTTCTCCATGACAGCCAGGATATGCTCGCCACTACCGTCGAGCGAGGAATGTCTCTTCACGTACTCGTCAAATTCACGCTTGCTCTTGAAGAATTCCTCTTTCTCTCCCGCAAAGAAACATATCTGGTTTTTCAAGACGAGATACGACTTGTAATAAAGCGAGTCATGGGAAATCATCCTGCCCAGGCGCTCGTTCCATATCTGTGCATCATGGGCATTCCGCGCAAGATTGACACCCGCCAGCTGCGAATAGATGTGGGCTCGCCCTGCGCTGTCGGCCATGTCAATGTTATCAAGCGCGTCCAAATAATACTGAACGGCGGTCCGATAGTTGCCCTGCAACTCAAAAATGTGCCCCAAGGACATGTAGGCAAGCTCATAATGCTTCGTCTTGCTCTTCTTCATGTCATCCAACAGGCTGTTGGCTTTCTTGATGGCCTTGTAGAATTTTCCGCGCTCCGAGTCATAGAAAATCTCATTCTGCCGTATCTTATAATACTCGACGAGCCTGCCCTGATTCAAGTAGTGTTCCTTCAGTTTCTCAGAAAGTCCATAAAATGCTTCAGTACTATCTGAATCAAACAACTGGTAGTAGCGGTGATATAGCTTCATATGGGCAGAGTCAGCCTCTTCCTTTGCCGATACTGCAAGGGAGATGAGGATGCCTATTGTCAATATGAAGAATCTACGAATCATACTTATGCCTCTCCTTTTGTAAGTTCAAACGGTGCGATACCGCCCTGTTCCTGTTGGGGAATCCGAATCGGTCCGAACTCGCGCTCGTATCGCATGATATTCTCCTGCAACGCAGCCAACAGTCGCTTGACATGCTCTGGGGCAAGAATCACCCTGCTCTTCACCTGCGCCTTAGGCACACCAGGCAACACTCTCGCAAAGTCAATCACGAAATCGCTGCTGGCATGGGTGATAATAGCCAGGTTGGCATACTCTCCCTGAGCCACATCTTGTGGCAATTCCAACTGCAGTCCTTGTTGCTTGCTCTCGTTCTCACTCATGCGCGCACACAAACTTTGATTTGTAATTTTTAATGGTTACGGTAGATAAATTCGGTGCAAAGTTAAGCATTTCCACGCAATCAAACAAATTCCACGCCATAATTTTAAGCATCACAAACAGCATTTTTTGCAAATCTTTGTTAAATACACAAGGGAATTTATTGCGGAATGAATAATTCTCCGTACTTTTGCGATATCAAATTGATATCATTTTTAAACACAATTCAAATTATGGAAACAAAGGAATTTGCATTCAAAGGAAAAGTGCTGAACGGTTTTTTGATGCTGTTCACCAATCTGATTGTACTGCTGCTCTGCGGCATCAGCCTTGTATGGGGCATCCTCGTGATGGACGCTGACCAGCCCGACATGACGCTCGGCGTCGTGCTGTTCATCATCTGCGCCAACCTGCTGTTCATCAACATCATCTGCTGGTGCGGCTTCATGATGTTAGAACCTAACGAGGCGAGGGTCATCACGTGGTTCGGCAAGTACAGCGGCACATTCACCCAGACGGGCTATTACTGGATCAACCCGTTCTACGGCACAAAGAAAGTGAGCCTCCGCGCCCGCAACCTCGATGCCGAACCTATCAAGGTGAACGACAAGACGGGCAATCCCGTGATGATTGGCCTTGTGCTTGTATGGAAACTGAAGGACACTTACAAGGCACTTTTCGAGGTGGACTCGCAGACGATGGCTGCCAATCCTAACACCATTGGCTCTGACACGAAGGTGCTGATGAACGCCTTGGAAAACTTTGTCCGCGTGCAGAGCGATGCAGCCCTGCGCCAAGTGGCAGGGCAATATGCCTACGACGACGATGACACGGGCAGCTCAGAACCGACCCTTCGCTCAAGTGCCGACGAGATTAACCAACAGTTGGAGGAGAAACTCAACGAGCGACTGATCCTTGCGGGCATTGAAGTGGTGGAGGCACGCATCAACTACCTCGCCTATGCACCCGAAATCGCCGCCGTCATGCTGCGTCGACAACAGGCATCTGCCATCATCACGGCACGCGAGAAAATCGTGGAGGGAGCCGTCAGCATGGTGAAGATGGCACTCGACAAACTCTCGAATGAGGACATCGTGGAGCTTGACGACGACAAGAAGGCGGCAATGGTGAGCAACCTACTCGTGGTGCTCTGCGGCGACGAATCGGCGCAGCCAGTTGTGAACACGGGGACGCTGAACCATTGATGCATGGCGGAAAAGAAAACGAAAAGTTTCATCCTGCGCATCGATAGCGACACGATGGATGCGATAGAGGCGTGGGCTGCGGACGAGTTCCGCAGCACCAACGGTCAGTTGCAATGGATTGTCACGGAAGCGTTGCGCAAGGCTGGCCGGTTGCCGTCAGCCAAAAAGACGAAACGCTCGTAACGCTTTTAACATTTTGAGAAATTAACCGACATTCCATTGCTCAAAACTCGCATATTTTCAACCGCACGGATTCGCGGTTGAAAATACGCAAAAATAGCGCAATTACAATCCATTTATAATCAGCCACTTACGAATTGTGACTTTTTTTTCATGCCAAATATCCCTAAAACCGCCTTTTTTTGCCCTCGAAAAACATATATTTCAAGACTGCAAACAGTATCTTTGGAGTATGTAAACATATTGTTTGGAGCCTTCAAACTATATGTTTGAAATCTGCAAGACACATTTTGTCATGTTTCATTACTAAAGCATCTCAAAAGCAGCCTTGCCTTTTCCTACTTCACCAAATCCAGAAGTGTTAAATTTAGGCATTATTCTTTACATCTTAAAACATCTAATTAGAAAAATGCCAAATTGGAAATGGCACTAACGACTATATCTCTTTTCTAAATACTCATAAACATCGTCTACTGTTTTGCCTGCTTTTAATAGATTTACAATATCTAAAGCCTGCTGATATTCCGATTTCGTTATTTCGCGTTTAGACGACAGCAGTTTTTTAGATAATTCAAGTTCAAAGTAATCATAAAGATTGATACATACTTTCCTACGTTGGAGTCCATAGTACTTTATAACCAAATTCAACAGTTTAATACGCACCTCAGGCATAAAAATGTGTTTATTAGAGGAGATTTTAGCAGATAAATCATTAAATACTTCTAACTGTTGCCTTCCCTCTTCCACACCATTAGGGTTGATTGCAAACTCTTCCAAAGGATCACTTTGAGGGAAATCAGCGCTTTTCTTCTCTACATATTTCACCCTAACAGCTTCAATAACTTCATGACTATCAATACCCTGCTCCATTTGACTAACAATATCCATCACAATGGTGCATTCATATTTCGTAATACCTTTAACCGCAGTTTCCTTCAATTCACCAATGCTTCGCAAAACAAATTGATACAAATTCTCTCCACAATATACGCCTTTATTCAGATACCTATTTGAGTAAGATTGTAATCTATTTAGAGCATTTTGAATAGACTTGTTGAGATTATCCTTTTGATATTCCTTCACAAAATCCGTCACTTTATCGTATTGACGAAGTCCTTCTCTCCTAATAGATATTGCGATTTTCTTTTCCTCTATTTCCGCAGCCTGCGCCATCAAGTTTTGCGGATTTTTACGCCCCGAAGACTTAAACAAGTCAAAAACACTTGCAGTAGTTAAACTATAAAGCCGGTTATATGCTAATTTCTTATACCCCGTATAGTAGCCTTTACCATATCCAGGTAGAATTGCCTTTTTCAAGGCTCGCGTAGCAGCTCCTTTTGTGGCAGCCGAAAGACTACGCTTAAACGAAGGTTTCCTAAATCCAAATTTCATATGACTCAATATCTTAATAATTATTTATAAAGGATCTACATCAAAATAGATTTGGAGCGAACTGTAACGCTTGTCTTGCATCATCTGCTGCTGCGCCATGAGAAGATACTTGCGCGCCTCCGCCATATTGATATTCAACTCTAATTTGAGCACGAGTTTGCGGATGTTCATCGCCTTCACCTTCGCCACGGCGGGCTTGTCGGGGCCGAGTACACGGTCAGAGAACCACTGCCGCAGACGGCTGCCCATCCCGATGCTCGCCGACTCTACCACGGCATTGGAGCGGTGCTTGAGATAGACATACACAAGACGATAGTAAGGAGGATAGTGAAACTGCTGGCGCTCGGCAATAAGGTCGCGATAATGTGCTTGAAAATCATTGCCGACCACCTGACGGATGATGGGCGTATCGGGGTTCTTCGTTTGCAGGATGACCAGCCCGCGCTTGCCCTTGCGCCCCGCACGCCCGCTGACCTGCGCCATCATCATGAAGGCATGCTCATAGGCGCGGAAGTCGGGATAGTTGAGCATCGTGTCGGCGTTGAGGATGCCCACCACGCTGACCTTGTCGAAGTCAAGTCCCTTGGAAATCATCTGCGTGCCGATGAGCAGGTTAGTGCGCCCCGAAGAGAAGTCGCTGATAATGCGCTCGTAGGCGTTGCGGGTGCGGGTGGTATCCAAGTCCATGCGTGCGATGCGCGCCTCGGGAAATATCTCACGCACTTCTGCCTCTATCTTCTCCGTACCGCAACCGCGCGTTCGCAGATCCTTCCCGCCACAGGCAGGGCACTCCGCCGGCACCTGATAGGTATAGCCACAATAGTGACACGTGAGTTGATTCATGTTGCGGTGGAACGTGAGCGACACATCGCAATGCTGGCAGCGGGGCACCCATCCGCACTGCCCGCACTCAATCATCGGCGCATAGCCACGGCGATTCTGGAACAAGATGACTTGCTCGCCCCGCTCCAATGCCTCGCGGGTCTTCGCGAGCAGCAGCGGAGAGAAAGGTCCGTGCATCATCTTGCGACGCTGCAAGTCCTTGATATCCACGACTTGTATCTCCGGCAGCTCAATGCCCTTGTAGCGCTGAAAGAGTTCCACCAAGCCATACTTGCCAGTCTTCGCATTATAATAGGTCTCGGAAGAGGGGGTAGCCGTGCCGAGGAGCGTCTTTGCCCCGAGCCGCTGCGCAAGGACAATCGCCGTACTGCGGGCATGATAGCGGGGCTGCGGGTCTTGCTGCTTGTAGCTTGTCTCGTGCTCCTCATCGATGATGACAAGCCCAAGATTCTGGAACGGCAGCAGCACGGCACTGCGCGCACCAAGGATGACATCGTAGGGATTCGCCGACAACTGCTTCTGCCAGATCTCCACCCGCTCGGCATCGCTGTACTTGGAGTGATAGATGCCCAGCCGATTGCCGAACACGTGCTGCAGGCGCTGCATGATCTGCACCGTCAGGGCAATCTCGGGCAAGAGGTACAACACTTGCTTCTTCTCATCCAACGCCCGTTGAATGAGGTGGATATATAGCTCCGTCTTGCCGCTCGAGGTAACGCCATGGAGCAACGTAACGTTCTTCTTTAGAAAAGAAAACTGAATCTTGTTGAAGGCATCCTGCTGCGCCTCGCTCAGCGGTTTGATGTTCTCGGGATGCGGCTCGCCGCCGTGATTCAGCCGCCCCACCTCACGCTCGAAAGTGGTGAGCAGCCCGCGTTTCACCAAAGCATTGACAATCGGAAGCGAGTGTCCGGCATTGAGCAGTTCGTCGCGGGTCAAATCCTGCGGCATCATCCTGTCCCATCCCGAGAGCGCGAGATAATCCGTGAAGGCAGCCAACTGCTTGTCAGCACGATGCAACGTATTAAGGGCAATATGGAGCGCCGGCTCATTCTGGAACGAGGGAGCGAGTTGGAGGTATAGCTCAGTTTTCGGCGAATAGCCGTCCTCGGCTTTCAGTCCCGAGGGAAGTGCTGCCTTATAGACCTCGCCGATGGGCGACATATAGTATTCGGCAATCCACTCCCACAGCTGCAACTGACTGCCAAGTAACACTGGCTCGGCATCGAGTACCTGCAGGATATCCTTCGTCTGATACCCCTCCGGCTGCCGGTCATGAATCGCTGACACTAGTCCCACGTATGTCTTGTTGCGCCCAAAGGGAACAAGCACGCGCACGCCTATCCGTAACCGTCCCTCCACGGCGGGAGGGACGAAATAGGTAAACACGCCGTCAAGCGGTAAAGGGAGGATGATATCAGCAAACAAGGCTTACTTAGAAGAAATAGGCTGCGGAGATTTGCCAGGTATTGGCTTTAGTGTTATCTTTCGTCGTATTGGAGTTTCCTCCTTCAATAAGTGACAAAGCATTAACCTCGCCAGTTTTACCCAACCCAATATTATAGGCGAAACCAACTTCTACATGCTTTGTAATATAGGCACCCGCTCCAAGATTCAAACTAAGGTTTGACTTCTTCATCTGGAACGTGTCATTATAACCATGCATATCCGTCCAAGAGAAATAATCGTCACCTACATTGAATCCGAACTGAGGACCTGCTGCCAAGTAGATGCCCGCCATACTGCCCAATCCAAACTTCCAACGTACATTGACAGGAACCACAATACTCTTCTGCTTCACAGACTCGTCATTCACTTCCAGATTCTTCTGATCATAAAAAGCGGAGATATCAGCACCAAGACCGCCTATCGGCAAAGACACCTGAAGCGTAGGGCCGATAAACCAACCGGCTTTGTTGGATGACTCAAAAACGCTTTCATTAAACTTCATGCTTGATACGTTGAGACCGCCCCTCACACCAAATTTGACAAGTTGTGCCTGAGCCGGCATAGCCACCATAACGGCAGCCACAAACAATACAGTAAAAATCTTCTTCATAAGCAATTATAATTAAGTATTTTACATTATCAATGCCTTTCCCTGCGCACGGTAACACGAGCCGAACCGCTGCCGCCTGATGACGACGCCCCAACACTCCGCTTGCCACCACTGACTTTCGGAGCCTTTGATGCAGGCGCACGGCGTGGACCGCCAGTCTTTGCCTTAACCGTCTTGGTCTTCTGCGATTGGAGATTAGCGATGCTGTCGAGCGAATCTTTCTTGACTTGGTCGCCGAAGATGGTCTTACGAAAGGCTGCCAACTCTGCCTCGATGCGCTTTTGCTCCTCGGTCAGTTTGTCCATATCCCCATCACACAGTTGCAAAAGCGTCTTGCCCTGTGCATTATTGGTCTTGTAAATATCACCTCGATACATATTGAGCGTGAAGAAATCATCTAAGTTCATCGTAGAGGCATTGTTCAGGCTGCTCGCCATCACCGTCTGCCGATTGAGGAACGGCTCAAGGTCGCTGTACTTCACCCAGAACAACGGGTATTGCGTGGCCTCGCCCCCGAAATCATCATCACGCATCATTACGGGACAAAGGGCAAGCACCTTAACGTGGAAAGAGGAATTCGCCTGATCGTAATAGGCACTCTCTTTCAGATAATATTTCCTCACCTCTGCGGAAGGGATGTCGCTGTTATCCACCTTGAGTCGCCCATCTTGCTCCTCATAGAAGATGTGGTAGTTGTCTAAAATCGTCCGCATTTCCACCTTCGTGGCATCCGAGAACACATCACTGCCGTCAGTGGGATATTCATAGATGGGGATATACCCGTTTTGCGCCAACTTGAAGATGTAAGTGAAGAGATTGAGTTGCTTGCCTTGCGGCTCTACGGGGTAGTAAAGTCCGGCATTGGCATCCTTGTTGAGGTCAATCTCGCGATAGATGTCGCGCCGCCATACCACCTCTTCGGGGATATCCAATGATGTCGGGTACATAATCTGCGCACGCGGACTCATCACGGCGGCAGGTTTATTCTCCTGTGCCTGCTGCTGGGCGCGACGCTTCTGGGGCTGCCCCATTGCAGAGCCTGCCATCAGTGTTATCATCATCAAGAACAATAGTCTCCTCATATTCATCAGTCTTTATATTCACTTCACAATTATTTCCATTGGATTCTGCAAGGTGCGCGTCAGCCCGTCAGGGCCGACTACCGTCACACGAGAGATATAGAATCGGCGGTTACGCGCTAAGCGACGGAACGTATCCTTTTGCCGTGCAGAGAAGGTTGCGCCATCGGACACCATCGGCACGGCATTACCCATATTGTCGAAAAACACGGTCTCAAAACTCTGCACACGGAAGGCAATATCAAGGATGCCATCATCGATTGCCGCCCCGATGCCATCAGACACCATCAACTGCGCCTTTGCCAATCCGCCACCCTTATAGCGGGTCGGCGTACCATGCTCATCCTTTATCGTAATATAAGGTGTAGGG
The DNA here is from genome assembly GCA_022511065.1 of Prevotella sp. GTDB lineage: Bacteria > Bacteroidota > Bacteroidia > Bacteroidales > Bacteroidaceae > Prevotella. The sequence continues at coordinate 10,966 of JAFLSG010000054.1, forward strand.
TCGGGCAATTTACGCACACGGAAGGTGTATTGCCCCATCTGCTGCGGGCGGCCCGTATTGGTGGAAATGACCGTTATCGTGGCATCCTGCCCCACCTTAGCCGGGCGGGCGATGTACTTTCCTGGGGCAACAGACTGCAACGCCCCGTTGGTCATCGTTGCCTGCACCTTACTAAGCGGAACGCCTGGCACACTGATACTTATCGGGTTGTTATAACCCGCATAGAGCATATTCATCAAGTCGGCAGAAACCGTTGCACTTGGATCTACCACCGTGTATTGCTGACTGAACTCGCGACGGATATGGTCGCCATTTCCATTCACCGTTTCTATATAGCCCGCCAGCGTAAAATCACCTGTGCGGTTGCAGAGAGTTTCATAAATACCGTTGGTCAAATCAACCTTCTGATTACCTATATAGATGTCGGGCACCTGCGTGGTATCCACCGCAGCCATCACGATACGTGCTGAGAAACGGTCGCCACGTACAACCGTCTTGGACTCGGGAATGACAAAAGCATCCAACAAGTTCACGCGGATATCTTTCACATCAATGTTAGACACCAACGTATGAAGCACCTCGCCCTCCGCATAGCGCACGTCACTCTGCAACTTGGACAGCAAAGTCACGGCTGCGGCGGCAGGCATCGACTCAAACATATACTCTTGCCAGTTCTTACCCATCGACTGGGCATTCTTGGGAATCTCCGTTGTCAGGTTATCGGCAATCAACTGCTTTTGCTTCTCGTCCGTCACCATACGCAGCATCCGCTGACGGTAGGAGTTGATGGCATCAAACAACAAACCGCCACGTCCCGTTCCCGGAGAAAGCATCACCTGATTAGCCGCCTCCAAATCCTCTTTGTTCTGAATATCAGCAACATCCCCGTCCTTACCATCTGCCTCCACGACAATCGCTCGTTTCAGTTCATCGGCAAGATTGAAAAGGGAGTCGCTCATCTGACGGACTTGCTGTGCCTTTTCATACCACTCCTTCACTTTCTGCGGATTGGCTTTCATCTGCTGGGCAAAGTCGTCGTAGATAGCCAGATTCTGCCGGGTAGAGTTTCCCGTGGTGCGATTCAGACTTTCCTCCACGATGGAAAAGCCGTTGAGCACCTCGCTGGAAACATTCAGTGCCAACAAAGCCATCAAGATGACATACATCAGATTAATCATCTTCTGGCGGGGAGATACCGGTCGCTTCTTGATTGCCATCCTCGTTATTTACATTTTAGCGCTCATCGCCTCAATCATACGGGCGTATATCTGGTTTAGTTCTGCAATCTGACCTGCCATCTTGCGTGTCTGCGCATTGATTTCATCGATGGTGCCAATCTGCGAACTTGCACTCTTGAGTTGCATCTCATATACCTTGCAGATGCCTGTCAGCGTGCGGTTCAGGTTCTCCATTTCCTCCGAGTCATGCGCCAACCGCTTACTTTGTGCCGAGACATCCGCCAGTGTTTCCGTCAGTCGCTTCAACTCTTCAACGTAGTTGGTGGTTGCCTCCTCTAACTCGGGCGTTGCTATCGGCGTTGCCACAGGTGCGGACATGGCTGCATCTGCCGGCTTATTAACGCCCACGGTAGGCTCACCAACCATCTTAACCTCTCCATGCACCCCTGCCGATTCCAAAGCCTCTTCGCCCATGTGGATATCCAACTCCATTCCATCCGTAGTCTTGTCAAACGGACGGTCGAAGGCTGACAAGAAGAACACAAGCACTTCAGTACCCATACCCAAGAAAAGGAAGAAATTGGCACCCGGCAAGTGGGTCAGTTTGAAAAGCGTACCCAAGATAACGATGGATGCACCCCAACTGTATGCGTAATTCAGGAATGTCTGGCCAGGCACGCTGTCCATCCATTTCTGCAGATGGTATATCACATTATATTTACTGTATGTTGTCATAGCTTCAGGGTTTTACTTCTTCTTTCCTTTGGTTTTAACCCGCTCACTCGTGGTGTTTGCAAGACTGCGCACACAACGGAAACCGATGTAGGAGCGAGGTTGATTCTGATACTCAGACGACCGCCACGCAGAACGGATATAAGACTCGGGGTCTTTCCAAGAGCCTCCGCGCACGCTCTTCTTCTTCAAGCGATAGGGGTCTTCCAAGGCAGCATTGTAACTCAGTTGCGGGTTGATGTCGTTCATAGCCTCTACGCCCGCTTCCGTGTAAATCGTACTTGTCCATTCAGCCACATTACCCGCCATATCATACAATCCGTTGGAGTTAGCGGCGTAGATGCCCACGCGACTGGTAATCAAGTTACCGTCTTTCGTATAGTTACCGTCATCGGGCTTGAAGTTGGCAAAGAAGCATCCATTGCCGCTTGCCACATCCTCATTATCCCACGGGAATTCATTCTGGTCCTTACCCCTTGCGGCATACTCCCACTCCGCCTCCGTCGGCAGACGATAACGCTGCACATAACGGGCTGCGGGACCAAGTCCTTTCAAGAGATACTCCGTGCGCCACGCGCAGAAAGCATTCGCCTGCTCCCAAGTGACGCCCACCACGGGATAGTCATTGTAGACGGGATTCGAGAAATAATAGCGCATATACATCTCGTTGTCCGCATTCGGGAAGTCATTCACCCAGCAAGTCGTGTCGGGGAACACATTAACTATATAGGTGTTCAGGAAATCCCACGGGCCGCTCAACGGACGATTGATAGTCTCGCGCACAATCTGCCCTTCATCATCCACATAGGCGGTATCTTTGGAAATCCACACCACTTCATCAGGATTGACGGTCACATCCGTATTCAGATTCCGCTCCTGTGGATTCAACCGATTGCGGCGCAAGGCTGCCGTCGTGTAGTCATAAATCTCGTAACGATAGTTCAGTTGTCTGCCATCGAGCATCTTATCTCCCGTGACGGGATTGGTAACATACAAGCCGTCAATGATTTCCTGCTCATCTTCATTCGGGCGGCGAGGCAGCGGCTTCTTCCAATTAATATAGGTGGCAATCTCCTCACCATCCTTATCAGTCTTGACCGTCTTGTAAGTCTCATCAAGTTCGGAAAGACGCTCGCGGAGAATGGAGTCACGCACATAATAAACAAACTGCCGATACTTGGAGTTCGTCACCTCAGTCTCATCCATCCAGAAACCCTCCACGGATATGTCGCGGACGGGTGTCCTCTTGCCCCAGAGCGTATCCTGGTTCTCGATGCCCATCTTCAGATGTCCCCGCTTTACTAAGGTCATCCCGTATGGAGTCGGCTCCACGAAGGCACGGCCTCCCGTACCGGTGACTTCGCCTCCACCCGCCGTTGTCATCCTGCCGCCGAAACAACCAACCAGCAGCAACGACAAAGGCAACAAGAATATCACACTTCGTTTCATTTATCTGTCATTTACGTTTTTACCTTACAGTATTCTCACACTCTTATGCAGGTTCCTGCCCTTCTTGTATAGGTTGAGATCCGTCTGATAGCCGACGAACAACTCGTGACTTCCGTTTCCGAAACTGATGGCGGAGGTGTAAACCTCGTAACTGTACCCAAGGCTGATGCCCCGAAACACGCCACCAAGCAGTATCGTCACCGAATTGGCAGGGCTATAGGAAAGACCCGCATACATCACCTTTTTCTCGTGGGCATATCTCAGTCTGCCGGTCAAGTCTGCCCGATAAGCAGTGCCGTCAGTGCGTCCCAACAGAGAGGTCTGTATGGATAAAAACGGATTTCTTAGCTTAATATTGTATCCACCCGTTAAATAATAGGTGGCATCGATGCTTAATTCGTTAGTTTCGCCCAATTCCACGACGGGCGAATTGAAGTGTAGCATCGATATTCCCACATACCAGTCGCGTTGCATATAATACAATCCCGCACCCAAATCAAACCCAGAACCGTTGATGGAAGAGGATGAAAAAGCCGGGTCGCCGGAATCCTCCAAGTCCAGTTTCGAACCATCGAAATTCTCAGTGAGCAGACTCGTCTGAACACCTGCGCTCAGCGTACCGCCAAACAGCGTTTTCTTAAAGGCATATTGCAGTCCTAAACGCTTATGGGAAAACAAGCCGATATTGTCGTTCAGCAACTGAACGCCCACGCCATGATAGGTATTCAACGCATAGAAAGGCATATCGGCAGCGGCATACATCGTCTGCGGATTGTGTTCAAATCCAGCCATCTGTATCGCATACGCGCCCACCACATTCAATTTTGCCTCCTTCCCGACGGCGGCCGGATTGAACGACGGCTCCATCGCCCAGTAATGACTAAATGAAACGTCATACTGAGCCCTTGCCACAGACAGGCATGTTATTGCAATAACCAATATGAATATACGCCTAACCATGCTACTTTAAAAAACAATGTGGCATCTCATGTTTGGAATGCCACATCGCCGATGCCCTAACAGTTATATGTCTCCTATACTTTGTCAATACTCATCCTCGTTGAAAAGGAAATCTTCCTTTGTGGGATAATCCGGCCAAATGTCCTCGATACTCTCGTAAACATCGCCTTCATCCTCTATTTCCTGAAGATTCTCAAGCACTTCTAAGGGAGCGCCTGAGCGTATCGCATAGTCTATCAACTCCTCCTTGGTTGCAGGCCAAGGTGCATCCTCTAACTTTGATGCCAATTCCAATGTCCAATACATAATTGTCAGTCCTTATAGTTTTTACTTATTTCTTTACTTTTTGGGGACAAAAATAGTCATTTTATTCTTATCCGCAAACATTTTTCCATGTTATTTCGCTCACACCTGCGTTAAAATTTATTTTTTTCGCCAAAACAAACAGATAGTCGCTAAGTCTATTCATATATCGCAACACTTCTGGAGAAACCTGCGCCACTTCCGAAAGGGCTACGATACAGCGCTCTGCACGGCGGCAAACCGTCCTGCACACGTGAGCCTGTGCCGCTGCCTGCGTGCCTCCCGGCAATACAAATCCCTGTTGTGCAGGCAAAGCTGCAAGCATCGCATCTACCATCTGTTCTAACAACTCAATCTCTCCGTCAGCCAATCGTGCGGATGGATATAATTCCGTTTTACTTTGGTCGGTTGCCAGATTCGTACCTATATTAAACAGGTTGTTCTGAATGCGGAGAACTAAAACCCTTTCCTCACCTTTCGGCATCAAAGCAACCAACAAACCTAAATGCGAACTCAACTCATCCACCGTACCATAAGCCTCTAACCGCTCACAGGATTTCTTCACTCGAATACCTGACACGATACTGGTCTCTCCTTCATCACCTGTACGAGTATATACCTTCGTTATCTTCATCTTACTTGTCATTTAGAAATTCACCTTATAATAATGTTTATATCGCTTCTTGTCAAAAAATACAATGCCACAATAATAAAGATCAAAGATAATTGTTGCTCTCGTATCATCGGCTATGCTTTCCCAAATTTCCTTATTGGTTTGTATTCCCTCTACGACCAACAATGCATTATCCTTAACTTTATTATATGCACTCATAAATGACTCTTTGTTTGTCCCCTGTTCTAATCTGAGAACAACAAAATCCGCCGCTTCTATATTTTCAGAGAATATAGCCTTACAGCATCCCGCTGACAGATAAGCCTGATATTTTTCACTCGCAATCACTGACGGCTGCCACCAATTTGCAAGCCTAAAATATAGTTTACCCAATTTACGGGTAAGCGCATCGTCATCCCTCCCCAATTCATCGTATTGGTAATAAGGCCTATGCTCATTGATAACATTGCGCACAAGCCAATAGTCATTAGGCGACTGAATTCCAAACCCACAATTATAGGGCATCCTACTTAACCAAACCCAAATTCTCTCTATCCAATACATCAGTGCAAAGATAATTTAATTCTTGCGAATAACCAAGAAAGAGGGACAATAAAAAATGACAAAAGAAAGAGCGGTAAGTCCTTCTATGGACTTCCCGCTCAAACTAAAGACGGCGGCCTCCTACTCTCCCGCATTGCATTGCAGTACCATCGGCGCAGACGGGCTTAACTTCTCTGTTCGGAATGGGAAGAGGTGGGACCCCGACGCAATAACCACCTGAATGTATCATCAGACGACATTGACTATCCGCACACAAGGACATGTAAGGGTTCATAGGAGATTTGTTGTCGTGTATGACACCATTCCCTCCCAGCAATTACGCCCAGCTGAAGGCACGGCCCTCGCAAGGAAGCTCTCGGGCAATTAGTAGCGCTCGGCTGTGACGTCGCCGTCTATGCACCTGCGCCCTATCAACGTCATCGTCTGTGACGACCCTCAGGGAGTCCTAATCTTGCGGCCAGCTTCGCGCTTAGATGCATTCAGCGCTTATCCAATCCAGACGCGGATACCCGGCGGTGCACCTGGCGGCACAACCGGCAAACCGGAGGTC
>JAFLSG010000055.1 GCA_022511065.1 Prevotella sp.
ACTGTACTTCGATTAGGCAGCGAGAGCATACTCATTGTTGCCAATTAATTTTTTGTTCACTCGGTTTAAGGAGGTAGCCAACGAGCCTCCGCGTGCTTACGTACCATCTCAACCCGCTGTCAAATCCAGTCAGCCCCGGGTATGAAAAGCGTAATTTTATGCAAAGGTAGTGTTTTTGCGCGGGTCGTGCAAATTTTTTCGGGAAAATATATTATCTTTGCAGCGTTTTTACGATTCGGTATTATTTAAATGAAAGTGATATGAGCAATACTTTACGCATACTATGGATTGCCGTGGTGGTGGCGGTACTTTCGTCGTGCTCCACCCCGAAGGACATCTCTTATTTCCCTGACATGCAGAACGGACAGGTGAGACAAATAGCGGATGACAAGGGCATCGTTTTGAAGCCGACGGACAAACTGTCGATTGTGGTAAATACGAAATCCGTGGAAATCAATAATATATTGAACCTACCCACGACCTCGCAGATTATCGGATATTCCGAGGTGCAGTCATTGGCGCAGAGTCGCGGCACATCAGGCTACACGATAGACGAGGATGGTAACATCGACTTTCCACAGATAGGACGGGTGAAGGCGGCGGGAAAGACGCGCAGCGAATTGGCGGCGTATCTGAAGCAGACGCTTGAGGAGCGCCACGTGGCGAAGGATGCGGTGGTGACGGTGGAATTCCTGAACCTCGGTTTCTCGGTGATAGGTGAGGTGATGCAGCCTGGTTTTTTCCAGTTTAACAGCGACAAGGTGAACATCTTGCAGGCATTGGGTATGGCGGGCGACATGACCATCTACGGAAACCGTAAGGAGGTGGTGGTGCTGCGCACTGACGGCGACAAGCAACAATCGTTTGTGGTGAGCCTGCTTGATACGGAGGAGCTTGCGAAGTCTCCGGCGTTCTATCTGCAGCAGAACGACGTGGTGTATGTGCAGCCCAATAGCTATCGAAAGCGCCAATCGACAGCCAATGCCAACGAGACGCTGACAGGCTCGTTCTGGCTCTCGGCTATTTCGGTGCTGACCACCATTGCTGTACTTCTTTTCAAATAAGTATAATCCAAAGCACATGACCATGACACAAAATAATAATTTAACTATCAGCGAGTTTTTCAGATTGTGCCTTGCCAAGTGGAGATGGTTTGTCGGCTCTATGGCTATCATTCTTCTGTTGGCCATCATCTATTTAGTGATTACTCCCCCGAAATACACTCGTATGGCGCAGGTGCTTGTCAAGGAAGAAGGCGGTATGGGCGGTCTGATGGGGCAGCTGGGCGGATTGGCAGAGTTGGGCGGTTTCTTGGGCTTTGGCTCGTCAAACGTGTATAATGAGCTGTATGCCATGCAGTCACCTTTCTTGTTGCTGAACGTGGTGAACAATCTGCACCTGGATATGACCTACACCATCAAGGGCATTCGTAATGAAGACCTCTATGCGGAGACCCAGCCCATCGTGGTGGATTTCAAGAACATCACGGAAGAGGATGACGTGCGGATGAAGGTGGATTTGACCCGTGAGGGCGATATCAAGGTCTATAAGCTGAAGAAGAACGACGACAAGTATCCCGATGAGCTGACGGGTAAGGTGAACACCATACTGAAAAGTTCCATTGGCGACATTGAGGTGCGTGCCACACCTTATTTAAAGAATATGAAGGACGACAAGGTGACCATCACCGTGAAGCGGACGGAACCAATGGCGGTGGTGGACCTGCTGAAGAAGAAGCGGTTGTCTGTCGTGGTAAGCAGTCGCGATGCTTCAATCATCGACATCAAGTGCAAAGATGTCTCCAAGAAGCGCGCGGTGAATATCATCAATGCCGTGATAGCAGAGTATCGGAAGGAGAGCAACGAGGACAAGGATGCACAGACGGCGGTGTCAGAGAAATACGTGATGGAGCGCTTGGTGTCCCTGGAGAATGAACTAAAGACACTCGACTATAAGGTGGCAGACTACAAGAGCAAGACGATGATGCCTGACTTGGAGGTGATGGCAAAGGTATATGCCGAGAGTGCGAAGGACATCTCTACGGCTCATCTGGAACTGAGCAACCAACTCTATGTGGCGCAGGCAATACGCGACTATCTGCGTGACGAGTCGAAGAAAGACGAGTTGTTGCCAGCCCTATTGGTGACAGACAACAAAGGATTGCAGGAGCAGTTGGGCGAGTATAATGCCCTGCAATTGCAGCGCAACAGAATCGTGGCAAGCAGTAGTAAGGAAAGCCCACTCGTGGCAGATCTCGACAACCAGTTGGCAGCGATGCACGATGCGGTGCTTGCCTCGGCGGAGAATGCCATCAAGCAACTGAAGATACAGTTGAAGAGTGTCATCTCGAAAGAGAACGAGGGCAAGGAACTGCTTTCCTCTGCACCCAAGAAGGCGATTGGCGGACTGACGGATGAGCGTGATTGGCGGGTGCTGAATGAGGTGTACGTGTTCCTGTTGCAGAAGCGTGAGGAGGCTCAGATGGCGAAGGCATTACGGACGGACGTGCGTGTGCTTACCCCCCCGTTGGGTGTGAAGGAGCAGAGCTCACCGGTAAAGAAGAACGTGATATTTGGAGCGCTTTTGCTGGGCTTGTTCCTACCAGCCTGCACCATCTTCATCCGTGAACGTAACGCAAGGCGATAGAGGCGTATGACCTTCTTGATCACCGCGATGCTCATTGGGCTGCTGTTTCTTTCGTGGAAGTATATTCTGCGATTGGAACCGGCGGGTGTGTTTGCGGTGATGTGGGTGTTCTTTGCTGCGGCGGTGCTGCTGTTGCAGAACCAGATAGAACTGCGGTTTGAGGGATGTATCTATATCTTGGTTTGCGTGACGGCTTTTGTCATGGGAACCATCTTTTGTGATGAGTGCTACAATCCTGTGCCATCAGGGATGAAGGTGGCGTTGCGGAAACAGTGGGTATTTCCTGTGTTGCTTGTCTTGTTGGCGGGGGCAATGGTCAATCCACTCTATTCCATCATCCTGCATGGGTTCAGCCTTCGTGCATTGCTGAGCATGCAGGATTTGCTGAATATGAACAGAGAGATTTCAGAGGATAGATATTATACAGGTGGTGCATATAGTGCTGTCAATCAATTCTTCTTGATATTCTGCTACGTTGCTCCCATTGTGGGTGGCTTTTGCTGGCGCTTGGTTGGCAAAGTGAACAAGACGCTTTGCTTGCTGACATTGATTCCTGGTACGTTTATTGCTCTTACTCAGTCTATGAAGTTGAGCATGATATCGGCAGCCATGCTTTGGTTTGGTAGTTATATCGTCTGTTCCTATTGCTATGGTTTGCCCCTTCGTATTAAGTTTAAGAGCATCCTTCGGTTTGTTATTATCATCTTGCTGTTTTTCTTGGTGCTTTTCATCTCGATGGTGTTTCGTACGGGAGAGGTCAGTGAGCGTACAATCCTGGAAATCAGCCAGAAGTTCGTAACGTATGCTTTTGGGCACATGCACTGTTTCGATATATGGTATACTACTTATGTTCCGGGTGAGTTTGCATGGGGTAGCAAGACCTTTATGGGCATTTCCAACCTATTGGGCGTTGAGGAGCGTGTGCAAGGTAATTATACCGAATTTCTGAATATCGGCAAAAATGGTTTCTATGGCATCTCTAATGTCTATACAATCTTCCGTCCACTTGTTGAGGATGTCGGCGAGGCGGGAGCGGTGCTTGTGATGTTCTTGATGGGTTTTGTTGCCAATAAGTCTATGAAAGACCTTGTTGCGCATCGTGTAGTCTTCCTGAGTCAATCCTTGCTGATAGCCATCTATGCCTATGTGATGCTCTCGTTTGGTGCCTCCTTCTATGGCTATACGAGTTATTTGGCTGCCCTTTTCCTCACCTATTTCATATTACGATTTATCCAAACGGCAGAGTAGGGGTATGATGGTGGAATTGGTGAAGAAGAAACTGAACTCGGGCATGGGCAAGGATGTTGCATGGACATTTGCCTTGCAAATCATCATCATGCTCTGCTCTTTTGCCATCAACAAGATACTGAGCAATCGGCTGAGCATTGACGATTTCGGGCAGTACAATGTCATCAAGCGCAGTGTGCAGGTATTGTCTTTCGTGATGCTGGCGGGTGTGGGCATTGCATTGCCACGGTATATACCACTCTATAAAGGTGGCGAGTCAAGGCAATCTATCATTCCGTTGCTTTGTGCCTCTTTGCTTTATATGTCGGGCGTTGCACTGGTTGTTAGTGTTGGCTGTGCTATATTCTCAGGGCAAGTAGGGCGGTTGATTATCGGGCAGATGGGAGATAGTGTGCTGTTGGCAGTTGCCCTTGCCTATGCTTTCACGTTGGCTCTGGCTCAGTTTGTCTATGCCTATTATCGGGGCATCGGGAACTTCAAGTGGTATAACGGGACGCAGTTGGTTGTGCAACTTGCGATTATTCTGCCCTTGGTGCTTCTGCCCGTATTGACTACTTCCTATGTATTCGTCTCGTGGCTGATAGTCACGGCATTACTCGTGGCATTCTATCTTGGCAGGGAACTGTGGCGAAAGCACTTTCCCCTTACGGCTTTTGCGAAGGGGATGCCCATGCTCGGCTCATGCTTGCGCGCCATCGTCAAGTATTCCTCATGGCGGTTGTTGGCTGATTTCTTCCTGTTCTCATTGTCAGCCTTCCCACTCGTCTATATCAGTAGTCATCAGGGGCTTCAGCCCACGGCATACTATTCGGTGGGTGTCACGTTTGTCACGATGGTTACGCCTGTATTCTCATTCATGGGTATCATCCTCTTACCCTATGTGTCGCAAGCCATAGCACGCAATGAACTGAAGGATGCCAATCGCTTTGTGAACAGATTGGCAATGCTTTATATAAGTGCTTCGCTGCTGATAACTGCCGTGATGTATGTGTTCATCGGCTTCCTGACGAGCCTGTTTTTTGCGGAGAGCTATGTGGTTACCTCCAATCTCTCTCGCATCATGATACTCTCCATCTTGCCCCAAGCCCTCTATCTGCTCTATCGCAATCCGATTGATGCGGTGGCGGTATTTCCTTACAACACGTTGATTCTTGGCGTGTGCCTCTTGCTGATGGTCGTGGCATTCTGCAATTTGGAGACGATAGAGGAATTTGCGTGGGCATACCTCGGGGTGTCCCTCTTGCAGGGAGGCCTCTCCTGGCTCACATGGAAACTGCTTCAAAACAAGAAAATATGAAACGGATTGCCATCTTCTGCGTCAATTATAACTCATACAGGGAGCTGACGGGTTACTTCCAATCGCTCCTTTCTGCGGTCAGCAAGGCGAATGCGGGGCAAGAGGCTGTGGTAAGTCTCGATGTGTTCGTGGCGGACAATACCGAGGAGAATCCCCAAGAGATAGCCTTGGGTGATACAGGGACATTACCCATCACTTGCCGTATCTTCCCCTTTCATCGGAACCTTGGCTATTTTGGGGCTGTGGGCGAGATGATGAAGGAGGTGGACGTGAGTGTCTATGACTATGTGTTGATTAGCAATGTGGATTTGACGGTAGCAGATGATTTCTTTGTGAAACTTTTGGACTATCCTTGTGATGCTACGACGGGCGAGATTGCCCCACAGATTTATTCGCAGGGCGAGATGCGCGACAAGAATCCCAAAATCCTGCATCGCTATAGCCTCCGGAAGCTGAAGATATTGAAGCTGCTCTATCATTATCCCATTCTTGAAACGCTCTATACACGCACATTCTACCGCAGAAAGAAATATCATCAGCCTCACCCTGCCGGGCAAATCTATGCGGGTCATGGCTCGTTGGTGATACTGACCAAGAAGTATTTTGAGCTTTGTGGCAAGATAGACTACCCTGTCTTTTTGTTCTGCGAGGAGATTTACCTGGCAGAGCAATGCCTGAAGGCGGGACTGAGCGTGGAGTATGTGCCAGATATCAAGGTCATGGATGCAGAGCATGTTTCCACGGGATGCATGCGCCACGGCTTCTATTGCCGTTGCAACTATGAGGCGATGAGATACATTATTGACAGGTTTTATAAGATGCCTGATTATTAACATAAAATGCCTGGTTAGATGAATAAAGTGGAATCTTATGTTTATAACATGGTTCGTAAGAACCCGAAGCTGAAACAATGGGTGAGAGACGCCTATCAAGGTGTCTTTGACTTGTTGCCCCGACAAAAGGAGTTCTTCAAGAACGATTACCAGTGCAATGAGGGCTATTTCTTTGGTTTCCATGATGTTAGCCCCTTCTCTGCTGATGAGACGAAGGTGCTGGCGTGCCATGCTTCCTTTGATTTCAGTATGCCACGCCAATTGGAAGGACTTGAGATTGGCTATTTTGAGTTCAAGGATGGGCGCATGGGGGCATACCACAAGCTTGGCCACTCCTATGCGTGGAATTGGCACAAGGGATGTCGTCTGCAATGGCTTGACAACGAAACGTTTATCTATAACACGGCTATAGACCGTCAGCTCAAGGCCTGTATTGACACCATCGGCGGGAAGTCACGCATCATAGACTATCCGATAGACAGTGTCTATTACACCCAAGAGCGTCAATTGGCCACAAGTTTCAGTTATGAACGGCTACAGCGTTGCATGCCGGGGTATGGTTATCCATATCGTCATGAGGGCAGAGTTGAGGAATGTGCGCCTATGGACGACGGATTGTATCTGATAGACCTTCAGGCAAATACGCGTGAGTTGCTTGTGTCCCTGCATGACTTGTCTCTGACGGCTGATGATGCGGATGCAAAGGATTATCTGCACTTTGTCACACATACTGAGTTTTCCGGCGATGGCAGATATATTTCGTTCCTCTATCGTCGCACGGCTCTGAGGAATGCGGAGCAGCAAGCAATGCTAACCCGCTTGGTCATCTACGATTTGGAAAGCAAGACCCTACACACCTTGCCAACGGAGAATTCAGGTTCTCATTATGTGTGGACTCGTCAGGGCAAGATTGTCGGCTCTTTCATCCTCAACGGAATGAGTTGCCATGCCCTTTTCGATGTGCAGGATGACACTTGCCAGGTTATAGCTCCTGAGATTCTGAATTCCGATGGACATCAGACGATGCTCGGCGATACGGCATTCATTACTGACACCTACCCAGACAAGCGTCGCATGGCGCGGTTATATCGGATGGATATTCCATCGGAACGAGTGGAGTTGCTGGCGAATACATACTCTCCAAAGCGATTCCAGACACGCCACTTGGATTGCCATATCGCCTGCGACCTTCATCCTCGGGTTTCCCCGTCAGGTAAATACCTCAGTTTTGACTCTCCACGGACGGGCAAGCGGGGATTATATGTGATGAAATTGTGAAAAATCAGCTTCCGATATAATAATATGGAGAAAAATACGTTTTAAGCATAAATGAACGTTTATAAAGTATCTGTCATTTGCCCTGTCTTCAATGAAGAGCGGTTCATTGAGGCGTGCATTCTATCTATTCTCAGCCAAGACTATCCACAAGATAGCCTTGAGGTCTTGTTCGTAGATGGACGAAGCACGGACAATACAAGGGGCATCATTGAGAGATACGCAAGGGAATACCCTTTCATCAGGCTGATAGACAATCCTCAGCGTACGGTGCCCTATGCGCTGAACAAGGGATTGGCGGAGGCTACGGGCGAGGTGATTATACGCCTTGACGGTCATTGTACCTATCCTACGGATTATATGTCGGAGCTTGTGAAGCAGCTTTATGCGTTGAATGCCGACAATGTGGGCGGTGTGTGGAATACGCAACCGGCTAAGGAAACCCCTGTATGCCAAGCCATTGCCTTGGCTTCGAGCCATCCTTTTGGCGTGGGTGGCTCGATGCATAAGATTGGGGCTTACAGGATTGTGGAGACCGACACGGTGCCTTTTGGCTGCTATAGGCGGGAGGTGTTTGACAGGATTGGGCTGTTTGATGTCGATTTGGTGCGCAATCAGGATGATGAGTTTAATGGTCGTCTGATTAAGAAAGGCGGTAAGATATTCCTGATACCCCACGTCATCATCAACTATACGGCGCGTGACACGCTGGGCAAGATGTGCAAGATGTATTACCAGTATGGGCTTTACAAGCCTTTGGTAAATCGCAAGTTGGGCGCACCTGCCACGGTGCGGCAGTTCTTTCCGTTGCTTTTCCTCTTGGGTCTTGTCATCGGTGGGATTGGTAGCCTTTTCTTTCCGTGGGTCTTGTATATATATATAGGTGTGTTGCTGCTCTATCTGTTCATTGGACTGACGGTGGGCAGCATGTGCGCCATACGCATCCATCGCCCTGTATTGGCATTGCTGATGCCTTATGTGTTTTTAAGTATTCATCTGAGTTACGGGTTCGGTTATCTCATGGGCATCTTCCATCTGATGTCCGGGAAATCGTATCATGTGACCTCAAGTAGATAAGTTAATGAAGATACCATTCTCTCCACCAGATATAACAGAACAGGAAGCAAAGGCTGCAGGCGAGGCTTTGCTCTCGGGGTGGATTACCACAGGCCCACGCACCAAGCAGTTGGAGCGGGAAGTCGCTACGTTCTGCCAGGTGGATAAGGCTGTTTGTCTGAATTCAGCCACGGCGTGCTTGGAGTCTATTCTTCGTGTGCTGGGCATCGGTCCAGGCGATGAAGTGATTACCACCGCCTATACTTACACGGCATCTGCAAGCGTAGTATGCCATGTTGGTGCGACCTTGCGGCTTGTGGATACACAAGCAGGGTCGTATGAGATGGACTATGAGCAGTTGGCGGATTGCATCAATGAGCGTACGAAGGCGGTGATTCCCGTAGATTTGGCGGGTGTGCCTTGCGATTACGATAAGTTGTTTGCGGTGGTTGATAGCAAGCGGAGTCTTTTCCATCCTGCGAATGACTTGCAAAAGGCTTTGGGGCGTGTTGCCATTGTGGCGGATGCGGCGCATGCCTTTGGGGCTCGTTGGAAGGACAAGATGATTGGTGGGGTTGCAGACTTTACTGCCTTCAGTTTCCATGCCGTGAAGAATTTCACGACAGGAGAAGGTGGTGCACTGACTTGGTGTAGTCGTCCTGAGATAGATAACGAAAGACTCTACAAGGAGTTTCAACTCTTGTCACTGCATGGCCAGAATAAGGATGCATTGGAGAAAAGTCAGTTGAACGCATGGGAGTATGACATCGTATATCCTGCCTATAAATGCAACATGACGGATGTTACTGCGGCAGTAGGGTTGGTGCAGATGGAACGCTACCCTAATATGCTTGCGCGCAGGCGTGAACTCATTGGAATCTATAACCAGGCTTTGCAGGGCGAGGATGTTGAGGTGTTGAGGCACTATACTGATGAATATACTTCATCAGGTCATCTTTACTTGGTGAGACTCAATGGTTATAACCATGAGGCACGCAACAAAGTCATCAACCAAATGGCGGAGCGAGGGATAGCCACAAACGTGCATTTCAAGCCCCTGCCCATGATGACGGCCTACAAGCGGTTAGGATTTGACATCAAGGATTTCCCAAATGCCTATCGCCAGTTTGAGAATGAAATCACGCTCCCGCTATACACCAGGCTGACGATGGAACAAGTGGAGTATCTATTGGAAAGTTTCAAGGAGATTATACATTGACGCGCTTTTTTGACATACTCTTTTCTACCGTGGGATTGCTTGTGCTGTCTCCCATCTTCCTCTTGATTTATATTTTAATCAGGATGGAAAGCAAGGGCGGCGGATTTTATGTGCAAGAGCGCATAGGCAAGGGTGGCAAGCCTTTCGGGATGTATAAGTTCCGCTCTATGCGGACGGGAACAGATACACAGGGGCTGCTTACGGTGGGTGAACGGGATGCGAGGATAACCCGTGTGGGGCATTTCCTGAGGAAATACAAGATTGACGAGTTGCCCCAGTTACTGAATGTACTGAAAGGGGATATGAGCCTTGTGGGGCCAAGGCCCGAAGTAAGGAAATACGTGGATCTATACACAACGGAGCAAAGGCGTGTATTGGATGTCAGACCTGGCATCACAGACTATGCTTCCATTGAGTATGTGAATGAGAATGAGTTGCTTGGTAATGCTGAGAATCCCGATCAGGTCTATATAGAGATTGTAATGCCTGCCAAGATTCAACTGAATATGAAGTATATCGAGCATCCTACTGTTGGAGAATATTTTAAGATTATCTTCCTGACCATCAAAAGCCTTTGTTGCCCATGAAACGACTGATTGACTTTCTGATAGGTGTGGGTTGTCTGCTGCTGTTCTCTCCCCTTTTCCTTATCTGCTATTTGCTGATAAAGATGGAGGATGGTGGCTCTGCCTTTTTCCGTCAGGAACGGATAGGGAAGGGTGGTAAACCGTTCTATATCTTGAAGTTTAGGAGTATGCGGGAGGATGCGGATGCTCATCTGCTTGTTGGTCATGAGAATAATGAGAATCTGACGAGAGTAGGCAAGTTCTTGCGTGACCACCATTTGGATGAATTGCCTCAGTTGTGGAATGTAGTGCGGGGGGATATGGCTTTTGTGGGCCCACGACCCGAAAGGAAATATTATATCGACCAGATCATGCAGCATGATAACCGATATGAGCGCTTATATGCCCTCCGACCTGGTGTAACCAGTTATGCTACGCTACACAATGGCTATACGGACACGATGGAAAAGATGCTCATTCGGTTGGAGATGGATCTCTATTATTTAGAGCATCATTCGCTTTGGCTTGATGCCAAGATTCTGCTCCAAACTTTCTTCTATATTATCTTCGGGAAGAAGTTCTAAGAGATTACATCTTTTGGAAGTCCAATCGCAGGGTAGGGGATTGGAGTGTCATCTTCTCATTCGTCAGTTGGATGACCTTGAAATGCTCCTCATAGTCATTGATGCCATAAGGGTATATGAAGTGCTTGTATTCTTCAGTTACCTCTGGGTCTCCCTTTTCCCTATCTTTTAAATGGAGTTGGTTAATCGTCAGTTCATCAGCCTGATGGGAGAAGCGGCAATAAAGCTCTTGCTCCGTACCCCTCAACTGAATAAGATTAACTTGCACAGCCCAGAAAATGCGTTGCTGAGACAAGTCAGTATGTCCTTGCGTGGCTAACGTGTCAGCACTTACCAAGTGCCAATAGCCATCAAGTTTGCCATTGTCGGATGTCTCTATATCGCAGGATGCCAAGACGATTCCCATTACTGATAACAATAGAAGAAACTTTCTCATTTTGTCAATAGCCCGGATTTTGTGATTGTCAGTTGAATGCCTTGATTGTCGCCCAATAGTTTCCCTCTGTCCATTGCCCATGCCCCTCGCAATGCCCAGTTGTTGCGCAACTGATAGGAAACTTCTGCCAACAGGCTGAGATTGTATTGCTTTGCGGTGAAGGGATCATCGTATGTGCCATAGCCAGTCTGATAGGTGGCCAACACACGATAGTGCAGGGCATTATTGGGTTGTCCTGCGAGACCAAGATGCCATGCAACGAAACGATTGTTCTCTACACGGATTTCATGACTGCTATTATATAAAGGTGAACGATAGAGCGGATTGCCCATCACCTGTCCCCAATGTTGCCATCCTGTGAAGATGTAGTGATTGTAGTAGTTGTCATTACCTCCGATATGGTCACTAAAGGCGGGGGTGCGGTCATGATAGACGGGACCACTCTGGTATTTGGAGTAAATATATTCCACCACGACATCATTCAAGATGGCATTCCCTTTCTTGCGGAACTCAAAGCCAAGCATGATGTCCTTGAAGTCATACAGCAAGTATTTGTTGTCTTTCTTCACTTCCCATTCCTCACCTTCGCCATAACCATCATAGTCCATCATAAACATAGAGGAATGGTCTTCAAAGAAATGGTCGGCATAGAGGCTCGCCTCCCATCCATCAGTCTCATAGTTCAGCCTTGCCATCCATGAGCCGAGTTGATTGCCATTGAAGTTCCCATACATGCCCTCACCTGCATCACCACCACCGGGCATGAGTGCGTGCCAGAACCCTTTCAATCCACCCTCATTGGGAACAATCTCCCACACATCTCTTTCGGTTTCCCTATAAGACTTACCTCCAAACTGACTTGCCATCTCCAACCCAAGTTCAAGCGTCAGCTTCTTAGGTCCAATCTTTAGATAACCGGCCTTGCTATGATGGAGTGCCCCCTCGGTGTATCGGCTATGCTCCTTTACGAAATCCTTCTGCCAATGATCATCCGTAGGCTTACCATAGGCAATATGACCTTTCAAGGCGAGCCAGTCGTGAAGTCCGGGAATTGTCCAGTATTCGGGCAGGGCAATACGCACTTCGGGAATGGGGCGGGCATTGATGCCAAAAGTCTGTGAACCCGTGCTCAACTCCTGATTCTTCAGTTCCATCGGCTGTTCCTTGGCTCCTATGGTCAGCGTACCCTTTTTCCAACGCCCCTCAACGTAGGCTTGTTGCACGATGAGCGTACTGGTGAAGCCAGCAGCTACGGCAACATCCACGCCATAGCCAAGTCCCCATGTCTTGCCATCATCAGCAGAAAGCGGACGCTCCACGGCACCTCTTATATATCCGTTGGACGTGTCTAACGAACTGAGTCCATGCTTGTTGGCGTTTAGCCACAGCGGTGTATAGTCACCCCCGGAGAATGTTGCCTGTGTCTCCATGCGGTAGCGAAGACTATCAGCCAATGTGCCTTGAGCCACGGCAGAGCCAAGGCAGCAAGAGAATAATATGGTGGCAAGGAATCTCATATCTGGGGACAAAATTACGAAAAAAAGACAAAATAACGGCAATTATAGGGATTTTCCTCCCCTGCTTTAGGGAAAATCCCTTGCAATGCTGCTGAAAAAGCTGTTCCTTTGCATCGTGAACAAGAAAATGAATGTAGAACCCATAAAAATAATGACGATGATGAAGAAGATGATTTTCGCACTGATGGCCATGATGCTGATCAATGTTTCAGCAAGTGCAATGAGTTACGAGCAGGCTCGCAGGGAAGCCCTTTTCCTGACGGACAAGATGGCATACGAGTTGAATCTGACGGATGCCCAGTATGAGGCGGCGTATGAGATCAACCTTGACTACCTCATGAGTGTTACGGGGCGTTCTGATGTGTTCGGCACTTATTGGGAGCGTCGCAACCTTGACCTGAGTTATGTCCTTCTCGACTGGCAGTGGAGCGCCTATCTTGCAGCCAAGTATTTCTATCGCCCACTTTACTGGGAGGCTGGTTACTGGCACTTCGGCATCTATCTCCGTTATCCCCACCGTGACTACTTCTATTTCGGACGGCCTCACTTCTATGCCACCTATCGAGGCGGTCACAGTTGGCACCACAATGGCGGCCACAGCTTCTATCACGGTCATCAGCACCTCTATCGCACTCCCAACAAGGCTCACGTTGGTATGCACGATCGTTGGCAGCGGGGTGAGTTCCACGGAAATCGTCAGAGTTCCACACGGGTTAATGCAGCCCCCAAGAATAATGCCCCGAGGCATGAGAATGGCAGGATGAACGTGAATAGCAAGGGTCAGCTTGGCAACCATCGCTCAATGGCGGGTCAGCGGCAGGCAGAGGGCAGCAGAAACTTTGAAGGCAGTCGTCAGCCAAATGCTTCAAGCTCCGTAGGCAATTCCTTCAATGGTAGTTCATCATCTTCGAGTAGAAGTGTAGGCAACCATCGCAGTGCAAGGTCAGCAGAGGGTGGACTCTCCAATGGCAGCAATCGCAGTAACTTTAGCGGCTCTCGCAGTAATGCAAGTACATCGCGTAGTAGTTCAAGTTCTTCTCGCAGCAGCTTCAACGGCTCTCGTAGCAATTCAAGTTCCTCTCGCAGTTCGAGCTTCAGCACTCGAAGCAACTCAAGCAGAGCCAGCAGCAGTTCAAGCAGATCAAGCAGCGGAGGCAGTAAATCGCACGGAGGCAACTCCCGCGGTGGTAGCATGGGAGGTCGCAGATAAATCAAGGATGATTGCAAATTATTGGGGCATTGAGTATCTCGCTCAATGCCCCAATCAATTTGCTGTTAGAGTTCCAACACTCTCACTTCGGCATTCACCATCCGTGGAATCTCATTCATAGGCTTGTCGTAATATACTGCCTGAATTGCCTTGTTGATGATACCATGACCAACGGCCAAAACCTTCTTCCCCGGGTAAGCCTCCTTGACGTAAGTGATAAACTCGTCAGCCCTGGATAGAAGGGCTTCTAACGTCTCCACGTTGTCAGGCCATGCTTCCCCTTTGAGTGATGGGATGAAGCGACCCGTGAAGTCACCCCAGTCACGCTCTCTTAGCAGCGGGGTGGTGATGACCTTCAGTTGATGAGGCTTTGCGATGATTGTGGCGGTGTCTATGGCACGCTTCAGGTCACTCGCGATGATGGCATCAAGGGCTACACCCTCCAGCTCACGGCTCACTTCCTCAGCCTGCCTGATGCCATTCCCGTTCAGTTCCCCCTGTGTCTGTCCCTGCATGATTTGGTGGGCATTATCCACCGTTTCCCCATGCCTCACTAAGTATAGTGTCGTCATATCTGCTCTATTTTGGTGCAAAATTACGGAAATATTTGCGTATTACACCCGATTTTGCTATATTTGCGGGCGAAACGCTTAAAATGAAATAACATGAAGATACTTCAAAGCTCTATATTCCGTGCCATCTGTGCCATCGCCATTGGCATCCTGTTGATTAAATATACCGATGATACTGTCACTTGGATTACGGTTGCCATCGGCGTTTTATTCCTCTTGTCGGGCATCATCTCCCTCGTGGTCTATTACAACGCGTTGAAGCATGTGGGCGAGTACAAGATTACGGATGTAGAGGGCAACGTCATTGCGGGCGAGAAACCCACTTTTCCCGTTGTTGGCGTGGGAAGTGCCATCCTCGGCTTGATGCTTGCGCTCAAGCCCACCATCTTCATCACTGCCCTGATGTATATCATCGGCGGTATCCTCGTCCTTGGGGCGGTCAATCAGTTCATGAACCTGCTCAATGCGCGGCGCTTCGGGCGTGTGGGCTTCGGTTTCTGGATATTTCCCTCGCTCATTCTGCTAATGGGGCTTTACGTTATTATATACCCCATGGCTTCCGCAAGTGTACCTGTTGAGATTCTCGGTTGGTGTACCCTGCTCTATGGTGTCACCGAGGTTATCAACTCCATAAAGATTTATTCGGAGAAGCGCAAGGCGGCTTCTGCGGCCAAGGAGATACCTTCTGCGGAGGAGGTGGCATCCTATCCCAATAAGGAGGCATCTTATGCTGAAGAGATGCCATCTTCTGACGATAAGGTGGCATCTTATTCAGACGAGGAGCATCTTCCTACTTTACCCGAGTGACGATACCCTCGATGTAGGTCTTCAGGATGTGTATTCCCGACTTGTTGTCACCCCCACGGGGGATGATGAGGTCGGCAAATTTCTTGGTAGGCTCGATGAATTGCTCGTGCATCGGCTTCAGCACCTTCTCATAGCGGTCGAGCACCATTTCCACCGTTCTGCCACGCTCCACCACGTCACGGCGGATGTTGCGTATCAGCCTCACATCGTCATCCGTGTCCACGAATATCTTGAAGTCCATCATGTCACGCAGTTTCTTGTTGATGAGCGTCATGATGCCCTCGATGATGATGACGGGCTTTGGCTCCACGTGGATGGTCTCAGGCAGACGGTTACAGATGAGGTAGGAGTAAGTGGGTTGCTCCACGGCGATGCCCTCCTTGAGCATCCTGATGTGCTCGATGAGCAGCTTCCAGTCAAATGCGTCGGGATGGTCGAAGTTGATGGCATGGCGTTCCTCCTCGGTCATGTGCGTGGTGTCGTTGTAGTAAGAGTCTAATGGCACGACTGCTGCGCAGTGAGGGGGCAGCGACTCTGCAATCTTCCTTACGACGGTGGTCTTTCCAGAGCCTGTTCCGCCAGCGATTCCTATTATTGTCATAAGTTCAGGTATTTGAATACGATGTCGTAATATTCTGCTTTGCGCTCAGTAGCCATCGGGTAGGCGCGTGATGAGCTGGGCATGCGGTAGAGCCTGATGTCACGCCCCTCGAAGCTGAAGGCGGTGTATTCGCCCACTTTCGGGGCGGTGATGGCGTAGTGGGTGCAGAAGATGTCGGTGGCGAGCTGACCTGCGGTCACCACGGCTCTACACTCGGGCAACTGTCTCAGCAGGGCATCCAGGTCGGTAGGCTCCACCACCTCGAGATCCTTGTCGGATGCATTGTTCTTCGTGCGGCGTATGCGGGTGGCGGTGTCAAACAGGGCGATGCCTTTTTCCTCAAGGAAGGGGATGATGCTGTCCAGATTGAATCGCTTCTCACCTGGCACGATGAATCGGCTCTTGTCGCCATAGAAGCAGATGCCCAGAATCCTCCACATGTCGTTGATGAAGTTCGGGTAGTAGAACTTCATGCACCATCTCTTCTCCGAAGGCGGGAAGGTGCCGAGCATCAGCAGCCTTGCCTTCGGGGGCAGGAACGGCTCAAACGGGTGGCACTCTATGGGCTGCACCGGTATGTCTTCTGCGGGGTTTCTTGCCATGCAGATGCAAAAATACAAAAAAGATATGATACCTTGGCACTTTTCTTGGGGAAATATTTGGCAGAGTGCGAAAATCTTCGTAATTTTGCGCCCGCAAAGTGAAAATTCTTATAGTAACAATAACAATTTAAGGTTAAAATGAAAAAAGGTATTCATCCAGAAAACTATCGCCCCGTCGTATTCAAGGATATGTCCAACGGCGATATGTTCCTTACGAAGTCCACGGCAAGAACCAATGACACAGTGGAGTTCGAAGGTGAAACTTACCCGGTGGTAAAAGTCGAAATCTCCAGCACCTCTCACCCGTTCTACACTGGTAAGAGCAAGCTCGTGGACACGGCAGGTCGTGTTGATAAGTTCATGAGCCGCTACGGTAAGGCTGCGAAGAAATAAGATATTTGCTTCACGCAGAATGGACAGAAAATGCGTTCACGGTAGTTGCATATGCCGTGAGCGCATTTTTCTTTGGAATTATTTGGCGGGAATAAGGAAACTTTGTAAATTTGTGCCGTCAAATTAATAAGGTAATTAATATAAAAATAAACGATAGGACATGAGGACTGTTTACGAATTCTCTGTCAAGGACAGAAAAGGAAAGGAAGTCTCGCTGAAGGAATACGCCAACGAGGTCTTGCTCATTGTGAATACAGCCACCAAGTGCGGGTTCACCCCACAGTACGACGAGCTGGAAGCGCTCTACAAGAAGTACCACACCCAGGGATTCGAGATTCTCGACTTCCCCTGCAACCAGTTCGGTCAGCAGGCCCCAGGCACTGACGAGAGCATCCACGAGTTCTGCAAGCTGAACTTCGGCACGGAGTTCC
>JAFLSG010000056.1 GCA_022511065.1 Prevotella sp.
GAACTCCTCTTTAGAGAATGAAAATCTCTCGTCCTAACCGATAGACGAAGGGACCGCTGCCTTCAATTGCGGGTGCAAAATTACGGCAAATATTCCATTCTACAAAATTTTCTTTAAGAAAAATGCGCTTTCCTATTGCATTTTGCACGAAAAGGACTATCTTTGCGCTCTATGTTGGCGAAGACTCAGGCTATTGTACTCCGCTCGCTCAAGTATGGCGAGGCAAAGATGATTGTGGACATGTTCACAAGGAGTCACGGCAGGCTCTCCTTCATCGTCAGCATCCCAAAATCGGCGAAATCAAGGATCAAGAAACAATTCTTTCAGCCGCTCTCGCTATTGGAGATAGAGGCAGACGTGCGGCCAAAGTCACAGTTGCAGAAACTGGCGGATGCGCGGCTGGCGCATCCCTATTCGTCGATACCCTTCGACCCGCACAAGTTGGCTATTGCCCTGTTCGTCTCCGAGTTCCTCTATCATGCCCTGCGCTCGGAGCAGCAGAATGCGCCGTTGTTCGACTACGTGGCAAACGGTGTGCGGTGGCTCGACGGACAGGAGGCTCACTTCGCCAATTTCCATCTTGTGTTCCTCATGCGCCTGTCGCGCTTTTTGGGCTTTTACCCCAACATAGAGCATTATGAGACTGGTGAATACTTTGACCTCCGCGAAAGCATCTTTGTCGCACACCCGCCAGTGCACCGTGATTTCCTCTATCCCCACGAGGCGGAGAAGATAAGGCTGCTGATGCGCATGGACTTCCCGACGATGCACCTCTTCCGTATGTCGCATCAGGACAGGAACCGACTGCTTGAGGTATCACTCGCCTACTACCGCCTTCACCTCCCTGACTTCCCCGAGCTTCGCTCGCTATCCGTACTCCAAGAACTGTACCAATAAGAAAAAAGCGGGCGAAAAGCCCGCTGATTGGTTTATGAGAAGACGATCATGCCTTGAACCACATCGGGATTATCCGGCGGCGTGGCACCCTCTTCTTCTTTTTCCTGACCACTTGCCTGACTACGGATGCTGTCCAATATATCCCGTGTGCGCTTGTAGGTCGGGGTCTGCTCTACGGCAGAGATGACATCATCATTGTCAAGATCCTCCGGGCGGAACAAGTAAACATTGGGGCGGCGCTTATAGCGCTTGGCTACTTCCTCACCTCCATAGTAGCGATGACGGCGGTCTTGCAACTTGGCGCTCTTCTCTTCTGCTGCCGCGATGCGGTCGAGGTCTTCCTGTGAATGCTTCGTCATACGCTCTGCCATACCATCGACACTCTCGATACCGAAGCCCGTGGCAAGCACCGTAACCTTCACATTCTTGCCCAATTCGGGATCCGTGGCAATTCCCCACTTAATCTCGAAGTCGGTATCGAACTTCGCCATGAAGTCGTTCACTTCGTTCATCTCCTCCATCATCAACGACTCGCTGCCGTCCTTGTTGCCCGCAAACGAGATGTTGAGCAGAAGCCTCTGAGATTTGTAGATGTCCTTTTCGTTGAGCAGCGGCGACTGGATTGCATTCTCAATAGCCTTCTTCACACGGCCCTCACCCTCTCCGAAGCCCGTGGACATAATGGCTACGCCACCATCCTTCAGCACGGTCTTTACATCGTTGAAGTCAAGGTTAATCACGCCGTGTACGGTGATAATCTCTGCGATTGACTTGGCTGCCACGCTGAGCGTATCATCCGCTTTGCCAAAAGCATCTAATACCGAAAGTTCGGGATAGATCTCACGCAGCCGCTCGTTGTTGATGACGAGCAGCGCATCTACGTTCTTCTCCATCTTCTCCACACCGTCGAGCGCCTGATCGATCTTGCGGTCGCCCTCAAAGCGGAAGGGGATGGTGACGATGCCGACGGTCAGGATGCCCATTTCCTTCGCCTCGCGGGCAATGACGGGCGCGGCTCCCGTACCCGTTCCTCCACCCATACCGGCGGTGATGAATACCATCTTCGTTCCGTCGCCAAGCATGGCGCGTATATCTTCAATGCTCTCTTCCGCAGCCGCACGCGCCTTATCGGGTTTGTTACCGGCACCAAGTCCTTCCTTACCCAACTGAAGATGCACGGGTACGGGCGAGTCGTTAAGCGCCTGGTTGTCTGTATTGCAGACCACAAAAGACACATCGTGAATGCCCTGGCGGAACATGTGATTCACTGCATTGCTACCACCACCTCCGACACCAATGACCTTGATGATACAAGGCTCCTTTTCTGGCGTGCCAAAGTCGAGGATTTCCATATTCATCTTATTTTCTTCCATCTTATTCTCTTTTTCTGCCATGTTATTGAAATAATCTGCCATGTTACTGTTACAAGATTGCTCCTTATGCGCTAATCATTATTCCGCATCGTCATCCACGATACTCTTGATAAACTTCGTAGCACCTTTCTTGAACTTGTTCCATCGGCTGTTCTCCTTTCTGATGCGCTCTTCTTCCTCCTTTTGCTTGCGCTCTTCCTCTTCGCGCAGACGCTCCTCTTCCTCGCGCTTGCGCCGAGCCTCTTCCTCTGCCTGCTTCTTCTCCGTCTCTGTGCGCACCACGCCAGAGGGAGTCTCGAATCCCTGACGGGCCGGGCGAGCGTCAGCTACATGCGATGTCGGCTTAGGCTCACGGAACAGGCCGCCGCTCGGATCTATCTCGCTACCTGCACAATTGATGTCACCCTTCGCCAACAAGCCGAGCACGGTATTCATCATACAATTGTGCGCCTTGATGTCCTCGTGGTTTGAGATAATCGTCTGGGTGACAAACTTCGCAATGCGAATCTTATCAACACGGGTATGGTTGGTAAACGCCCGCTCGATGTTCTTCATGTTCGCGCCGCCGCCAGTGAGGATGATACCACCCAACAGCTTGTCAGCATACTCTGACGGTATCTGATACCACACATTCTCGATGATTTCCTGCATGCGTCCCTCGACAATCTCAATAAACTTACGACTATCCACCTGACGCTCCGGGTCAATGGGATAGCTCAGTCCGCTGTCGATTTCACTATTTTCCGTGAATGCCGAGCCGTATTTGAGTTTCATCTTCTCCGCCTCGCTGTCCTCCATCTGGAGCGTAGTGATGTCCTTGGTGATATTGTTGCTGCCCAACGGGATGACAGCAAGATGGCGCAAAAGGTTCTTGGAATAGACGGAGACGGTGGTAGTGTCAGACCCGATATCCACCAATGCGCAGCCCGAGCGCTTCTCGGTCTCAGTCAGCACACTGTCTGCCAAAGCAAGGGGCGCAAGGTACATATCGGCAACATTGATGCCCGCCACCTCGAAGCACTGATTGAGGTTCTTGTAGAACGCATTGCGCTGAAGGATGTTCAGGAAGTTGCCTTCCAAGCGCGATGCCTGGATGCCCACGGGGTCAAGCTGGTACTGGGCATCGACACGATACTCCTGTTCGGCAGCGTCAATAATCTCTTGCTCCGGGTACTTGATGTTGCGGTTGGTGTCCATCAGCTCATTGACCATGTTCTGCGTGACCCTCGTGTCCGCAGGTAATTCCTTCGTTATCACATTCTTCACGCTGCGGATGGATTGTCCGCCAACACCGACATACACCTGTGTAATCTCCGTCTTCAACTGATTCTCCAGCCTATTGATGACGTTCGTTAGGCACTGGGCGGTCCTGTCGATGTTGTAAACATACCCTTTGCGGATGAACGACGAAGACTCCTCCTTCACCACGGCAAGCACGTTGATGCTGCCGTCAAGGTTCTTCTGCCCCGCAATGCCGGTCACCTTGGATGACCCAAGCTCGATTGCTACGTAAAATTCCTTTGCTGCCATCTCTTCTTATATTTTATTTTTCCTTTTGCTTTTCTTGCAGATAATCTGGTTGTCAAACTCCAGACTGATGTATTCATACTTGTTCCAGCCCGCCTTGTTCAGTCCATAGACATAGAACTTGCGCAGACGTTCCAACTTCTTCCCGATGTTGTCAGGCCGCCCCAGATAGACGACATGCTCTCCCACGCGGGGAACAATCTCCATCGAACCATCGGCCAGGACATTGATCTGCACAATCTGACTGCGCCAGAACTTGTCCTGAATGATGTAGTTCGCCACTGCTGCCAACTTCCCCTGCGCATACTTCTGCGGGATATGCCCCGTCGCGATGACCATGTTCGTGATATAGTGCGATGCGGGTAAGATGCCGCCGTGGCTATCCACATAGTAGCTGTCGCCGTTGCTCGTCATGACGCGCACCACCGGCATCCGCTGCTTGAGCTGCACGCACACTTGTCCGTTCAGCGTCTTGTAGCACTCCACGCCCTCCACGAAAGGACTGCGCGAGAGGGCTTCCTCCATTTGGCGCGTGTCAATCTCATCCATCGCCTTATGCAGGGGATAGAGACGGTCGGCCTCCAACAGTTTCTTGACCTCTGCCGGCGTAAGGAAATCCTGCACGATGTCTTTCTCAACATCGATTCGCACTTCCTCGCAATGCGTCACCACCGTGTCCGGTGTATTGAACGCCGTGACAGCGAGGAACAGGTAAGCGGCAATGAGGACGTCCGTCGCGATGATGATGGATTTCTTCCAGTTGATGGTCATGGGCCTGTCGTCGTTATGCTAATTTGTTATTCAATATCTTCGTCATCTGGGGAACGAGGTCATCAAGGTCGCCTGCCCCCAATACTATCAGTACCTCAAAGGAGTGGTTCTTGACAAAATCAAGCGCCTCATCCTTGCGGATAATCTCCTTCTTCACGCCCTCCCGCAGGTTGTTGTAAATCAGTTCGGAGGTCACGCCCTCAATGGGAAGCTCGCGGGCGGGATAGATCTCCGTAAGCACCACCTCGTCAAGCTGACTCAACGCCTCGGCGAACTCCTTATAGAAATCGCGGGTGCGGGTATAGAGGTGCGGCTGGAAGATCGCCGTGATGTGCTTGTCCTTGTAAAGCTCACGGATGCTCTTGGCACTCTGGTAAATCTCTTTCGGATGATGGGCATAGTCGCTAAGGAACACTAACTTGTCCGTCTTTATCTTGAAATCAAAGCGGCGCTCCACGCCTCCATAGGTTTTCATGCCATACTTCAACTCCTCCGCGGTACAGCCATTCAGCTGCGCCATCGCCATGGCAGCGATACCATTCTCTATGTTGATGGGAATCGGTGCGCCCAGTTCCACATTCGCAACACTCTCTATCGGCGAGATGAAGTCAAAGACAATCTTACCGTTGCCGATGCGGATATTATCCGCATGGAAGTCGCCCTCAGTAAGCCCATAGTCATAGCGCCTTACATCCGGCTGCAGATTCTCCTTCATCTCCAAACCACGACGCACAATCAATGCACCACCGGGCTGTATCAGTTCCGTGTAATGACGGAAACCGTCCAAATAAGCCTCCTTCGTTCCATAGATATCCAAATGGTCAGGGTCGGTGGAAGTGATGACACTCATCCACGGACGGAGCCAATGGAAAGAGCGGTCAAACTCATCTGCCTCAATGACCACATAGTCAGAATCGGAAAGGATATAGTTAGTGCCGTAGTTCTTGGAGATGCCTCCCAAGAAGGCATTGCAGTCAAGATGGCTCTGGTGCATGATATGGGCACACATCGTGGATGTGGTGGTCTTGCCATGCGTACCCGCCACACACAGCCCCTTATGCGCCTGTGTCAGCGTGCCAAGCACTTGCGCCCGCTTCTGTATCTCAAAGCCATTCTCCCTGAACCATACAAGTTCCTGATGCTCTGCGGGTACGGCGGGCGTATAGATGACAAGGCACGACTCTTTGCGCCTGCATGCCTGCGGAATGGCATTGACATCCTCCTCGTAATGAAGGAGCATTCCCTCTTTCTCCAAATGGAGGGTCAGCTCGGAGGGAGTCTTATCGTAGCCACCCACAACAAGCCCCTTGCTGATGAAGTAGCGGGCGATGGCACTCATGCCGATGCCGCCTGCTCCTATGAAATAAACTGCCTTTATATCTTTAAAATCCATTGTTCTCTTTACTTGATAATCTATCTTTACTGCCCTGCCAACCTGATGACTTCCTTGGCAATGATTTCCGCGGAGTTGGGTAAGGCGAGCTTCAGTACATTCTCACCAAGTGATTTCAGCTTCGCCTCATCGTTCACGGTGTCAATGGCAAGTTGCAGCAACATGCCAGGAGCCTCTGCATCCTTCACATAGATGGCGGCATCCTTGGTGGCAAGTGCCAATGCGTTCTTGGTCTGATGGTCTTCCGCCACATTCGGACTTGGCACGAGAATCACGGGCTTGCCTATCAGACAAAACTCCGAGATGCTGCTGGCTCCCGCGCGACTGATAACAAGGTCGGCAGCTTTATAGGCTGCGCCCATGTCCGTGATGAAATCCATCACTTTCAGATTCGGGATGTCCTGTCCCTGCAAGCGCGTTGCAATCTCTGCACTGTAATACTTCCCTGTCTGCCAAATGAACTGCACATCGGATGACTTCACCTGTTCCAGATGCCCGAGCACGCTCTCATTGATGGTCTTCGCCCCTAAGCTGCCGCCTACCAACAGAATGGTCTTCTTTGTCGGGTCAAGTCCCATTTCCTTTATCGCCTCCTCGCGGGAAATGGTGGTATCGAGCAGACTCTGGCGGACGGGATTGCCCGTCAGGATAATCTTTTCCGCAGGGAAAAACCGCTCCATGCCTTCATAAGCCACGCAAATCTTCTCTGCTTTCTTGGCAAGCAACTTATTGGTGACACCGGCGTATGAATTCTGCTCCTGAATCAGACAAGGGATGCCCATCGCTGCAGCCTTGTTCAGTGTGGGACCGCTGGCATAGCCTCCCACACCAACAGCCACCTGCGGCTTGAACTCCTTGATAATCTTCTTCGCCATGCACTGGCTTTTCCATATCTTGTAGAGCACCTTCACGTTCTTCAGCAGATTCTTCCGGTCAAAGCCGCAGATAGGCAGTCCCTCAATCTCGTAGCCCGCGGCGGGAACGCGCTGCATCTCCATGCGTCCCTGCGCCCCCACGAAAAGAATCTTCGCGTCAGGCCGCAAATCCTTTACGGCGTTCGCAATGGAAATGGCGGGGAAGATGTGGCCTCCCGTGCCGCCTCCGCTGATGATGACCCTCAATTCCTTGCTCATGCTTATATTATATATAATGTGTGCAAAATTACAATTTATATTTGTTTTACGGTGAGATTACTCAGCTTTTTTTTCGCCGAACGGCTAACACTCAGTATTGCACCGATATACGCACAGTTGATGATGGTGGATGTTCCGCCCTTACTGATGAGCGGCAAGGGTTGTCCCGTTACGGGTGCGATACCCACCGCCACAAGCATATTGAAGAGAGCCTGAATCACCAACAGCAACGCTAAGCCCAATACGAGGAAAGCCGGGAAGTTGTTCTCGCAACGGCTTGCGATGCGGGCGGCGCGATAGAGCAGTATAATATAGAGCGCCAAGACGAAGGCGGCTCCAAAGATGCCCATCTCCTCAATGATGATGGCATAGATGAAGTCGGAGAATGCCTGCGCAAGGAAATCACGCTCCACAGAGTTACCTGGTCCTTTGCCGATGATGTTGCTGGACACGATGGCGATATTGGCGTGAGCCACCTGCGCATCCTTGTCGAGGTCATAATCGGCTGGGGCAACTTCTTGCTTGTCAAGGTGCTTTAAGATTCGGTTGCGCCATGTTGCAAAGCGGTGGAACACACCGCCGCCTTTGATGGCGTTCTTGTTTTCTGCCGTCAGTTCCATAGCATCTTCCCTTGAGGTGTCCATGCCTCCATTCCCCTCTATGCTTCCAAGGGTGAACACAAGGGTGAGGAACATGGCTATAAACAGCACACCCACTCCCACCAACTTCCCAAGTTGCACCATAGACACTCTACCGATGAACATCATCAGGAAGATGACCCCAAAGAGCAGAGCGGCGGTTGATAGGTTCTCGATGCCAATCAATCCAACGGTGGGCACAACGATGCAGAGAATATACTGGAATGCTTTCTTGTCTGCCCCACTCTCCCGTTGCATCACACTGAGTATCTGCGCCGTAATGAGCACCATCGTTCCCTTTGCAATCTCTGAAGGCTGGAACGTGATGCCTCCTGGCAAGGGAATGACGCGGTTTGCCCCGTTGATGGATTCTCCGCCCACAAGCACCCAGATGAGGGTTGCCCAAGAGATAATCAGCAAGAAGGGAATCGTCAGCTTGAAATAGCGGCAGGGCACGTTCAGCGTCAGTATGGCGACAAAGGCTCCGATAAGAATCATGAACGCATGGTAACTGATAGGCCCCATGTAGTTCTCACTCTTATAGGTCAGGTTGCTCGAGGCGGAGAACACCTCGACCAGACTGATCATACAGAGGAAGAAGAAGATCATCCAGATGACCCCATCGCCCTTGAATATTTTCCCTAATCTCTTGTTCATAGACTTCTTGCTAACTCTTTGAATTGCTCACCGCGGTCTTCCATGTTCTTGAACAAATCGAAGGAAGCGCAACAAGGACTGAGCAACACGGTTTCACCCGGCTTTGCCATCTCATAGCACGCCGACATGCACTCTTTCATAGAATGTGTGTCACGCACGGGAATCCCCAAGGCATCGAAGTTGTCGTGCAACTTCTGATTGTCTGCCCCAAGATAGACAATGCCCGAGCATTTTTCCTTCACCAACGGCTTGATAGGCTCATAATCATTGCCCTTGTCCTTACCACCAATAATCAGTATCACCTTCGTCTTCATTGCCTCTAATGCATACCAGCAGGCATCCACGTTGGTAGCCTTCGAGTCGTTGATATATTGCACGCCGCGCACCATGCAAACCTTCTCCAGGCGATGCTCCACACCGGGGAAGTCACTGAGGCTCTTGCGGATTTCCTCTTTCTTGATGCCCGCGATGTTAGCGGCGATACCGGCGGCGAGGGAGTTGTAGATGTTGTGCTTCCCCGTCAGGCTCAGACTTTCCTGTTCCATGTTAAACGGTTCGGGCTTCTCTATCTTATATTGTCCCTCCTCCATGTAACCGATAACCCCATTCCGCTTGAGTTCCGCAAACGGGTACTGGATGGATTGAATGTCGTATTTCTCCAGTTCACGCTTGATAATGGGATCGTCTGCCCAATAGATGAAAGCATCCTGCGGGGTCTGGTTTTGGACGATGCGCATCTTGGCATCCACGTAGTTTTGCATCTCAAAGCCATAACGGTCCAAATGATCAGGCGTTATATTCAAAAGAACGGCAATGTTAGCGCGAAAAGAATACATGTTATCAAGCTGAAAAGAGCTTAATTCGATAATGTAGTATTCATGCGGTTCTTCCGCCACCTGCAAAGCGAGTGAATTACCGATGTTTCCTGCCAATCCGGCATCGTAGCCGGCATTTTTGAAGATGTGGTAGATCAGCGAGGTCGTCGTGGTCTTGCCATTCGAGCCCGTGATGCAAATCATCTTGGAGTTCGTATAGCGCCCTGCAAACTCTATCTCGCTGATGATAGGGATTCCCTTTTCGATGACCTTCGCAACCATCGGAGCCGTGTCAGGGATTCCTGGGCTCTTGATGATTTCGTCGGCATTCAATATCTTCTCCTCTGTATGCTGACCTTCCTCCCACTCGATATGACGGTCGTCAAGCATTTGCTTGTACTTACCGGCAACCTTCGCCATGTCAGACACGAACACATCGAATCCTTCTTTCTTCGCAAGAACGGCAGCACCCGCTCCGCTCTCGCCTGCTCCCAATATGACTATTCTCTTTCCCATCTTCTGGTTTTATCTTATCTTCAGTGTTATGATTGTCAATGCCGCAAGGATAATCGTGGTGATCCAAAAGCGGATTGTGATTGTCGATTCATGGAAAGGTCGGCTGGGCCATCCCTTTAATATATAGGTGCTCGTCGGGTCGAGTTGCGAATCCAACTTGCGGAAGTTGTCGTGGATGGGCGTGGCACGGAACACGCGCACACGCTTGCCTTTCCGCTTCTGCACCTTGAACCACTGGGTCTGGATGATGACACTCAGGCTCTCCACGAAGAAGATACCGCAAAGTATCGGCAACATCAGTTCCTTATGAATGATTACCGCACACACGCCGATGATGCCGCCAATCGTCAGCGAACCCGTGTCGCCCATGAATATCTGGGCAGGGAAAGCATTGTACCAAAGGAAGCCTATCATCGCCCCTACGAAGGCACAGAGGAACACCACCAACTCTTCCGAATGGGGAATATACATGATATCGAAATACGACGCGTAGCCGATGTGCGAGGACACGTATGCAAAGATGCCCAATGCCACACCAATGATGGCGGAATTACCCGCACACATCCCGTCCATGCCATCGTTGAGGTTTGCACCATTAGACACCGCCGTCACCACAAGGATGGTCATCAGCACGAAGAGCACCCAACCTGCCGCCACCTTATACTTTCCGCAGAACGCCATGACCTCTGAGTAGTTCAGGTTATGGTTCTTGATGAAGGGGATGGTGGTCTGCAATGACTTCACCGCTTCCTTCTTATGCTTCACCACAATCTCCTGATTCTGCTCCACCTTGATATTCTCGCGCACCACCGCATCAGGACTGAGCCAGAGCGTCAGACCGACGATGAAGCCGATGCTCACCTGACCGACAATCTTGTATTTTCCCTTCAGTCCCTCCTTGTTACGCTTGAAAATCTTGATATAGTCGTCAAGGAATCCCAAGAAACCCAACCAGAGTGTCGTGACAATCATCAGAATCAGGTAGATGTTGCGGATGCGCCCCATCAGCAGCACAGGCACGAGGATGCTCACGATGATGATGAGACCACCCATCGTGGGCACGCCCTTCTTCTCCACGCCAAACGGATCGATAGCCGGGTCACGCTCTGTCTCAAAGATTTTCCGGCGCTTCATCCACTTGATGAAATACTCTCCGAACCACGCAGAAATCAGCAATGACAATATCAGCGTCAGCAAGGCGCGGAAAGACACATACGACCACATGTGTGAACCGGGTATGTCATAGCGGTCAAGAAGTCTGAACAGGTAGTATAACATCTCTCTTTAGTCTTGAAAAATCTCACGCACCACCTCTTTGTCGTCAAAGTGATGCTTCACACCCTTTATCTCCTGATAGTCCTCATGGCCCTTGCCGGCAATGAGAATCACATCGCCCTTTTCCGCCAGCATACAAGCCGTGCGGATAGCCTCGCGGCGGTCGGCAATGCTCAGCACTTTCTTCATCTGCTTACTGTCAAGCCCTGCCAGCATATCGTTGATAATATCCTGCGGCTCCTCAAAGCGGGGATTGTCAGAGGTAATAATCACCTTGTCGCTCTGCTTCACGGCCTCCTGTGCCATCAGCGGGCGCTTCCCCTTGTCGCGATTGCCGCCCGCCCCGCAGACGGTAATCACCTTTCCCTTACCACCGAGCACCTCATGCACAGCATTGAGTACATTCTCAAGGGCATCAGGCGTATGCGCATAATCCACGATGGCGGTATATCCCTCTAGCGAGTGTATCGGTTCGAGGCGGCCATTGACGCTTTTCAGCGTACTCAGCACCACAAGCACATCTTCGGGTTTCTTGCCCAACATGACCGCCGCACCATACACCGCAAGCAGGTTGCTCACGTTGAACTTGCCAATAAACTGCACCCCGACTTCCCTTCCGTTGATGTCGAGATACATGCCCTCGAAGTGGCATTCTATAATCTTCGCCTTGAAGTCTGCTAACGTGCGGGTGGAGTAGGTCTTGACATCTGCCTTGCAATTCTGCACCATCACCGCCCCGTTCTTGTCGTCGGCATTCGTGATGGCGAATGCCTCTTTGCCAAGCCCGTCAAAGAATGCTTTCTTCGCATCGCGGTAGTTTTCGAAGGTCTTATGATAATCCAAGTGGTCGCGGGTCAGATTGGTAAAGATACCACCCGCAAACTGAAGTCCGCCAATGCGCTTCTGGGCAATGGCATGACTGGAGCATTCCATAAACGCATACTCGCACCCTGCCTCCACCATCCTTGCCAACAGGCGGTTCAGTTCGATGGGGTCTGGCGTGGTATGCTCAGTGGGGATTGCCTCATCCTCGATATAGTTGCAGACGGTGGAGAGCAAACCGCACTTATGCCCGAACTTGCGGAACATATTATATAATAAGGTGGCGATGGTGGTTTTTCCGTTAGTGCCTGTCACCCCCACCAGTTTCAGTTTCCTCGACGGGTCGCCATAAAACAGGGTTGCCACCTTACCGACAGCATCCTCCGTGGAGGCAACCGCCACGTAAGTGACTCCTTCGGCCTGCTCTGCGGGTATCTCCTCGCAGAGCACCGATTTAACCCCCAACTCTATTGCCTTGGGGATAAACTTATGCCCATCGGTCTGCGTTCCCTTGATGGCAACAAACAAATGTCCCGGCTCAATGCGCCTTGAGTCAATATTCACGCCTGTCACCTCGACCTCCGTGCTTCCCTTGATGTCGAGTGGCTTCACATGCTTGAGCAGTTCGTTCAGTTTCATATCTTTTCCATTCTTTTTATTCCAACACCAAATCACACACCATTCCCTGTTTGATGGTTGTTCCCGCATAAAGGCTCTGAGACTTCACCTTACCCTTTCCTCTCAGTTGCACTCTCACGCCCCTGCTTTCCATCATATAGACGGCATCGGAGGCACCCATGCCGGTCACGTTGGGGATGATATTCTTCGCCGTTTGCCGACTGCCGCCCCATTCATTGTTGGCAGCCACACCGAGCTGGTTCAGTACATAGTCGGCAGCCACGCCGCCGCCCTTCTTGACATCGGGTTTCAGAATCGACAGGGAATCCCGCGCGTCATCCACACTCAGTTTCAGGCTCTGCGCCATCACGCCCTCGGCAATGTTATGAAATACCACGCCGCTCATGCCGCCACCAGATGCGGGCAAGCCCGATTTCTTCAGACAGACAAGGCAAGTATAGCGAGGCTTATCGGCAGGGAAATAACCTGCGAACGACAACCAATACTGCACAACGCCCGACTTATAGCCGGCACTACCCTGCGAGATTTGCGCCGTTCCCGTCTTACCTGCCACCTTGAACGACTTAGAGCCGGCTTTCTTACCCAGTCCCTGACTGACCACATGCTCCAGAATGGTCTGCATGGTCTTGATGGTGGCAGGCTTTCGGGTTATCTGTTCCTTGATGACCTCCGGCGGGAACTCGGCAATCACTTCTCCGTTCTTCATGATGCTCTTCACGAAACGGGGGCGCATCATCTTGCCGTCGTTGGCAATGGCATTGTAGAATGTCACCGTTGAGATGGGAGGTATCTGGGTCTCGTAGCCGATGCTCATCCACGGCAGGGCGGTACTGGTCCAGTTTGCCCAATGTCTGCCGGTTTTGTCTTTCTTCGGCATACGAATGCGCGGCTGTGCTGCTCCCACAATCGGAATCCGCAGGTCGGTAGCCAGTCCCGTGCGGTAAATCCCTTCCACGAACTTTTCTGGACGGTTGCCGTAGTATTCCTCTATGATACGACTGACACCGATATTGGAGCTGACCTCCAATGTCCGGGGCAAGGTGATGGTCTGATAACCGCCACGCCGCCAGTTGTGGTCTTTCATTTCCCTGCCGTGCATCGGCCATACGCCCATGCCGGTATCTATCCGTTTGGTGGTGTCGCATACGCCGTCGTCAAGTGCAACGAGCAACGAGGCGGTCTTAAACACCGAACCCGGCTCCCGCAAGTCTGCCACGGCATTGTTCTTGATTTCGCGATACTCCCCGTCAATGCACTTGGTCATGTTCACAATAGCCTTAATATCGCCAGTCTTCACCTCCATGACGATAGCCACACCGAGGTCGCCTCCGATTTCCTTGAGTTCGTCAATCACGGCACGCTCCGCCAAGTCCTGTATGCCCACATCGATGGTCGTCACAATATCCGCGCCGTCAATGGGTGATGTAACGGGAATGTTGATGTATTTGTTCAGCACTTTGTGACGATGAACAAGACCGTTGGAACCGCGCAAAATGGAGTCATACGACAATTCAAAGCCGTAGCGCGCCGTATCCTTCGCACCGAACATGTCGCCTATCGTGCGACCCGCCAGCGAACCAAACGGGCGGCGACGGGCATTGAACTCCTCCCAATAGAAGCCTCCTGTGAATCTACGGAGGTTGAACACCGGCAGGCTCTTCACCTCCGTGAAAGTGTTATAGTCAATACGTTTTCCCCAGATGGCATAGCTCCGCAGAGAATCGCGGCGCGCCTTTTGCAGCTCACGCTTGAAGGTCTCCGCCGACTTGCTTGGGAAGATGCGGCTAAGCCCCTCGCAGATGGAGTCCATCTTCACGCCCAACAGGGAATCCTTCTTGGCACCACCGGCCTTGAAGTCCATGTATATGCGGTATTCCGGGATGCTGCTCGCCATCAGTTGCCCGTCGCAACTGAGGATGTTCCCGCGGTTCGGCTTCACGCTCACGTTCTCGCGCGTCAGTCGCGAGGCGACATCCAGCCAATACTGCTTCTGGGCGGTCATGATATAAAGGGCCTTGCCGATGATGGCAAAACCTATCAGCGTCAGCACTACTGCGATGGCAAAGTAGCGCGGCATGACCTTATCACTATTGAACCTGCTCATATCGTCTCGTCATTCGGGTACATATATTATATAGGGGGGCTGCTCCGCCGCATGCAGCAGCGTGTCCCTATTCTGCTTCAATGCCTCAAGCACCCGGCTCTCCCGGCATTTCTCCGTGAGTGTGCTCGAGCTCGACAGTGCCTTGTACTTGGCATCAAGCCTTTGCTTCTCCAAACGGTCAATCGTCAGCATGTCCTGCTGACACTGATACCGCACGGCAACATAGATGATGGTGAAGAGCACGATAATCACGAAAAGCCATATCTGACGGCGCACCATGTCCGCCGTCAGGAAGTCCCCGCCGAGAATCGTCCGCAAGGTCAGCGACGAAGAAGGTTTCGGGTCTTCCTCGGTGGCGCGCTCCTTGATTTTCTGGAGGGTGTTCTTTTTCTGCTCCTTTATTTCGTCTTCTGCCATGTTCTTATCTCATTTTCTCTGCTATCCGTAGTTTGGCGCTGCGGCTGCGGGGGTTGCGTTCCTGTTCCTCGTCGGTGGGAGTAATGACCTTGCCCGCCATGCGGAAAGGGGCATCCACGCGCCCGAAAAAGTCCTGTTGCACTCGTCCTTCGGCGTTGCCCGCCTTCATGAAGTTCTTTACGATGCGGTCTTCCAACGAGTGGTAGGTGATGACCGACAAGGTTCCGCCTTCCTTTAGCACGGCTTGCGCACCGTTTAACATATCCTTCAGCGCATTCATCTCGTGGTTCACCTCGATGCGCAGCGCCTGAAAGAGCTTTGCCTGTTCCTTCTTCTCGCGCTCCCGCGGAAAGAGCTGCTCCGTCACGTTCAGCAAGTCGCTGGTCGTCTCTATTCGTCGCTCGCTCCGAGCCTTCACGATGGCTGATGCAATCTTTCTGCCGTTCTTTAGTTCGCCGTAGAGATAGAAGATATCCGCCAACTGCTGTTCGTCGTAATCGTTCACCACATCGGCAGCCGTCACTCCGGCGCGCTTGTTCATCCGCATGTCCAGCGGGGCATCGAAGCGGAAGGAGAAACCGCGCGTCTCATCGTCGAAATGGTGGCTCGACACACCCAAGTCGGCAAGCAGACCGTCTATCTGCTCCTCTCCGTAATAGCGCATCCAGTTGCGGAGATACCTGAAATTGCTCCTAACGAAGGTAAACCGCTCGTCGCCGATAATGTTCCGCTCCGCGTCGGCATCCTGGTCGAAGCTGTAAAGCCGCCCTTTCTTGCCTAACCGGGAAAGTATCTCCCGACTGTGCCCGCCGCCTCCAAAAGTGACATCTACATAAACGCCGTCGGGCTTGATGTCAAGCCCGTCGATACTTTCCTTTAGGAGAACTGGAACGTGGTATGTCTCTGCAGTTGTTATCATCGGCTTCTCACTCGGCATTCATGATGTTTTCAAACTCCTCTCCGAATTCAGCATCGGTCTTTAGTATCTGCTCCAGATTTGCCGGTGCCCAGATTTCCACCGTGTCGTCCATTCCGATGAAACGGATGTCCTGCTCTATCTCCGCAATGCGCAGCAGGCGCTTCGAGATGAGGAACCGCCCGTTGCCGTCGAGCGTCACCACTTCCGCTTCCGACACGAACTGACGGAACATCTGCTGATGGGCGGGCTTCCACGGGCGCAACTGCGACTTCAGAAGGTCAAGCCGCTGATTCCATACGCTTTCGGGATAGAGCACAAGACACTTCTGGAATACATCCTTCCGCAGCACCAGGTTCTCCTCGCCGGCACCTTGCAGCACCTTGCGGAAAACGGCGGGCAGGAAAGCTCTTCCCTTCGCATCAGTCTTGGCTTCTATATTCCCTAAAAAACGCATACGTACATCTTATAAAAGAATTCGGTTACAAAATTAGATAAAATTCCCCACTTTCCACCACCGCGCCCCACTTTTTTTATTTTTTAACTATATTCTGCCTATTTTTTCCCAAAAATCGGGGGCATTGTTCACCGTCCGCTCCAATCATTTTGCAGCGAGGGAAGTCAAAACAAGCCTATAACGGGAAGAGGCAGGTGTCCAATAGGCACATTTTCCCTCATTTTGTAACAAATTTTGGCACAAACAACGGAGATGGGAACTTGCCAAGCCAAATGTACCTGCAAAGCCCCATTTTCCCGTATTTTTGCTATATGCTCTATATATTTAAGGTACGCGCGCGTAAGATTTTGTGCTCTGCGATGCCCCATTTTGTGCTCCATCGTGCAACTGTCGAGCCTATTTTGAGCAACTGTTGAGCACAAAATGAGCCGCCGTCGAGCACAAAATGGCGCACGATGGAGCACAAAAT
>JAFLSG010000057.1 GCA_022511065.1 Prevotella sp.
ATCCATACGATTTTTCAATGACCGTGAAGTTCGGGCTGTTTGGAGCAATACTGATAACAGATGGTATTTCTCCGCAACCGATATGGTTCGTGCAATCAATAATGAACCGGACTACATTAAAGCCGGAAATTATTGGCGTTGGCTGAAAAAGAAACTGTTAAACGAAGGCATTCAACTCGTGAGCAATACTCACAACTTCAAATTTGAAGCACCAGACGGGAAAATGCGAAAGGCTGATGTTTTGGATGCTGAAGGCGTGCAGATAATGGTAAAACACTATCCCAATAATAAGGCAATAGACTTTCTTGACTGGTTCACTTATTCCGAAAACACCATTGACGGACAAAGCAAAAAGAAAGAGCCTATACATTTATGGAAAGCAACCTTGTGGCAGACAAAGATGTCGGCACCATAAAGGCACTACAACAGATTCACGCCTACATCTTTGGCGGATTATATGATTTTGCGGGAAAGATTCGCACAAAGACCATAGCAAAGGGCAATACACTGTTTTGTCTGGCAGAACACCTTCACCAGAACTTGAAGACCATAGAACAAATGCCCGAAAATACAAGACCGAGAAATCTTTATGAAAGGCATAGACTACTCATACTATTATGAGCAGGAGAATTAAGGATGGAATTGAAGAAGTATAAATTACCCGAAAATCCTCTTTTGCAGAGAAACTGGTCGATATTCTCTACATCATTTATTTCTGCCTCCGCCTAAACTCCCACAACTCAAGGGGTCACTACGTTCAACTCATAACTTGTGCTCCTACCACCAGCTTCGGTCTTTAACAAAACACCTTTCTGCACCAAATCTTGTATATCACGGAGAGCCGTGTCGGGAGAGCACTTGGCAATCTTCGCCCATTTACCCGAGGTCATTTTTCCTTCAAAACCATACCATAGCAAATTTACCATCTTCGTCTGTCGCTCGTTCATCACCGTCTCCCGATGATTTGCCCAAAATACGGTCTTTTTTACTGTCCGCTCAACGATTTCTATGGCGCGTCTGACAGCCTCCTCCATACAATTAAGAAACCATATCAACCATTCCGTGATGTCCATACTGCCTTTTTGCGTCCGCTCTAACACATCATAATACGCCTTCCGATTTCTGCCAATAGCGGCAGACATACTGTAACAGCGATGTGG
This sequence comes from Prevotella sp., assembly GCA_022511065.1. Lineage (GTDB taxonomy): Bacteria > Bacteroidota > Bacteroidia > Bacteroidales > Bacteroidaceae > Prevotella. Next base: position 1,161 of record JAFLSG010000057.1, read on the forward strand.
GGTTCCGTCGGACTTTGCCAATAACATATCCATAACGGTGCGAGATAATCGCCCATTCCCGTCACTAAAAGGGTGAATGGTCACAAACCACAAATGCGCAATTGCCGCCATCAGGATTGTATCAGTCTGGGGTGTGCTCTGCAACCATGCAAGAAACACATCCATCATCTGTGGAACATCCGATGAAGACGGCGCCTCATAATGCACTTTTTCCTTCCCAAACCGCCCTGATACTACTTGCATAGGCGAGGGACTTTTCCGCCAATCACCTACGGTGACATGCCGCAATTTGCCCCCATCGGGGAACAATGCCGCATGCCAACGAAACAATCTTTCCTTCGTAAGCGGATCCTGACAATGGTGTATGGCATCAAACATGACTTCCACCGCACCTTCAATATATCTGTCAGAAGGGGGAAGCCCTACCGCCTCCATCCCCAACTGCCACGCTATAGACGAACGAACCTCATCCACATTCAGCGATATACCTTCTATTTCGGAAGACATCACGATGTCTGCAGCCATCGAATCAAGCACGGCGGCGTTTTTCACATCGAATCCCAATACGCTCATCATGCCGAACAAATGTCCTTGCATATACTTTACTTCTGCTAACCGACTCGCCACAAACCGTTCATCCCAATGGAACTGTGGCCATTCTTTCAACTGCCAAATATACATACTACTCTTGGTTTGCGGCATTTATTTATGTTATTCGCCGCAAAATATGCGGCAAATATACAAATTATTCTCCGCACAACCAAGAAAAAGAAGAAGAATCTGCTATTTCTGCCTCCGCCTAAACTCCCACAACTCAAGGGAGTTGATGATGTTCTGCCAAAGCACGTAGCAGCCGGCACCAACGGAGGCGATGGGGCTGAGATACATGTATGCCACCCAGATACTGAGGGCGGTGTTCTTCTGAAAGAGGGCCTGACCGCTATTGATTTCCTCACCCAAATGGCGACCGATGCCACGACCGATGGCGAACTGCACGAAACAAAGCACGAGGCTAAAGAAGGCTATCATCAGCAAGAGCGACACGGAAGCACCGCTATGGACGATGTTGCGGATGGTGATGCCAGAAGTGATGCAGAGGGAGACTGCCCAAAGGTAGAAAGAGAGGTCGGGAATGGAGGCTATCCATCGGCAGACGATCTTGACATAATGCTGCATCAGCCAACCAAGCACGAGGGGCAGAATGAGCACCAACGCCACCTTGTTGAGGATGATACCGAAGGCTGTCCAGAAGTCGATATGCGCCGTCTGCTCCAATAGCGGGAAGACAAGGGGAATCATCACGGCGGAGGCAAGGGCGGACATGACAACGAAGGCAGTCATGGTGTTGATATTGCCACCAAGCTTACCTGTAACGACGGGCGAGGCGGAGGCTGCGGGACCGATGATACAGGTGAGTACGCTCTCCCACAATATCTTCTGCTCCACATCAGCCTCAACGAGAAAGACGATGCCGCAGTTGAGCGCCACAAGCAACACTTGCGCCGTCAGCACACCAACGTGCCAGCGGTGGGGCATCATCTGATGGAAGTCTACGCGGCAGAAGGTGGAGAAAAGCACGAGAAACACCGTTACGGGGAAGAGGGTGTCGATAATGGGAGCCATAAAATCACCCGCGCTATCGAGCCAAGGCACCCAATAGAACAACAGATACGAGAGCGTGCCCACGACTATCGCCACAGGCAGCGTCCAGTCTTTCAGAAATCGCTTCATATTCATAAATCGGCTGCAAAATTACAACTTTTCAACAAAAGTCTGCGATATCTGCCTTTTTTTTCATAATTTTGCATCCAAATATGCATTTCAGGAATGAGCGTAACGGAATTAATCAGCAAAGACGGGAGCGGCAAGCATTTTTCGTTTGAGGTACTGCCTCCATTGAAAGGAGCAGGCACGGCGGCGCTGTTTGCGACCATCGACAAACTGAAAGAACTGAATCCGCTGTTCATCAACATCACGACCCACCATTCAGAATACGTTTATCGCCCGCTTGCGAATGGGCAGTTCGAGCGGTTGCGCATTCGTCGCCGCCCCGGCACGATAGCCATCGCCGCCGCCATTCAGCAGCGTTACAACATACCCGTTCAGCCGCACATCATCTGCAGCGGCGTGACCATCGAGGACATTGAGTATGAGCTGCTTGACCTGCAGTTTCTGGGCATCAGCAACCTGCTGCTGCTTCGGGGAGACAAGGCGAAGGAAGACAGGCAATTCACTCCCACGCCGGGAGGCCACGCCCACACAACTGACCTGATTCGTCAGGTGCAGCGCTTTAATGACGGCTACTTCGCCGACGGCACTCCCGTGAAGAATCCCGGCACTCGCTTCGACTTCGGCGTGGCTTGCTATCCTGAGAAGCACGAGGAGGCTCCAAACTTGGAGATGGATATGCAGTATCTGAAGGAAAAGCAGGACTTGGGGGCGGAATATGCCGTGACGCAGTTGTTTTACGACAACCAGAAATACTTTGAGTTCGTGGAGAAGGCGCGGAAGATGGGCATCACCATCCCCATCATCCCCGGCATCAAGCCGCTCGCCAAACTGAGCCAACTGACGATGGTGCCCAAGACCTTCCACTGCGACATCCCGGAGCCACTGGCGAAGGAAATCGTGAAGTGCAAGACCGACGAGGATGCCAAGCAACTGGGTATCGAGTGGACCGTGCAGCAATGCAGGGAACTCTACCGGCACGGCATCAGCAACATACATTTCTATACGGTGTCAGCCGTGGATTCCGTAGTGGAGATAACCAAACAGCTGCTATGACATTCGACGAGGTGATAGGACAAGAGGATGTCAAGGAGCGGCTGATGCAGATGGTGAGTGAGAGCCGTCTGCCCCACGCCATTATGCTCTGCGGCCCTGCGGGGAGCGGGAAGCTCGCAATAGCCACGGCATTCGCCTGTCATCTGCTGCGCACGAGTGCGAGTGCAAACGGACAAAGCAGTGCCGGCACGGAGGCGATGCTGCGGAAGCTGGAGCATCCCGACCTGCACTTCACCTACCCCACCATCAAGCTGCCCTCGATGGGCGCAGACCACAAGCCCGTAAGCGATGACTTCGCCGCAGAATGGTATGACCTGCTGCGGGAAAGCCCTTACATCTCGATGGACGTGTGGATGCAGGCGATGGGCGGCGAGAATCAGCAGGCCATCATCACCGCCGGCGAGAGTGACAACCTGGTGCATAAGCTGAGCCTGAAGTCAAGTCAGGGCGGCTATAAGGTATCGGTCGTATGGCTACCCGAGCGCATGAATACGGAATGTGCCAACAAACTGCTCAAACTGATAGAGGAGCCACCGCAACAGACGGTTTTCCTGATGGTGTGCGAGGAGCCTGATAAACTATTGGAGACCATCCGCAGCCGTGTGCAGCGCATTGATGTGAAGAAGATAGACAATGAGGCCGTCTGTCAGGCACTCATCAAGTGCAGAGGTATCAGCGACGACGCGGCAAGGCGCATCAGCCGCATCGCCAACGGCAACTGGCGCAAGGCGGTGGAAGAACTTCAGGCAGACTCGGAGAGTAGTGAGTTCCTGGAGATGTTCATCTCGCTGATGCGCCTTGCCTATCAGCGCAAGATAAAGGACTTCCGAAAGTGGAGCGAGCAGATGGCGGGCATGGGTCGCGAGAAGCAAAAGCGGTGGTTGAACTACTTTCTGCGGATGATTCGCGAGAACTTCATGTATAACTTCCACGATGAGAATCTCGTGTATATGACGCAGAAGGAAGAGGATTTCGCCCGAAATTTCGCCCGCTTCGTGAACGAAAAGAACATCCTGCCCATCAACAGCCTCGCCAACCTCGCCATGCGGGACATCGGACAGAATGCCAATGCCAAAATCGTGTTCTACGATTTCGCCCTGCAAATGATAGTGCTGCTCTTGCAGGAATAAGCAGGCATCTTACGCGAATAAAATGGCTGGTTACGAGAATAAGATGGCACGTTAAGAAAACAAGAAGGCTGCAGAAGCCGACAAAATATAAGAATATTCAAACAAAAGACAAAATGACTGAAAAGACAAACGAATCTCCTATAAAGATAGGTTGCGACAGAGGCCTGTGCCATGCGGCGGTGGGTCGGCAAGACCGGCAACTGAACACGTATGACTGGCTGGCTGACGTGCCGGGCAATGCTGACACGACAGACTTGGTGGAGGTGCAGTTCAAGCACACCCGCAAGGGCTACTACCACAACGTGAATCACCTGGAATTAAAGAAGGGCGACATCGTGGCGGTGGAGGCAAGTCCGGGGCATGATATTGGTGTGGTAACATTGACGGGCAGGCTTGTCAAGCTGCAACTGAAAAAGGCGAATCTCAAGTCGGCTGACGACATCAAGCGCATCTATCGTTTAGCCCGCCCTGCCGATATGGAGAAATATCGTGAGGCAAAAGCCCGCGAGCACGAGACGATGATTGAAAGCCGTCAGATAGCCAAGGGATTAGGATTGCAGATGAAAATCGGCGACGTGGAGTATCAGGGCGACGGCAACAAAGCCATCTTCTACTACATCGCTGACGAGCGCGTGGATTTCCGCCAGCTCATCAAAGACCTCGCAATGGCATTCCATGTGCGTATTGAAATGAAGCAAATCGGTGCGCGACAGGAGGCAGGTCGCATTGGCGGAACCGGTCCTTGCGGGCGTGAACTCTGTTGTGCCACATGGATGAAAAACTTCGTGAGCGTGGGCACAAGTGCCGCGCGCTTCCAAGACATCTCGCTCAATCCGCAGAAACTGGCGGGTATGTGCGCCAAACTGAAATGCTGTCTGAACTATGAGGTTGATAACTACGTGGAGGCGGGTAAGCGTCTGCCGAGCAAGGAAGTAATCTTGCAGACGCAAGATGCTGACTACTATCTCTTCAAGACTGACATTCTCGCGGGGATGGTAAGCTACTCTACTGATAAGAATATCGCTGCCAATGTGGAGACAATCTCCGCCCGTCGTGCCAAACAAATCATAGAGATGAATCGCCACGGCGAGAAGCCTGTCTCCTTACAAGAAGGCGGTAAGCAGCCCGCTCCCAAGCAGAATGTGGACTTGGCAGGTGGTGACATCAGTCGCTTTGACAAGGCGAAGAAGAAGAAAAAGAAGAAGCCCAAGAACAATAACCGCCCCAACAACGCAGCCAAAGAGAATCATGAGAAGCAATCGTAGCTTCTGCATCAGGGCATTCCTGTTGCTGACGGCAGTGCTGATGCTCCATGCGTGCGACCCGAGCGTGGTCTATCACCACTACGAGCATACTCCGAAAGGGGGATGGGAGAAGAACGACAGCATCGTGTTCGACATTCCGCCCGTGAAGACATCCGGCACATATCGCACGGCGCTGAGCCTACGCACCAACAATGCTTACCCGTTTATGGGGCTGAGTCTTGCGGTCAGGCAGACCATCTTTCCCAAAGGGGAAAAGCGCAAGATGCAGGTGCATTGCCCACTCATCGACAAGAACGGCAAAGCAAACGGCGGGGGAATCAGCTATTACCAATATGAGTTTGCCATCAACGAACTGACGCTTGAAGCGGGCGACAGCGTGCATATCTGTGTGCAGCACAACATGAAGCGCGAGATTATGCCGGGCGTAACAGACGTAGGTATTAGTCTAAGCAGGCAGAAGTAAGGTTCACGGCAGCGAATCCCTACTCTATCTCCTTGCGAGGTTACGAGATGCGTCGATGCGCAGGAAGATGAAAAGCAGGAAGGTGAATCCCCACAAGGAAGAACCGCCATAGCTGAAGAACGGCAGGGGGATTCCTATGACGGGTGTCAAGCCAAGCACCATACCCACATTTATAAATAGGTGGAACAGGAAAACGCTCAGCACGCAGTAGCCATAAACACGCCCGAAGCGATAAGGTTGGCGCTCGGCGAGGTGAATCAGTCGGAGGATGAGTGCCAGAAACAACAGCAGCACGGTTGCACAACCAATGAATCCTTCTTCCTCGCCGACGGTACAGAAGATAAAGTCGGTGTCTTGTTCTGGCACATATTTCAGTTTAGTCTGCGTACCATTCAAGAAGCCCTTGCCCTCAATACCACCTGAACCGATGGCTATCTGACTCTGATGCACGTTGTAACCCGCTCCTTTCAAATCTTCCTCCAAGCCGAGCAATACATTGATGCGTACCCGTTGGTGAGGCTCCATCATCTCGTTCAACACATAGTCAGCAGCACTGAAGAAAATCACCGAGCCTAACGTGAAAAGGGCAATCCACAAGTAGGTGTTCAAGCGGGTTACCAATTTCCGCCAACACAAGTAGATAATCAGTAAGATGCAGATGGAAAGTTCAATGTGATAGAGGTCGAACGGAATCACATAAAGCGAGAAAAGCAGAAAGAGCAGGGAAGTGCCCAATGTCGCCCCTATAATACGCAAGGCATCGCGCCTGTCGTTGCAATACACCCACACCATCGCACTGGAGAATATCTGAATCAGCAAGAGCACCACGAACTTACCTACTGATGTGTGCGTATAGAGCAGTTCAGTATCAGCGTAACGAATGCCCACCACGAAATAGATAACCATCGCTACGCCCGTGAACAGAATGCTGCCGGGCATTCCCTCGCGGTAGAACATGAGGAAGAAAGCAAGGTAAACCAGCGCAGAGCCTGTCTCCCGCTGCAAGACGATGAAGAGCATCGGCACCAAAATGAGGGCAAGCGCCCCTGCAAAATGCTGCCACTTCTGTATGTTGTAGCCGTAGATACTCATCAGTTTCGCCAAGGCAAGTGCCGTGGCAAACTTGGCAAATTCGGCAGGTTGCACACGCAGAGGACCGAGCACAAGCCATGACCGGGAGCCTTTGATACTGTGGGGATTGAAGATAGTGAGGAACAATAGTATCAGCAATGCGCCGTAGATGACGAAAGAGAAGGTGTCATAAATACGGTCATCGAGCATCAGCAGTATGAAGCCGAGCACAATCGACGTGCCTATCCAGATAATCTGCATTCCCGAGCGGCTGTCAAGGCTGAAGATGTCGGTCTCGCCGTAGGTGTAACTCGCCCCACAGACACTCACCCAACCAAAGGTGAGGAGTGCCAAATAGAGGAGAATCGTCCACCAGTCGAGCGAACGTATCAGTCCTGCCTGTTTATCTGTCTGCCGTGCCATACGCGATTCGTTTCTCTTGAATAGTCTGCGCCTTTGCTTCAGATGCCTCCGAGAGTTTTCCTTTCAGGTATTGCTCCATAATCAGTCCGCCGATGGGAACACCGTAAGTGGCTCCCCATCCACCGTTTTCCACATAGACGGCCACCGCAATCCTCGGTTCGTCCATAGGGGCAAAGCCCATGAATACGGAGTGGTCGTGTCCCTTGTTCTGCGCCGTTCCCGTCTTGCCACAAGCCACGAAGTCGTATTTGCCCAACTCGTGACACGTTCCACCCAATACCGATGAGCGCATTCCCTGCACCACGAAATCGTAGGCGGCCTTATCTGCCATTGTGTAGTGACGGCTTGTATAGGTCGTATCCAGCGGCTCGCCCTGCACCTTGCGCACCACGTGGGGAACATAATAGTAGCCGCGGTTAGCAATCGTCGCGCCCAAATTGGCAATCTGCAGCGGCGTAGCGTTCACCTCACCCTGTCCGATAGCGATGGAGATGATGGTCAGTCCGTTCCATGAGCCCCTGTAAGCATTATCGTAGAACTGCGCATTGGGAATCAGCCCGCGCTTCTCACCCGGCAAGTCAATGCCCAACTTATAGCCGAAGCCCATACTAACCATATAGTCACGCCACGTGTTCATCGCATTCTGCACACTGCCGTACTTCTTCTTGTTACCTATCATGTGGTACAGTCCCCAACAGAAGTAACCGTTGCACGACGTGCTCAGTGCCGGCACAAGCGGCAACGGGGCGGCGTGACCGTGGCAGCCCACATGCAATCCTTTGAAATTAAAACCATGCGCACAGGAGTACATCGTCTGCGAGTTGATGATTCCCTCGGTCATGAAAGTCAGCCCCTGCGTGGTCTTGAAGGTGGAACCGGGAGGATACTGACCCATAATACTGCGGTTGAGCAACGGCTTCCACACATCCTGACTGAGCAGACGGTGGTTCTTGCTTCGCTGACGACCGACCATCATACGAGGGTCATACGAAGGGGAAGAAACCATACACAACACCTCTCCCGTAGAGGGTTCTATCGCTACGATACTGCCAATTTTCCCCTCCAACAAGCGTTCACCGAGCTTCTGAAGTTCCAAGTCGATACTGAGCGTAAGGTTCTTGCCCGGAACGGCGCGACGGTCGAGTGCCCCGTCCTGATACCTGCCCTGAATACGCCCATGCGCATCGCGCAGCAGAATCTGTATGCCTTTCTCTCCGCGCAGTGCCTTCTCGTATTTCCGTTCTACACCGAGTTTGCCGATGTAGTCGCCCGGCTGATAATAGTCGTCTTCCTCAATGTCGGCAGGAGACACCTCTGCCACATCGCCCAATACATGGGCTGCCAACGGGTAGGAATACTGCCTTACCGTGCGCTTCTGCACATAAAAGCCAGGGAAACGAAACATTTTCTCCTGAAGCACGCTGAAATCCTTGTCTGACAACTGGCTCATGAAAAGCTGCTGCGTGTATCGGGAATAGCCGGGATTACGGCTACGGTCCTTGATGGTCTCCATGCGCCGGTCGAATTCTTCACGGCTGATACCCATCACCTCGCAGAACCTTGCCGTGTCCAAGCGGTTGCGAATCTCATTCATCACAACCATAATGTCGTAGGAAGGCTGATTAAACACCATCAACTTACCGTTGCGGTCGGTGATGTTACCCCGCGAGGGGTACTCTACCTTCTTGAAGAAAGCATTGGAGTCCGCGCTCTTCTTGTAGTCATCACTCGTTATCTGGAGCATGAACAGACGAAGGGTATAGATGACCACGATCAGTACAGCCACCCCGCCAATCACATAGCGTCTATAACCGAACCCTAAGTCTTTCACTTTATCCGAACAAATTCTATGGAGAATATCAACAACAGCGTCAAGGCCGCGCTACTTCCAGCACATTCCAACCAGAACTGCCAGTTGAAGAAGGTAAAAGCCTCAAGCGCAAAGAATATCAGACAGTACAGCACCACCATAATGATGCTCAGCATCACAAACCTACCCACGCCGAGGGAGTTCATCGAAATACCAAGGTCTTCCACCGAGTCGCGGGGCACGAACCACTCCAACAGGAACGGTTGCAGAAAACCCAGCAACGTCATCGTGCCGGCTGCCAATCCGGGCGTGTTCGAGAACACATCCACCCAAAGTCCTAACGCAAAGCAACTGACAAGAATCGCCCAGCGCGGGAAATTCCGACGGAACGTAATGGCGAAATAGACATAGAGCAAAGGAGTGGCAATGCCGAAGAGGTGTATGTGACTCATCACAAGCACCTGCATCATGCCCAACAGCACGAACACTGATAACCGTCTGAATACCTCTACTGACATATCTGCCTCTCTTGCTTTTACTTTTGTCTGAAACTGATGGAATCCTTTGCCGCCTCCATCAAGCGCGTGCGCTCCGCCATGCTCTTGTCGCTGATGACCACCACATCCCTCACACAGCTGAAGTCGGTACTGAGCCGCACCTTCAACTTATACGAGAGTCCGTCCTTGGAATTGTACGCCTGTTCAATCTTACCGACCAGAATGCCTGAGGGGAATATCGAAGAGAAACCGCTCGTCTCGACCCACTCGCCAAGACTAAAGCGCGCATGACGTGGAACATCCTCCACGTACGCCACCGTCGGGTCGCCGCCATACCAGTGCAGATAACCGAAATAACCTCGATTCCTGATAGCGCAGCTGATACGGGAGGAAGAGGCGTTAAGCACGGGAATTACCACGGAATAATGGTCGGAAACCAGATAGACCACGCCCACGACACCATTGCCACAGGCCACGCCCATATCCACCTCCACACCGTCGGCACTTCCCTTGTCAATCGTCATCAGGTTGTCGGCCTTGTTCAGACTATTATCCACAACCTTGGCGGGAATCAGCTGAAACTGGCTCAGGAACTGCAATTCCCTGCGTTCCAGGTCTGTGGTGTCTTGCTTCGCCTCCACATAGAGACGGCGCAACTGCGCCAACTGTCTCTCCAAATGGAAATTACGGCTCGTCAGCTCTTCGTTCAGCCTACCGTAATGGAAATAGGAAAAGACATTGCTTTCCAACTCATAAACCTTACCGACAAGACCGCTGGCCGATGAAAGCCACACGCTCCCCTGGTAGCTGTTGTACTGAAACAACATAACACCACTGGCCACTTCCAATAACAAGAAGAGGAACCAGTGATGATATTCCTTCAGGAAATCCAGCAGGTTGCGCATTCGCGGCTTATCTCATCAAGAAGGAGAAACGATCTACGTTCTTCAATGCGATACCTGCTCCCTTTGCCACGCTGTGGAGCGGGTCTTCAGGAACGTGGAACGGAATGTGCATCTTCTCTGCCAGACGCTTGTCAAGACCGCGCAGCAGCGCACCGCCACCCGTCAGGTAGATACCGTTCTTCACGATGTCCGCATACAGCTCCGGCGGAGTGTTCTCAAGTGCAGAAAGCACAGCATTCTCAATCTTGGCAATCGTCTTGTCAATGCAATGGGCAATCTCCTGATAGCAGACAGGCACTTCCATCGGGAGCGCCGTGATACGGTTAGGACCATGCACCACGAAATCCTCTGGTCCTTCCTCGCCGAGGTCGGTCAGGGCTGAGCCTACGTTAATCTTGATGCGCTCGGCCATACGCTCGCTGACCTTCACATTATGCTGGCGATACATATACTCCATGATGTCTGCCGTCAGGTCGTCGCCCGCCGTGCGGATGGAGTTGTTGCTGACGATACCGCCAAGAGAAATTACGGCAATCTCGGTAGAGCCGCCGCCAATATCCACAATCATGTTGCCCTCGGGAGCCTCGACATCGATACCGATACCGATGGCTGCCGCCATTGGCTCGAAGATAAGATAGACATCACGGCCATCAGCGTGCTCGGCAGAGTCGCGCACGGCACGAAGCTCAACCTCCGTAGAGCCGGAAGGCACGCCAATCACCATACGCAGTGAAGGCGAGAACAGGCGACTGCCGGAATGCACCATCTTAATCAGTCCCCGCATCATCTGCTCACACGCGGAGAAGTCGGCTATCACGCCGTCGCGGAGCGGGCGGATGGTGCGGATATTCTCATGCGTCTTCTCATACATCATCTTCGCCTCGCTGCCCACGGCAATCATCTTGTCCGTGCGGCGATCCAAGGCTACGACGGAAGGCTCGTCCACCACAATCTTGTCATCACTGATGATGATGGTATTGGCCGTGCCCAAGTCCATTGCAATCTCTTGAACAAAACTAAAAAATCCCATATATCCTTATTTCTTTTGAAATTCCTTTTGTCTGAATCTTATTTCTCAAACCACGCGTGAATGGCTGTGTCGTAGTGTGAGCTGACACCGAAGGCACGGGTGGCAAACATGCGGCGGTCTTCAATGTCGGTCTGCGCACCCTTGCGGTTCAGAATATCAAGCAGCACTCCGTACTCCGCCTTGCTCGGCACGATGACCACATCCTTGAAGTTCTTGGCACCGGCACGAATCAGCGAGATACCGCCGATGTCTATCTTCTCGATAATGTCCTCCTCGGAAGCTCCACTCGCCACCGTTTGCTCGAAAGGATAAAGGTCCACGATGACAAGGTCAATCTCTGGAATCTCGTACTGCTTCACCTGCTCGCGGTCACCCTCGTTCTCGCGACGCGCCAATATGCCTCCGAACACTTTCGGATGAAGCGTCTTCACACGGCCGCCAAGGATAGAGGGATACGTCGTCACATCCTCCACCTTCTGGCACTCATAGCCCAACGACTCAATAAACTTCTGCGTGCCGCCCGTCGATAAGAACTTCACACCCTCCTCATTCAGCTTCTTCAGGAGCTCGTCAAGCCCATCCTTGTGGAACACCGACACCAACGCGGTCTTAATTTTCTTTGTATCAGCCATACTTACGTTTGTTACATTCATGTATTTTGTGTGCAAAGATATAAAAAACAGCGGAGTAATTCCTATTTTCCTGTTGAAAAAATACAATTACTCCGTGTTAAAGATAACATAAATCAACCGCAAGGCCGTTTAGTCGAGGTGGAACACCTCCTGAAGGGGCACGGTGACGGGCGAATTGTCCGGGTTCACCTCCATGATGTCGGCCATCATGTCCCACCATTTCTGCGTGATGGGATCAACATCCGACGTGTCTTGGCTGTTCGTCTCGCCATCGCACTTCTGCACGCCGAAGAGCAGGTTGGTATCCTTGTCCCAGAAGATGCTGTAGTCGCTCACTCCCGAGTCCTTGATCATTTTCACCAGCTCCGGCCAGATGGCAGCGTGGCGGCGCTCATACTCTTTCTCGTTACCCGGTTTCAGGTACATCTTGAATGCAAATCGTTTCATAATGCTCTATATGGTTTAAAAGTTATTGGTCTCATGATTGTTTCAGTTGCCATCGGGCTTCGTCACATCTTGCTTCCGGCTCGGATACCAGACGAACGATTCCGGGTTGTCGGGATTTTTCGGGTCGTAGTCCGCCCAGTCTTCCCGCAGTTCCTTGGTCAGTGGCAGTCCTAACTGCTTCATCCCCATCACCACCATCTTTGCCACCTCATAGGCACCATAGGGGTTGAAGTGGGTGTTGTCGGCAAGTTCCTTATCCTGCCCGGGGAACGTGTTGGCGGGATAATGCACCAGTGCCTTCTTGCTGCCCTCGTAGCCGAGCGTTTCAAAGAAATCGCGCGTCATATCGTGCAGTTCGATGACGGGCACGCCTTCCCTGCGCGCCACTTCCCGCATGGCATCGGGATAGTCAAGGTGGGTCTCTTGAATCTTTGCCGACACGGGGGCGTCAAATGAGCGACGCTGCGTGGGAGTGATGAACAGCAGGTTGCCCCCCTTATCCCGCACCTTATCCACGAAAATCTTCAGATGATAGGCGAAATGATAGTACGCACCGTCGCCGGGGCGTTTCTCCTTCTGGTCGTTATGGCCGAACTCACAAACCACGTAGTCGCCCGGTTTCATCATCGACAGCACCTTCTCCAAGCGGTTGCCTGCCACGAACGTGCGGGCACTCAGTCCGCTCTCCGCATGATTGGAGATGGCCACCCGGTCGGTAAACCAGCGCGGAATCATCTGCCCCCAGCTTGCCCACGGCTCTAACTCCTGATCCACTACCGTAGAGTTGCCGCAGAGGAACACGGTCGTAGCCATCGTGTCAGACTCTATGCGCACCCGCTCCACGGCTGGCGACAGCCCGTTGAACTCCAGTGTCAGCAGGTCGTCCCAGTTGAGGTAGTCGTGTTCGCGGGGCTTCAGCGTGACCTTCAGCCCCTCCCGGATTTCCGGTGAGCGCTTGCTGACGATGAAGGAGCAGGTCTCAAACTTACCCTTCCTCGTCACCGCATTCTCCACCATCAGCCGCCTCGACTCTGCCCGCACCACGGTCTGGGCAGCCCGCTTCTTAGAGCCAAGTTCCACCGTTACCTTGTAGTTACCGTCGGGCACTTTCACAGAGAAATAGAACGGCTCATTCGCTGCCTTCCGCAGCAGCGTATCCACGACAACGGTCTGCGCTGAACTCGCAGTGGCACAAGCAAGTGCCGCAAACAGCAAAATCTTCTTCATTCTTGATTGTTGGTTGTTTTTATTGACAAGTCAAATCAGGTTCATACCCATTTCCTTACACTCACGGCGCATCTCCTCCGGCCAGATACTTGCCTGAATCTCTCCGATGTGCCCCTTGTGGAGCAGTACCATACACAGACGGCTCTGCCCGATACCGCCACCTATTGACAGCGGCAACTTGTCGTTCAGCAGCTGCTGGTGGAAGTAGAGTTGTTCGCGTTCCTCCTTACCTTCAGTCTTCAACTGGCGCAGCAGCGACTCCTTATCCACACGGATTCCCATTGAGGACAGCTCAAACGAGCGGCCAAGCACAGGATACCATATCAGGATATCGCCGTTCAGTCCTTTCAACCCGTTCTCTGCCACGGTGCTCCAATCGTCGTAGTCGGGAGCACGACCGTCGTGCTTCTCGCCGTTTGCCAGTTTACCGCCGATGCCTATCACGAACACCGCCCCGTAAGCCTCGCAGATAGCATCCTCTCGCTCCTTCGGCGACTTGTCGGGATACATCTTCAGCAGTTCCTCGGCATGGATGAAATGAATCTTCTCCGGCAGGAATGGCTTAATCTGCGGATAGGTCTCACAGGTCAGGTACTCCGTGCGCCTGATGGCGGCATAGATGCGCTCCACCACATTCTTTAGGAAACCAAGCGTGCGGTCTTCCTTGCGAATCACTGCCTCCCAGTCCCACTGGTCCACGTAGAGCGAGTGCAGGTTGTCCAGTTCCTCGTCCGCGCGTATCGCGTTCATATCTGTATAGATACCATAACCCGGTTCAATCGCATACTCCGCGAGGCTCAACCGCTTCCACTTCGCAAGCGAGTGAACCACCTCCGCCTTGGCGTCGCCCAAGTCCTTGATGGGGAACGTCACGGCGCGCTCCACCCCATTCAAGTCGTCGTTGATACCCAATCCCTTCAACACGAACAGCGGAGCCGTCACCCTGCGCAGCCGCAACTCCGTCGATAGATTCTGCTGGAAGAACTCCTTTATCAGCTTGATGCCCTGCTCCGTCTGCTTCGTGTCGAGCAGGGCCTCGTATTTCACTGGTTCAATAACTTTTCCCATTTGTTTTCCTTAGTTGTTTAATTTTTCTGCAAAGGTACATATTTCTTCTCAATCCACAAATAAAAGCGATGGTTAAGAAATCATAATTCTCTATTCCCCTTTCTCTTTTCTCAATGGAAATCGTTACCTTTGCAGCCGCTTTCGGTCCCGTAGCTTAGCTGAATAGAGCGTCAGATTCCGGTTCTGAAGGTCTTGGGT
>JAFLSG010000058.1 GCA_022511065.1 Prevotella sp.
CGAAGCCGTTCAGCACATTGGGATTGCTCACGGCATAGCCACCCATCAGCGCCACTTGCGGCAGATTGCCCGCACGCAGGATGTTCGTGGCCTGTTTCGACATATCCACCACATTCTGCAATACTCGCAGTTCCGGGCGATGCTCTGCCGCCTGCTCCACATCGGGCATCGCAGTGAGTTCCACCGAGGCGATACTCTCCCCGTTCTCGTCTGTCAATGTCACTTCCTCATTGAGCGGCAGACCACAGAGCTGACAGAGCAGCATCTTCGAGAGCACCAGACCGTCATTGACTTTCGAGAGGGTCATCTCTGCCTCGTTCACTTTCACGTTCACGCTCAGTCCGTCGCTCCTCGTTGCCACGCCCTCGTCTATCATCTTCTGCACATCGCTGTCTAACTTCTTTATCAGGTCAAGATAGCCCTCCGCCAACTTCTTCTTATGCCGGAGCGACACCACTTGCCAATAGGCTTGGTCAATACTGTATAGTGTGGCTTGGCGGCGCGCCTCAAATGAGTTGCCCGCCATTTCCTCGTTGATGTCCGCCATCTTGTTCATCGCGATGATGCTGCCGCCCATGAAGATGGGTTGCGTGAGCAGCACGGAGCCTGCCCAGATATTACGGGTGTCGGTGCGGAAAGCATCCACGATTTTTTGTCCTTCGGTGTTCAACTGCCCCGCCGTGGTGGTGAGGTTCTGCCCTATCATCTGCTGCACGGCCTCCATCGAAAGCCCTAACTTGCCCAGAGCCTCTGCCAATTGCGGTTGTGGGAATTGCGAGAGCATGCCGCCTATTCCCTCTTGCATCGCCGAGGCATAGCTTGTTCCAATGCTGCCAAGTGCTGCCTTCTGCGCATTGCTGAGTATGGAAATCTCCTCGCTGGTATGCTCGTAGGTGCCGATGGCATTCACGTGCGGCAGATATCTCGTGCGGGCAGCCCGCCGCAGATTGGCGGCGACATCCTGTTTCAGCCGCGAGACCCCAAGCTGCTTGTTATTGCGCAGTGCCATCTGCCGACAACTGTCAAGGCTGAGCACCCGTTGAGCCCCGGCGGGCAACACGGCGCATAGCAGCAACAGCCCTGCAATCCTTCTGTTCATCTTCAGTCTTCTCATATTATATATAATATGGTGTTCCCTTACTTGAAACTGAACGTGCGCGAACCTATCATATTGCCGTCGGCGAAGATGCTCACGCGATAATCGCCGGCCTCCAACATCTGAGACACATTCCAATAAGTCACCACGGCAGTTTCTTCGCCCGTGTATTCCACGGTCTTCTTCATCGAGCACTCTATCGTGCGGTTCTCGTAGGCGAATGTGCCGCCTCCGCCGAGCGTATTGCCACCGGGATTCTGAATGCGCACATACACCACGCGATTACCATTGGATGCCGTCACGTTCTTGGTAATGGTGAAGCTCACCTGCATCTGCCGACAATCCTTCAACCGCTTGGTGGATTTGCCGCGTTTGTCGAGCAACAGCGTCTGGATGTTCGTCGCATCAAGTTGGGCGGCAATCGCCACCTTCTCCGAAAGCGAAGCCTTCTCGCTGCTCAGTCCGGCTATCTGCGTGTTGCGCTGCTGAAGTTCTGCCGCCTGACGGCTGTTTTCTGCCTTCAAATTCTCGTTGAGGCGGTTCAGCGAGTCAATCTGCATCACATAGTCGCGCAAGACGGCACGCACCGTGGCGAGTTCCTTTTTCAGTCGGGCAATCTCTCGCGCATCGTCCGACTTCACCCGCTTCAGTTCCTCAAGCAACTGCTGCGTGCGCATCTGCTCTTGCGTCAGCTGCTCCACGATGGAGTCGTTGTTGATCTGCGTCTTCATCTCGCTGTATTGCAGGGCGAAGCGCTCATATTCGTTCTCCATCTCCTGCTTGTCAAGCTCGGCGAGTTCCTGCATGTCCCTGTTCACTTGCTTCTGCTCCTCCAAACTAAAGAACAGCCATGCGGCAGCGCCCGCCAAGAGGATGAGCACCACGATAAGTGGCATCATTATCTTCTTATTCATACTTCTTATTTAAATAATCATAGTTCTTATTTTAACAAGGTGCAAAGTTATACCATTTTTTGCATATCGCACCAACTTTTTCCTAAAAATGTTTGGAGGTGTGGAGGAATAGCCTTATATTTGCAGGGTAATCGATTACTACGGGCCTATGAACAAGAACAGTTTCCTATACAGGGCGTTTGACCTATACTATGACGGTTTCCGCTCCATGCGCCTCGGCAAGACACTATGGGCAATCATCCTCGTCAAGCTGTTCATCATCTTCGCCATACTCAAGGTTTTCTTCTTCCCCAACTTCCTGAAGCAGCACGCTGAGGGCGACGAGGCGGGCTATGTGGCGACGGAACTCGTGGAGCGCAGCATGCCTTAGGGATATTCCGAATCACTTAAAAATCATTAACCGATATGACACATCTTCTTTTAGACATCGACGCCGGCGCCATCAACTGGTCACGGGCGCAGTTTGCCCTCACGGCAATCTACCACTGGCTCTTCGTGCCGCTCACCCTCGGGTTGGCGGTCATCATGGGCATCATCGAGACACGCTACTACCGCACGCGAGACCCATTCTGGCGCGATGCCGCCAAGTTCTGGCAAAAACTCTTCGGTATCAACTTCGCGATGGGCGTTGCCACGGGTATCATCCTTGAATTCGAGTTCGGCACTAACTGGTCCAACTACTCTTGGTTCGTGGGCGACATCTTCGGTGCGCCGCTCGCCGTGGAGGGTATTCTGGCATTCTTCATGGAATCCACGTTTGTGGCCGTGATGTTCTTCGGATGGAAGAAGGTGTCGCCGGGCTTCCACCTCGCCTCCACTTGGCTGACGGGACTCGGCGCGACAATCTCCGCCTGGTGGATTCTCGTGGCTAACGCATGGATGCAGTACCCTGTGGGCTGTGAGTTCAATCCCGACACGATGCGCAATGAGATGGTGTCCTTTGCCGAGGTAGCCCTCTCGCCCTTCGCCGTCAGCAAGTTCTTCCACACCGTCACCTCTGCATGGATCATCGGCGGCGTGTTCTGCGTGGGCGTATGCTGTTGGTATCTCATGAAGAAGCGCGAGACGAAGCTCGCCATCGAGAGCATGAAGATAGGTGCAGCCGTGGGATTGGTGGCTGCGCTGCTGACTGCCGCCACGGGCCACAAGTCTGGTCAGGATGTGGCAGAGGTGCAGCCCATGAAACTGGCTGCGATGGAAGCGCTCTATAATGGCGGCACCGACCAAGGGCTGACCGCCGTGGCATGGGTCAATCCCTTTGCACAGCCCGACTATGCAAGTGGCGAGGAGCCTGCGCTGAAGATTGAAGTGCCTTACGCCCTCTCCATCATGGCAACGGACGATCCTCACGGCTATGTACCGGGCATCAACGACCTACTGAACGGCTATACCACGCCTGACGGACGGGTAGAGCCTTCTGCCGACGAGAAGATTGCGAGCGGAAAGAAAGCCATCGCAGCCCTCGCCGCCTATCGCACGGCAAAGAAAGCCGGCGACGAGCAAGCCGCGCAGACGGAACTGAAGACCCTGCAAGAGAACATGAAATACTTTGGCTACGGCTACATACGCGACAAGAGCGAGCTTGTGCCTTACATCCCCATCAATTTCTGGGCGTTCCGCGTCATGGTGGGCCTCGGCTGTCTCTTCATCCTCTTTTTCGCTGCCATCCTGTTCAGCACCTATAAGAAGGATGTTACCGCGCTGCCGAAGTGGCATTACATGGTTGCCATCGCCATGATTCCCCTCGCCTACATCGCCTCGGAAAGCGGATGGCTCGTGGCTGAGTTCGGCAGACAGCCGTGGACGATTCAGGACATGCTCCCCACGTGGGCTGCCGTGTCCGACCTCCAGTCGTCGAGCATCATCATCACGTTCTTCCTTTTCCTCGCTCTCTTCACCACCATGCTTGCCGTGGAGATCAGCATCCTGCTCAAGCAGATTGCGAAGGGACCCGAAACCACATCGTCTAACCATTAAACTGAAAGCATAACTATGTCATACGAATTTCTGCAACACTATTGGTGGTTCCTCGTTTCGCTCTTAGGAGCCTTGTTGGTATTCCTGTTGTTCGTGCAGGGCGGCAATTCCCTCGCCCGTTCCCTCGGTTGGACGGAGGATGGTCAGCGGATGGTATTCAACTCCACAGGCCGCAAGTGGGAGTTCACGTTCACCACGCTCGTCACCTTCGGCGGCGCATTCTTCGCCTCCTTCCCCCTGTTTTATAGCACCTCCTTCGGCGGTGCCTACTGGCTGTGGATGCTCATCCTCTTCACCTTCGTGCTGCAAGCCGTGAGCTATGAGTTCCAGAACAAGCTCGGCAACTTGCTCGGTGCGCGCACCTTCCGATTCTTCCTTGCGCTCAACGGTGTCTTGGGCCCGCTGCTCTTGGGTGGTGCCGTGGCAACTTTCTTTGAAGGCTCTAACTTCCTCGTGGCAAAGGACAATCTTATCGACGCGACAGCCATCACCCCAATCATCAGCCGTTGGGCGAATGCCTCTCACGGTCTCGATGCCCTGCTCAACCCGTGGGTGCTTGTACTCGGCCTTGCGGTGATGTTCCTCGCGCGCACCCTCGGTGTCCTCTATGTGATGAACAACGTGGAGGATGCTGATGTCCGCTCCCGCGGCTCCGTGCGCATCATCGGCACCGCCGTGCCTTTCGTGGTGCTCTTCGTGGCTTATCTCGTCCATCTGCTTTTGAAAGACGGCTATGCCTACAATCCCGAGACGGGCATCATCTACATGGAGCCAATGAAGTATCTGCACAACCTGCTCTCCATGTGGTATCTCCTTATCATCCTATTGGTTGGCGTGGCGCTCGTGCTGCTCGGCATCATCAAGACCGCCCTCTGCAAGGACTACAACGTAGGCATCTGGCCCGCAGGCATCGGCACGGTGCTCACCGTGCTCGTGCTCTTCCTCATCGCAGGTTGGAACAACACCGCCTACTACCCCTCAACCGCCGACCTCCAGTCGTCGCTCACCATCCAGAACTCTTGCTCCAGCTACTTCACGCTGAGCACGATGGCGGTGGTCAGCCTTCTCATCCCTTTCGTCCTCGCCTACATCATCTATGCGTGGCGCGCCATCGACAGCCGCAAGATTAACAAGGAGGACATCAAAGACGAGCATGCCTATTGATACGACATCTTAATGATATAATTACAGTAAATGCAGCCCGAAATGGCTGCATTTATTGTATAGGCAATGATATAGAAGATGGCACGAAAGTGTCCTTTCTACCACTATTTAAACGATTTTGGGCAATAAATCCATAAAACCGCTTGCCATGCCAGACATTTTTCGTAAATTTGCAACTAATCAACATATGAGAAAGATAATTACCTGTTTATTAGCCGTCCTTAGCCTTGTATCGGCATACGGACAAAAGAGCAATGAAGATGTCGGGGCAAGCGAGAGCCTCAACGTCAGGGATTTCGGAGCAAAGGGTGACGGAAACCATATCGACTCGCCTGCCATCAACGCCGCACTGAAACAGGCGGCGGACAATGGGGGCGGAACGGTGGTGCTGCCTGAGGGCACATATCTATCCTACTCCATCCATCTGCAATCGAATGTTACGCTGCGCATAGAGAAGGGGGCGGTGCTGAAGGCGGCTCCCGTAACCGATACGGCGGGCTACGACGAGGCGGAGCCGAACGACTCACAGTATCAGGACTTTGGGCACAGCCACTGGCATAACTCGCTCCTCTGGGGTGAGAACCTGCACAATGTGACATTGGAGGGGGAAGGGTTGATTGACGGCACTGATGTGCTTACCCGTGGCGGGCAGCGGAAGAGTGCAACGGGGCAGACCACGGCAAACAAGGCGGTGGCGATGCGCGATTGCCAGAACGTGACCATCCGCGGACTCAACTTCCTCAGTTGCGGACATTTTGCGCTGCTGCTGACGGGCGTGGATGACTTGCTGATAGAGAACGTGACGACCGACACCAACCGCGACGGATTTGACATAGACTGTTGTGAACGGGTGACGATACGCAGATGCAGGGTGAACACCGTGAACGACGATGCCATCGTGCTGAAATGTTCCTACGCCCTTGGACGCGAGAAACCTACCGCCAACGTGCTGATAGAAGATTGCCATGTAAGTGGCTACGATGTGGGGAGCCTGTTAGATGGCACATGCACCACGAAGACGGAAAAAGCACCCGACGGCGACGGCCCTACGGGGCGCATCAAGTTAGGAACGGAGTCAAACGGCGGTTTCCGCCACATCACCATCCGCCGTTGCACCTTCACCCATTGCCGCGGACTGGCATTGGAAACGGTAGATGGTGCTGCGATGGAGGACATCGACGTGAGCGACCTCACGATGACCGACATCTGTAACTCACCTATCTACATTCGCCTCGGCGACCGTATGCGCGCCCCTGAGGGTTTCCACCTCTCTTCCACCGACAACATCCGTCTGCGGCGTATCGATGTCACCGATGCCGATTGTCGCTATGCCTGTCTTATTGCCGGCGTTGAGGGAAATCCCGTGCGCAATGTTCTGATTGAAGACCTCCGGGTGCAGTTCCGTGGCGGTCTGACGCTCGACGATGTCAAGGAGCAACGGGGCACTAACCCCTTCTTCTTCGGCGGAAGCGGTGAGGCAATCATCAGTCGCGGCGAAGGCAAAAGCGGCTATCCCGAGCCTTCTGCCCACGGCATCCAGCCCGCATGGGGATTCTCCATCAGCCATGCTGAGAACATTCTCTTGAAACGCGTCGCGCTATCGTGCATCCAGCCCGATGAACGCCCGTGGCTCTACCAGAAGGACACGAAAAGGCTAAGGCTCAAAAAAGTAAGCCATTGAGCATGTGGATAAGAGCCTCTTTGGGATCATAGAACATCATCCGCGGACCTACCCAGCGCATCACCTCCCGAATCTGCTGACGCTTTTCGGGCGCATAGCAGTGGATGGCGCAGTTCTTACAGAGATTCTTGTTATCCCCATACTTGCAATGGTCGAGACGCTCGCAAGCGTAATCGGCCAGTTGCGCATACTCCTCCGGGATGGGGTCTTGCTTCAGATGATGACGGCAATAAAGCGTAATCATCTTGCGGACGGTTCGTTTCTCCCACTCTATCCTATTCATGGCATCTTTATATTATACTATTGATTATCAAGGCGTGATATACTTCACCTTACTTGCATCGCGGGGCTTCGCAGCCGGCTGCTCGTCGGGATAGCCGATTGCAAGGATGTAGTTCAGCCTGTACCCCTCGGGGATGTCAAGGCGCTCAAGAAAGAATTTCGCCTCCGGCTCCGCATTGAGGAACCGCACAGGCCCACCAAGACAACATGTGCCAAGCCCCAACGAGTGGGCAGCCAGCATCATGTTCTCACCCAAAAGCCCTGCATCCAAGTCGCCTCCTCCCTGCGCCGGTGTGCAGACGCAGATGATGTTCGGCGCATTGCGGAACATATTCTTGAAGTTCGCATCGCGGCTCACAGCCTCCGAATTCTTCGCCTTGTAAACCTCATTGACGGCATTGATAAGCTGCTGGTCTTCCACGACACGTACCACCCACGGCTGCTTGTTGCTCCCGCTCGGCGCATTGATGCCGCAGCGCACCACCACCTCCAGTTTCTCGTGCTCCACAGGCTTGTCCAGATACTTACGGACAGAACGCCGTGCCATGATGGCGTCAATCACTTCGTTGCTCGTTTCATTTCCCGTCTGGGCAGGCACATCGATTGCAAACATGGTTGCAAACAGGCACAATAAAGTCAGTTTCTTCATCTTGTTGGATTTTTGATTTGTTAGATTCTGATGACAAAATTACAAAAAATCCCGCATACTAACCTACTTCTGCCGCAAAATTTTAAAGGTTTTTGCAATTTGGGAGGGCATATCCTATTATTTTTCATTCTGCAACCTATAAAACTCTTTCTGCTGCTCAATCTCTCGGCGCAACTCCTCTTGGGTCGGCATATAAGTCATATACTTTGCAGCAAAAAGCTGGTCGCTGTCGTGCAATATGCTATATCTGGCGACATCTTCGTTGGTATCGCTACATAGTAGAATTCCTATAGTTGGACTGTCTGTTTCGCCTTTCACCAGTTCATCATACATTCGTACGTACATATCCATCTGCCCTACGTCTTGGTGAGACAGTTTATGGGTCTTCAAGTCGAAAAGGACATAGCAATGAAGATTTATATTGTAAAACACCAAGTCAATATAATAGTCGTCACCTCCGGCATAGATATGCTTTTGCCTATCTACGAAAGCAAAGCCACGCCCTAATTCCATAATAAATTGTTGAAGATTGCTGATGAGTGCCTCTTCCAGTTGTGTCTCATCAAACTTTGTGTCTTTTCTAAATCCAAGAAACTCTGCCACAACGGGATTTTTAATATATGCTAATGGGTCATCTTTCACTTTCTGAGGTTCAGGCAAGGAAAGCCCTTCGCGCATGGATGCCATACGACGCCCATAATACTGTGTTGAGACATTCCTGTCAAGTGTCCTGACACTCCACATCTGCTCTGATGCCTCTTTCAAATACCACTCTCTTGCATCCGAATGAGGTACTGAGGCGATAATACATAGATGCGACCAAGTTAGATTGCGCAGACGCGTCTGCACAATTTGAAAATCGGGAAAGGCTAAATATACTTTTCGTGCATATTCGAGATTACGCTTACTGAACCCAGAGCCATATTCCCGTGTCAGTTCTGAGGATAGGCTTTTTAGTAGCTTGCTACCATATTTTGCTCTTTCCCTACCGTCTTGTTCTTCCTCAACAATGCGACATCCTATTTGCCAATAGGTTGTAACTGTGGTTTGCCCCACGGCGGCATAAGCAAGCTTGCGCCCAGCTTCTATGATAGCTCGGATGTCTTTGCGGAATTTGTCGGTCCCTGTCATTATGCTTTTATTATCCATTTGCACTATATTTAAGCGCAAAGGTACTCAAAAATAGTGAGAAATGTGATATTTTGCGACTACAAAGTTACACATTATTCCGGATAAATTGACATTGTTCGCGAAACTGCCAAGTTATCACAAGGCTTGCGAAGACAGAATGTGCCAAGCCCCAGCGAGTGATTACAAAAAATCCCGCATACTAACCTACTTCTGCCGCAAAATTTTAAAGATATTACAATCTTATTAACTATTTTCGCTATCCCCATGTAAATTACCCCTTCGTGTAGCATTCTCTGTTTTTTTGCGATAATCCCTAAGTTCTTCAAGATAACTTGCCGTAATAACACCAGATGGTAACGCAATAATAGCGACTCCAAACAAAGATGATACCATAGAAACTATTCTGCCAATGTCCGTAACAGGACACAAATCACCATATCCTACTGTAGTAAGGGTAACAGTCGCCCAATACAAGGCGTCAAAAAAAGAATCAAATGTATTCTCCCCTGTTAAAGGATTGACATGAGGTTCTGCATTGAACATTATCAAAGCCGTAACATAAATATAAAACAATGCCAGTAACAAAACAGATAGCAGCACTTGCTTTTCTTTTTGCAATACCCGGATAAATAATGTCACTTTGTTTGAATACCTGAATATTTTTAATAGCCTCACGATTTTAAGTAATCTGGTCAGACGGAGCAATTGAAACCCTCGCGTAACCAAACCAAACATCGGTAAGATTGACAGAAGATCTATTATTGCCATCAAAGTAAAAGGATAAATCACATAAGAAGCCCACCCTCTATTCAATCTAATATCTGACGTATACCACCGCAGGACATAATCTAAAATAAACACTACAACAGTAACCATTTCGATTATCTTAAAAATCGGATAGTTATCTATAAACATGAGAGGAATTATACTAACGATTATCATTACAAGCATTCCCCAATCATATATGCGACTTAGCGTGCTCCCCTGTCTATCTTTGTTTATAATATCATGCAATTCTTGCCGTGTCATATCTATATTCTTATTAAATCAAAGCCTAAAAAACTATCGCGCTTGAATATGCCAAAACTATATAAGCACATTCAATTAAACGTTCCCAACATTCATTATTGTACTTGCATATCTTTTTTGTCATAGGCAAAGATAATCAGTATAAGTTGTGGGAAAGCCCACTGATTTGATTTTAAATTTTCCATCTTCTTTTATATTTTATCAATTTTTGCAGATATCTATATTAATTATATTCATCAGAGGATGCAAAGTTACTAAAATATTAGGCATTTATCATATAATCAGTCTGATTATCTATTGGAATTTGAGAAAATAACACATAAATTAATATCATATTGGCAATTTCATGCGAACATTCCCGTATTTTATTTCCCTATATCGTATAACGAGTCCCACATCCATTATGTTAAAGATTGTTGCATTTTCACCTCATTATAGTGACATACAAAAATAATGACTAACTTTGTAAAAGTATAAAATCATTGACTGTTAATGTTAAGAATCTTATAAGTTTATGGAATACAAAATGATATTCTTTATTGCTGGTGGCATAGTTGTACTTGCTTGCGTGTTTTGGGTATTTTCTATACTTCGACTAAAACTTGTTGTAATACCACGATGCCGAAAGGAATTAAAAGAAGCTCTTGATGAAGAACAGCAAAAAATTGACACAGAAATAGAACTTATTATAGAGAAAGTCAATAAAAGGAAGGAAGAAGAAACGGATCCATTTAAAATCAAAGTGTTTAAAGCATTTCTTGCAAATTATCGTTATGTCAGGCTTTATAATTTATATATAGCTCGAAAAGCTGCCTTTGAAAGTCGCAGTGATTTCAAAATGAAGTTCGTTCAAGAATTCTACGAAATAAATAACAATCAACTCAAAGAATTAGGCAATCCTCATCCTATAGATGCATCATCAGATATAGCTCAAAATGTGCTGTTGGCATTTAAGGAATTCGGAAAGAGATATCAAAAACTCTGCAAGGTAAAGGAAATAATCAATTTAAACGGTTCGGTTTTATTAAATTCAGCACCATTTTTCTATCTTGTCATAAAGGAAATACCAATACCATCATTTGTAAATAGTGATGGTTGGCGTTTAACAATCTATCCGTCTTTCAGTATTCTTTATAAAGGTAAAGATGACATAGAGTTTATTGATATCAAAGACCTTGAACTATCTGTTTCCAGTCATGAATATACTGAATATGATACTTCTAAGGCAATTCCTCTTGACGCAATTATCACGGGAACTAAATGGAAATATATGACAAAAAAAGGAGAACGAGACGCTCGGTATTCATATAATCCATGTTATACTACTTATTCTCGCGGAATATTGCACATATATCCCGGGGATATTACATATTATTTTAGTAATGCTCTCGCCCCACAATTTTTTGGGATAGGATACCTTAGTCTAAAAACAGAGAATCTAAACGTAATTACTAATAAAATTCTAAAGAGAGACACTATAATTAACACGCAAGCAGTTAGTCCCTTTGAGAAAAGAAACTGTTGGGAATATTTTAATATTGAAAAATTCCTAAAACATATTTCCCAAGATTCAAAGTTTCTGGAAATTCTTAAATTTGTCGTTGAGCAAAACGATATCTCTATATCAGAATTAAGCCGCAGATGTAATATAAGTTACGAGTTATCCGATAAGTATATAACCCAAATGGAAGAATTAGGCTTTCTTAGTTCTGTAAATAGCATTTATAGGAGAGAAGTCCTTGTGGATTCAGAAAAACTCCAAACCATACTTAAAGAGAGTAAATCAAAAAAGAGAGCCACGCACAAAGCTGCTGACACCATACAAATCAAAAAAGAAAAAACACTTAATCCGTCCACTAAACTTGACAATCTGATAGGACTTTCTGCTGTAAAAAATGAAATTATCCAATTGACAGACTTTATAAAAATTCAGCAGTTGAGAGAATTGAAAGGGCTGAAAACATCACCAATTTCATATCATTGTATTTTTACAGGTAACCCTGGTACAGGAAAAACAACCGTTGCACGAATAATTGCTGAAATTTACAAAGAACTTGGCATTTTGTCCAAAGGGCATCTGGTAGAGACTGATAGGTCTGGACTTGTTGCAGAATATGTTGGACAGACCGCAGTCAAAACAAATAATATAATTGATTCTGCCCTTGACGGGGTGCTGTTTATAGACGAAGCATATTCACTTGTTGCAGCT
This sequence comes from Prevotella sp., assembly GCA_022511065.1. Lineage (GTDB taxonomy): Bacteria > Bacteroidota > Bacteroidia > Bacteroidales > Bacteroidaceae > Prevotella. The sequence goes on from JAFLSG010000058.1 coordinate 12,133, forward strand.
GACTCTTCTAATGATTTCGGTCCAGAAGCCATATCTACACTTCTTAAACGAATGGAGGATGACAGGAATCGTCTTGTCGTTATACTCGCTGGCTATGGCGCAGAAATGAAGACCTTTATTGATTCTAATCCCGGTTTGCAATCCCGATTTAATCGTTATATCCATTTTGCCGACTATTCGGCAACCGAACTATTTGAAATAGTTGAGTTATTATTTACACAGGATGAGTATAATCTTTCGGGAGCTGCAAAGATTAAATTAAAAGAGTTGATAGAGCGAGAAACGAAACATAAGGATAAAAATTTTGGAAATGCACGCTTTGCGCGCAATATTTTCGAAAAGGCACTGCAAAACCAAGCATCAAGATTATCTCAAGAAACAGCATTATCAGCAGACACATTACAGACAATTGTGGAGGATGATATACCGACATAGACAAAAGTTGTGGTAATCTGCAAATTATTGTTTCTCTATTTCAAGCCTACAACCTCCGTCGTTAAAAAAGCAAAAAAGATTTGCTGTCCTATGTTCTGCAAAAGATGCTGTTTCGGGATGCGAAAGATAGTCTTTTAGGAGGCAAAAGATAGTCTTTCGGATGCTAAAAGATAGTCTTTTGCAGAGAAGCGAAAGAAATACTTGGAATAATGAAAGAAATACCCGAATCTACTTGGATTTGGCGTTATTTTGTTGTATCTTTGTAGAGCCATATAAGGATATGCAGAAGTTGCTCTAAAGTTATCGCAAGGTTACGCTAAAGTTGCCGCAAAGTTTCAGCAAGGTTTCTGCAAAGTTTCAGCAAGGTTTCTGCAAAGTTGCTCTATCCCCGCGTGTACATATTATCGCGCGCGGAAGATATAGATATAGAAATAGATAAAGATATAGAAAAAGAAAAAAAGAAAGAAAAAAGAGTGCGTGGCTGGCGGTAACCGCCACGCCTCTTTCAACAAAAAGTATCATATACTTTCGCCTATGTTGCATACTTCACCGTTTTGTCGGGAAATGAGCGGCGTTTCCATCGTTTATTCCTATCTTTGCGCTGAAATTAAAATCAGTTGAAGATGAAAAAGACATTATTAGGCATGGCCATTTTGTTGGCCGGACAAGCGAATGCACAGCAATACCCGTTTCAGAATCCAGACCTGCCGTATGAGCAGCGTGTGGAGAACTTGATTTCCCTGCTGACTCCCGAGGAGAAAGTGGGGCTGATGATGAACAAGTCTGCCTCGGTGGATCGTTTGGGCATTCCGTCTTACAACTGGTGGAGCGAGGCTTGCCACGGCGTGCGTCAAGATGGCTACACCGTCTATCCGCAGCCGATAGGCATGGCTGCAGCCTTCAATGCCCAGTTGGTGTACGATGTGTTCTCTACCGTTTCCGACGAGGCGCGTGCCAACTGGAATCGCAGCAACCACAACATCTTTAACGTGCCGATGGGCGAGATTTACTATCCCGGCAACCCGGAGCTGACCTTCTGGTGTCCCAACGTGAACATCTTCCGTGACCCTCGTTGGGGGCGTGGACAGGAGACCTGCGGTGAAGATCCTTACATGAATGCCGTGTTGGGCGTGCAGACGGTGCTGGGCATGCAGGGCAACGACAGCCACTACTTCAAGACCCATGCCTGTGCCAAGCACTACGCCGTGCATAGCGGGCCAGAGCCGTTGCGACACTCAATGAACGTGGAGCCTTCCAACCGCGACCTTTGGGAGACATATCTCCCTGCCTTCAAGGCATTGGTGAAGAAGGCGAATGTGCGCGAGGTGATGTGTGCCTATCAGCGGTTTGAGGGCAAGCCCTGTTGCACGAGCGACCGACTGCTAATTGACATCCTGCGCAACAAGTGGGGCTACGACGGATTGGTGGTAACCGACTGCGATGCCATCAACAACTTCTACAATAAAGGTCAGCACGAGACACATAAGGATCCCTTGTCTGCCAGTGTCGATGCCGTGCTCAACGGTACTGACTTGGAGTGCGGAAAGGTATTCATGACTTTGACCGAAGGTTTGGAGAAGGGCATGATCAAGGAGGCTGACTTAGACCAGCACTTGCGCAAGACGCTCTACGGACGTATGGAGCTCGGTATGTTCGACCCTGCCAACCGCTTGCCTTGGGCAAATCTCGGCCCTGAGGTCATCAGCAGCGAGGCTAATAACCAACTTGCCATTCAGGCTGCCCGTGAGTCAATGGTGCTGTTAGAGAACAAGAACGTGCTGCCTCTCTCGAAGGACATCAAGACGATTGCCGTGGTAGGTCCCAATGCCGACGACATCGAATTGCTGAACGGCAATTACGGCGGCACACCCACAAAGGCTCATCAGCACAGCCTGTTGGAGGGCATCAAGGCTGCCGTACCCGGGGCAACGGTCATCTATCAGAAGGCTTGCGAGCTGAACGACGAATATCAGACGGTTCACCATCTGCAAGACTTCAACGATGGCAAGGGCGTATTGGTGGAATTCTGGAACAACAAGGATCTGCAAGGCGAGCCCGTCAAGACCGACTATTATAATGAATTAAACTTCAGCACCTTTGGCGCATGGGGTTTCGCCGAGGGCGTGAACAGCGACTCCTTGTCGGTTCGCGTCAGTGGCAAGTACACGGCAACCTTCACAGGCGAAATGAAGTATTCGCTGACATCGGACAACGGATATGTGCTGAAGGTCAATGGCGAGGTGATAGAGACTGCCGAGCGCCATCTGCCTCGTGGCGGCTTCTTCCACCGCTCGACGCAGTATAAATCGTTCCCCGTCAAGGAGGGCGAGACCTACGATGTCGTGATAGAATATCGTCGGGGCAACGGTCAGTTTGCCATGTTGCGTGGCGACATCTGCGAGCGCATCTTGGTAGATTTCACGCCATTGGCAGAAGAGGTGAAAGGGGCTGATGTTATCATCGTCATTGGCGGTATCTCTGCCCGCATGGAAGGCGAAGGCGGTGATAAGGCCGACATCGAGTTGCCTATGGTTCAGCAACGTTTGGTTCGTGCAATGCACGCCACAGGTCGCCCTGTTGTCTTTGTAAACTGCTCTGGTTCTGCCATTGCTTTCGGTAGTGTGGAGGGCGAATATGATGCATTATTACAGGCATGGTATGCCGGACAAGGCGGCTCACAGGCACTTGCCGATGTACTCTTCGGCGACTACAACCCGGGTGGCAAGTTGCCCATCACGTTCTATCGCTCGACCGACGACCTGCCCGATTTCCTCGATTATAGCATGGCAAACCGCACTTACCGCTACTTCAAGGGGCAACCGCAGTATGCCTTTGGCTACGGACTGAGCTATACCACCTTTGCCGTCGGCAATGGCAAACTTTCTGCCAAGTCGATGAAGCCGGGCAGTCAGGTGACGCTGACCGTGCCCGTGACGAACACTGGTAAGCGGGAGGGCACAGAGACCGTGCAGGTATATGTGAAGGCACTCGACGATGCCGGTGCGCCCATCAAGGCGCTGAAAGGTTTCCAGAAGCTGAGTCTGAAAGCCGGCGAGACAGCCACGGCCAAGATAACGCTCGACGACGAGGCTTTTGAATATTACGACGAAAGCATCGACGAGTTGGCTGTACGCAGCGGGCACTATCAAATCCTGTACGGCACATCTTCGCTCGACAAAGACCTGAAGCAAATAGATTTCGTGGTGAAATAGTCCAGACCATCAGATGTGAAAACAAAAGAGGCTGAGAATCGATTCTCAGCCTCTTTCTTGCTGTCGGGATTACTGGACTCGAACCAGCGACCTCGCGCCCCCCAGACGTGTGCGCT
>JAFLSG010000059.1:0-1531 GCA_022511065.1 Prevotella sp.
TATCTTCTTACGCCCCCCTTATAGGGGGCTAAAGATAGAGGGAGAGATGAATTTTGCGCGCAGGCGCGCGAAGTCCCTCCCGGCACTACGTAGAAGCCTTTTCCCGTAAACATCTTTCCGGCTTATTCTCTCAAGCAGGCTAACGGTATAATCTTTACGCCGTCAGTTCTTGTGTAAGCCATCTGCCCACCAGTAAGAATCATCAGGAGGTCTGGCTCACGTATGGGCATCTGTTTCTCCCTCTTGTTATGCTCGTGTATAAGTTTTTTCAGCTCTAACAGATGGGCAGCCCCTTCTTCTATCTCTTTACTTCCCAGCTTACACTCAATCAGGGCATAGCGTCCGTCTTCAAGGTGTAGCACGAAATCCGCCTCCAGGCCGTATCGGTCATGATAGTAGGACACGTGGCTGTATAGCCCTTGAGTATAGGCTTTTAGGTCGCGCACGCACATTTGCTCGAAGATGAATCCGAAAGTCTTCAGTTGGGTTTTCAATGCTTCCGGGGTTAGTCCGAGGAGTGCCACGGCTATGGATGGGTCGCAGAAACTGCGCTTGGGCGAACTGCGAATGACGGTTTGGCTGCGTATTGCAGGGCACCATGCGTCTATGTCTTGGATGACAAACAGCCGTTCGAGCGCATTCACGTAATCGTTGAACGTGTTAATGCTACATTCCTGATTACCAGAAGCTGTAACATCGGCAACCATTGTGGTCTTTTTTGCGAGCGACGAAATGTTCCGAGCGTATGACCGAAGTATCAAAGTACCCAGTTTCTCGCTGCGCCGTTTACCGTCTATCCGCGAAATATCCTCGCTGCAAACAGTGTGGACATAGTTGCGGGCAATAAGTAACTGAGACTTCGGTGAACGTGCCATGAGGGTGGCCGGCCACCCCCCGCGGCATGCCGAGAAGATTAAATCCTCAATACTCATTTTTGAGTGACAGCCGTCTATGTCGTAATCAGGGTTGTCGAACAGTTGGCGCAGCGACACCTCGCCGGTTGATTCCTTTGATTCCCAAAGACTCATAGGGAGCATGGTCATGCGTGCAATACGGCCATTACCGGAATGAAGAATCTTCGACTTGTCCACAGCATTGGATCCTGTAAGGATGAATTGCCCTGGAACGACCCGCTTATCAACGAGGGTGCGGACGGAATCCCAAAGCACGGGAGCGTCCTGCCATTCGTCAATCAGTCGGGGTGTCTCTCCCTGTAGCAATAGTGAAGGCTTTGACCTCGCTGTTGCCAAATACTCATCGCGCATGTCCGTGTCCTGCATTCTGATGATGCTTTTGGCTGCTTGTTCGGCTGTTGTTGTCTTTCCGCACCATTTAGGGCCTTCTACCAGCACTGCCCCGAAAGCGTCAAGCAGGTCTTGAAGCATTTTGTCGGCTGTTCTGTTGAAATATTCCATGTATTCTCTTGGTAAATATTGGGTGCAAAAATAATGCTTTTTTGTGAATCTTGCAAATTATTTGGTGTTTTTGAGGTAATTCACTTGGTGTTTTTGAGGTAATTCACTTGGTGTTT
>JAFLSG010000059.1:1631-15432 GCA_022511065.1 Prevotella sp.
TTTTGAGGTAATTCACTTGGTGTTTTTGAGGTAATTCACTTGGTGTTTTTGAGGTTGGGGCATTGGGTCGTATGCTCTAACAAATTACAGTTTTTGCAAGCGACGAAAGAGGAAATCAGCGGAAAAAGAGAAGAAAATGGCATCAAATTGAAAGATTTTTTGCGTTTTTGCTTATTTTTTCACATTTATTAGTTACCTTTGTGGCCGATTCGGATTCACCAAAGTGTTTACGAGCATGGGATAACGACAGTTGATGACTGTGATAACAGCAGTGATGCTGATGTGATTCAAAACTGTAACAAACCATTAAAATTCAAAACCAAATATATTAATTAACATTATTCATTTATGAAAAGAGTCACTTTGATTTTGGCTTTCCTCGCCCTGATACTGGGGGGGGTAGAAGCGCAGACGACCGTTAGAGGTACCGTGGTCTCTTACGAAGACAACGAGCCGATTATCGGTGCAACTGTTCAATTAGTAGGAACAACGAATGTCGGTACTATTACCGATGCAGCAGGTAGGTTCACCCTGCAAGTGCCTGCTGGCAAGCAAACTCTGAGAATTTCTTATATCGGAATGGTGCCTCAGGAAGTGGAGGCAACGAACAAACCGATGGTTATCCAGCTCCACGCTGAGGCAAACGACCTCGACGAGGTGGTAGTGGTTGCTTACGGTACTCAGAAGAAGACCTCGCTGACGGGTGCCATCCAGGAAGTGAAGTCGGAGGATATTGAGATTCGCCCGACATCAAGTGTTACTTCTGCGTTGGAAGGTACTGTTACTGGTGTTCAGGTAAATAGCACCTACGGACAGCCTGGTGATGAGCCGGTAATCCGTATTCGTGGTATCGGAACCGTAAACGGTGACTCCAATCCTCTTTATGTGATTGACGGAGTGCCTTACGGTGGTAACATCAGTGACCTGAACCCTGCCGACATCGAGTCGATGTCCGTGCTGAAGGACGCTGCTTCTGCTGCCCTTTACGGTAACCGTGCATCTAACGGTGTCATCCTGATTACCACCAAGAAAGGTAAGCAGGGTAAGCTGAACGTGAGCCTCGATATCAAGCAGGGTACTTACAGCCGTGGTATCCCTGAGTATGATCGCCTTGGAACACGCCAATGGATGGAGGCAGAATACCTTAATATGTATAACAACCAGCGAGTTACTGGTGCCGATGCTGCTACAGCTCACGCTTACGTAAACGATCACCTGATTTCTGATCGTCTCTATCTGAACATCTTCAATGTTGCCAATGACGCGCTCTTCACCAGCGATGGTAAGCTCGTGAGCAACGCACAGATAAAGGGTACATACGCAGAAGACCTCGACTGGTTTGATCAGGCAACACGTAGCGGACACCGTCAGGAGTACAACTTCAATGCAAACGGTGCTACCGATAAGTCTGACTATCTCCTTTCATTAGGTTATCTTGATGAGCAGGGCTATCAGTATAAGTCTGGTTTCGACAGAATTTCTGCACGTGTTTCTGCAAACATTCGTCCGAAGAACTGGTTTAGGGCTGGTATCAATCTCGCAGCAACACACCAGAACCACAAGGCAAACTACAGCGATAGCGATGCTGGTTATGCAAACGTATTTATGTTCGCGCGTAACATCTCCCCAATCTATCCCGTTCACTTGCATGATGTAAATACTGGTCAGTATATCCTCGACGGAAATAAACAGCTGCAGTATGACGGTGGTTCTTACACCGACGAAAATGGTGTGGTACAGATTACCCGTAACCAGTTCGCTGACCGTCACGTGATCTGGGAAAACAAGGCAGGTGACGACAAGACCGTGCGTAACACGATGAATGGTACTGCATACGCAGACTTTATCCTTCCCTACAACTTCACCTTCACTGTAAAGGGTAACTTGAATATCAGAAATAGCGTAAACAGCGGATATGACTCGGCACTGATTGGTGACGGTAAGGGTAGTAACGGTCGTGGTAACCGTACTGAATACGTTTATAAGAACTATACCTTCCAGCAGCAACTGCACTGGAATCACGAATATGGAGTTCATTCTGTTGATGCCTTGATTGGACATGAGAACTTCCGTTACAGCTACAACTACCTCTATGCTTACAAGACAAACCAGGTGTTTGAGGGCAGAAATAACTTGCGTAACTTCACGGATATTACCAGTCTGTACGACTACAATAGTGAGTATGCTACGGAGTCTTATCTCGGTCGTGTACGCTATGGCTATGACAACCGTTACAATGTTGAGGCTTCTTTCCGTCGTGATGGTAGCTCACGCCTTGCAAAGGATGCACGCTGGGGTAACTTCTGGTCAATTGGTGCTAACTGGGTTGTTAGCAACGAGGAATTCATGAAGGATGTGGATTGGGTGAACTACTTGAAAGTTCGCGCCGACTATGGTGAAGTAGGTAATGATGCCGGTGCAGGTTACTATGGCTATATGGCTCTCTATACTGCCGGACAGAATGCCAACAAGGGTGCTTACTGGATTTCTCAGTTGTCAAACTATGACTTGAAGTGGGAGACTGGTCAGTCTTGGGGTATCGGTGTTGATGGTCGTTTGCTCAACCGTCTGAATTTCAGCGTTGAGTATTTCGACAAGCGCAACAAAGACCTGCTCTTCGATGTATATAACCCGCTGTCAGCAGGTGGTACGACTACTGGTGCAGCAGAATCTACCATTACGAAGAACCTTGGTACTATTTCTAACCGTGGTGTGGAAATCTCTGCCGACATGGATGTGTTCAAGAACCGCGACTGGCGTATCAACGTAGGTGCTAACATCACCTTCCTGAAGAACAAGGTGGTGAAGCTGCCTGAGCAGAACAAGGACGGTATCGTGGAAAGCACCGTGCGCAAGATTGTAGAAGGCAAGGACCGCTACGCTTGGTATCCGTACATCTGGGAGGGTATCAACACCAAGAACGGCTTCTCGCTCTATGCGTTCAATGAGGAGGATTATTTCTTCACCGCAGAGAACGGCACTGTATATGGTGACAAGGAGAACGGTACCGAGATTACGGGAACGAATCTTGAGGCAATGGTTGTAATCGACGGTAAGGCATATTCTTACCTGACCACCTACGCAAAGCGTGACTTCAGAGGATCTTCCATTCCTAAGGCATTCGGAAGCTTCAACTTCAATATAAGCTGGAAGGGCTTGACACTCGCAACGCTGTTCACCTATCAGCTGGGTGGCAAGGTGATGGAGTACAACTATCAGTCACTGATGAATCCGAGCGGCACGCCTTATGCCCTTCATGAGGACGTAATGAAGTCATGGCGCTTTGAGAATGCTACCGCCACCGACGCAATTGATCCCAACGGAACACCTATTCTCAGCAATGCGGCTACTCTGCCTTCTGGCAGCAACACCCCGAGCCTCAATGCTATTTCTTCACGCTGGCTGACCGATGCAAGTTATCTTGTATTCAAGAACATCAACCTGTCATATCAGCTCCCGAAGACACTCGTACGTAAGATTGACCTTGAAGGTATTGGCGTGTCTGTCGCTTGTGAAAACCTTGTCACATTGACACACAGAAAGGGTATGAACCCGCAGTATTCTTACTCTGGTTCTCAAGGCAACTATCTCGTTACTCCGAGAGTATTCTCTGTGGGCTTGAATGTTAAGTTTTAATCAATCGCGTACATATTAATAATATTTTTAAGGAATAACAATTATGAAAAAGAATATATTATTATTGAGCATTGCTGTCTTGGGATTGACCTCATGCGCTGACGATTATTTGGACACAACGCCAGAGAGCGCTGAGGCAACAGCAACCATCCTTGGCTCGACCGAGACCGCAGAGATGGCTATCAATGGTATTTGCAAGGCCATGACCTCACAGTATCTTAGCACGCAAGGTCTGAATGGTGAGGGAACAATCAATGTCTGGTATGGTGGCGTGACGGGTAACGATACGCAGAGATGTAACCAGACGGGTTGGGCTGCCTTGTGGAACTCTACCTATCACCTGAATACGAGCAGCGTTTACTTGTACTATCCCTGGTACTATTATTACAAGCTGATAAGCAACGCCAATGGTGTAATTTGCAACATTGACGAGGCAGAGGGTACTGATACGGATAAGGCTTATCTGAAAGCACAGGCATTGACATTCCGTGCTTATTCCTTCTTCCGCCTTGCAGAACTCTATGGTCGTCGTTGGTCAGACCAGCAGGGCAGCGGAAACGGTGTTGTGCTTCGTGTTGATCAGTCCACAGGCAGCCAGGCACTTGCAACACTGGCAGAGACCTATCAGCAGGTATATGCCGACCTTGACGAGGCTATCAGCCTGTTCCAGAGCAGCGGCAGAAAGCGTGGTGCAGACGAGTTCTACAAGCCTGACCTCAACGTGGCATACGCTATCTATGCACGCGCAGCCCTCACTCGCGAGGACTGGGCAAATGCAGCCAAGTATGCGCAGATGGCTCGTCAGGGCTATGACCTGATGACTCCTGCACAGTATAATGATGGTTTCCATACGCCCAACAGCGAATGGATATGGGGTGTATATGACGGCTCAGACCAGACATTGTACTACTATAGCATGTATGCTTATCTTGCATCTGATGCAAGCTCCAGCATGCAGCGTACCTATCCTGTGGCTATCAGCAAGGAACTGATTGACCAGATTCCCGAGACAGACGCACGCCGTAACCTTTTCCTTGTGCCTACGGCAGAGGAGTGGGCAGAGTGTGATGCTGCGGGCAGAAGCACTGGCACATTGTATAACCGTGCCTTCGCAGAGAATGGCGACCGCCTTTATTCTACATCACTGGTTTATGGCTACATGCACTTCAAGTTCTTGGTTGAGTTCCAGCCGGGTGGAGGTCCGTTCAGCCTGTTCCGTTCAGCAGAGATGTACTACATTGAGGCAGAGGCTGACTGCCACCTCAATCAGGATGCACAGGCACAGCAGTTGCTCTATGATGTAACCTCACGTTACGACGCAGCCTATACGAAATCCACCAAGACGGGCAACGACCTGCTGGAGGAAGTGAAGTTGTATCGTCGCTTTGACCTCTGGGGTGAGGGACATGACTGGTTCGACTACAAGCGTTGGGGACAGTCTATCGTTCGTAAATCCAAGGCTGATGGCGGTAGCTGGCATACACAGTTTGCCATTACCATCAAACCAGAAGACGGCAACAACTGGACTTGGGCAATTCCCGACAGGGAAACCAACTACAATGATCTTGTGGACTAATTTAAAATCTCTCTATGAATAATGACAATGCCGACCTGCTCGCGATGAGTAGGTCGGCATTCCCCTAAAACTATTTCAAAGGCTATTTTATGAAACAAATGCTATTATTATGCAGCCTGCTGCTGACCGCAGCAAGCTACGCACAGAAAAAACCGTTGGATCATAGTGTCTATGATGCTTGGAAACACGTGGAGGCAAGTAAGATTTCCACCAAGGGCAACTATGTCTCTTTCCAGATAGCCCCACAGGAAGGTGACGGCATGCTGACCCTGCGCCGCACGAAGAACGGACAGGAACTGCAGATTGCCCGTGGCTACAACCTCTCGCTGACACCCAATGAGCAATATGCCGTGTGCCTCATCAAACCGTTCTTTGCCGATACGCGCAAGGCGAAAATCGATAAGAAGAAAGGGGATGAGATGCCAAAGGATACGTTGGCAGTTATCCGACTGAGTGATTTCCAACTGACCAAGATAGGTGCTGCCGCTTCCTACAAGGTGGGTACGGAAGGGAATGATGCCGTGGCATTCATCTCTGCCGATACAACCGGCGTGAGCAAGAAGACGAAAGGCGGTAAGCCGTTGGTGGTCTATCACTTCAAGAGCGCCAAGAACGACACCATCAAGCAGGTGGATAAATACGCATTCGACAACAACGGTCGGGTGCTTGTCTATACCACCGACGATGGCAAGAAGCACCCTACGGTAGGCATCTACACCGTAGCCACCGCCACAGCCACCGAGCTGAGTAGCGGGCATAAGTTCTATACTCTGCCGACCTTCGATGCAGCCGGCGAGCAAGTGCTTTACTTGGCTTCTGCCGACTCCGCCGACACAGGTACGAAGCACTGCGAACTATATTATTATAAGGTGAGCGATGCGGCTGCCAACCGCCTCGTTGCTGCCGACTACAAGCAGAACCTCCCCGACGGATGGGGACTTAACCAATACAGCAGTCCGTTCTTCAGTGAGAACGGTCAGCGCATCTTTGCGGGTGTGGCACAGCACATAGCCCCGAAGGACACCACCCGCGTACCTTTCGAGACTGCCGGGCTTGACCTCTGGACATGGAATGCGCCGGAGCTTCCTCCCTCGGAGCTGAAGAACATGAACCGCATCAAGGAGCGCACCTGTCTGAGTGTAGTGAATCCCAAGACGGGCGTGCTGACACCGCTCACCACGAGTGTCTATGACCATATCGTGCTTCCCAAGCAGGGAAATGCAAGCTATGCAGTCAGTGCCGACCGCACGAACCATATGATAGAAACGCAGTGGAAGTATTCCGTGCCACAGGAAGTGTCGCTCATCAACTTGGAAAGCGGCAAGCGAACGCCGTTTATGGAAGGCACATTCGGACAGATGGCCGTGTCGCCTACGGGCAGATACCTCATCTGGTACGATGGTGACCAACAGGCGTGGTTTACCTACGACACGACCACCGAGAAGACCGCCAACATCAGTGCCAAGGCAAAGGTGAACTTCTGGGACGAGCAGAGCGACACACCAAGTGAGCCAAGAGCCTACGGCATTGCTGCATGGGCGGAGAATGATGCCTACGTGCTCATCAATGACCGCTACGATATATGGATGCTGGCGCCCGATGGCTCTGCAGCCATCAACCTGACCAACGGTCATGGCAGGGCAACCAACGTGACCTACCGCTATGTGCGCACGAAGCAGATACCGCACGTGCCCGGCAACTTCGGGGAAATGTGGCGCTCCGAGACCATCGGTCCGAAGGAGGCTATCCTGTTGAGCGTGTTCGACAACACCACCAAGCAGGGCGGCTATGCCACGCTGAAGGCACTGCGCCAAGCCACGCCAACCCTGTTGGCAAAGGGCGACTATCAATATACCGCCCTCCAAAAGGCGCGCGATGCGGAAGCCTACATCTATCAGAAAGAGAACTTCCAGAACAGTCCCGAACTGCATATTACGACCAACTGGAAAGACGAGAAGCGGCTGACGGATTCCAATCCGCAGCAGGCAGACTATCTCTGGGGCACTGCGGAGTTGTTCAAGTGGAACGCCTACGACGGCACGCCGCTTGAAGGTCTGCTCTTCAAGCCAGAGAACTTTGACGAGACCAAGAAGTATCCCGTGATGATCTACTTCTATGAGCGCAACTCCGAGACCTTGTTCTCTTATCGTCAGCCGGCCCCAAGCCGCAGTACGATAAACATCACCTTCTATTGCAGTCGCGGCTATCTCGTCTTTGTGCCGGATATTGTCTATACAACGGGACTGCCGGGCGAGAGCGCCTACAACTGCATCTGCGCCGGTGCCGAGGCATTGGCAAAGAACCCGTGGGTGGATAAGGACAACATGGCGATACAGGGACAGAGTTGGGGCGGCTATCAGACGGCTTACCTCATCACACGCACCAATATGTTCAAGGCTGCCGGTTCGGGTGCGCCCGTGTCCAACATGACCAGTGCTTACGGCGGTATTCGTTGGGAGAGCGGTAACAGTCGCCAAGGACAGTATGAGCACGGACAGAGCCGCATCGGCAGAAACCTCTGGGAAGCACCGGAGCTTTATATCGCCAACTCTGCACTCTTCAAGGCAGACCGCGTGGAAACACCCGTGCTGATTATGCACAATGATGCCGACGGTGCAGTGCCCTGGTATCAGGGTATCGAGTATTTTATGGCACTTCGCCGCCTCGGTAAGCCTGCATGGTTGCTGCAATACAACAACGAGGCGCACAACCTTGTGGAGCGTCGCAACCGTATCGACCTCAGCATCCGCCTGCAGCAGTTCTTCGACCACTATCTGAAAGGAGAGCCTGCGCCGGCATGGATGACAAAGGGCGTGCCTTCTCTTTATAAAGGAGAGTATTTCGGTTTTGAGACTGAATAAGATTCAAGCAGGCGCGGGGTGCAGTAAGCATCCCGCGCTTGTTTTATTGAATAGCCGTGTCCTGTTCGGCGTAAGCCTCGCGCGTCATCTCCACGGCAAGGGTGGTTTCCTTAAACTCGTCGAACGGCAGGTAGTCGAGTCCTCCGTGCGGTCTGTCCGTGCCCCACGAGTTCTTCATGATAAAGTATTTCCCGCCCGCATCATCGTGCGCAATGCCTACAATTGACATCGCATGCTTCCGGCTTTCCCAGCAGACACCATGATGATGGCGCACAGCCCGCTCGGTCTTTTGCAGCAGCGAGTCCATCGGGATGTTGAGGAAGCGGTCGTGCAGCCAGTTGTCAGGCTCGGCTATCTCCACTTCTTTATAATAAGGCAGTTGGCGGTTGCTTGTCAGGGCGATATACTCATTAGGGGCGCAGACGCTGCGGGCAAACTCCTGTGGCGTGTATTGCATGCCGAGCATGAACACCCATCGGGGAGGCTGCCGGTCGGTGGAGCGCATGGCATCATAGCCCACGATGCCATGCTTCTGAATCAGGCGGATGAGTGTCTTGCCCATGCCCCGCCCGCTCTCGGGTGCTTGCGGCTCCTGTTCCAACACCTTTTCTATATAGGCGGGCGAGAGATTCACCGAGTCGCCCCACCGCAGATGCTCCGTCTCGATGGCGGCAAGCATAGCGTAGATCCAGCAGGTCTCGCTCTCCCCCTGGTCTTTCACGGGCGTCATGCGGTTGAGCACTTCTGTGGTGAAATGCTCCGGCTCTTTGGGTGTGCAGCCAGAAAGGACGGCGATGCAGAGGATAGGCAGCAGGTGCTTCATACGATGACTGATGTGCGTAAAAAGTCCATGCTGCAAAATTACGAAAAAATCCCAATTCTCGCATTCTTGTTCCTAAATTCTCAATTATTTTGTACCTTTGCACCCTATGAAGATGACAGACTTTGAGATTATGGCACCCGTCGGCTCCCGTGAGTCGCTGGCGGCGGCTATTCAGGCGGGTGCAGACTCCATCTATTTCGGTATCGAGAAACTGAACATGCGGGCGCACTCCGCCTCCGTGTTCACCATAGACGACTTGAAGGACATCGCTGCCACTTGCAAGTTGCACGGCATCAAGAGCTACCTGACGGTGAACACCATCATCTACGGCGAGGACATTCCGCTGATGCGGGAGATTATCGACGCAGCCAAGGAGGCCGGCATCTCCGCCGTCATCGCGAGTGATGTGGCGGTGATGACCTATTGCAATAAGGTGGGGCAGGAGGTGCATCTCTCCACGCAGCTGAACATCTCCAACATCGAGGCGCTGCGCTTTTACGCCCAGTTTGCGGATGTGGTGGTGCTTGCGCGGGAACTGAACATGGAACAGGTGGCGGAGATTCACAGACAGGTGGAGGCGGAGCATATCTGCGGCCCGTCGGGCGAGCTGATACGCATCGAGATGTTCAGCCACGGCGCACTGTGCATGGCGGTCAGTGGCAAGTGCTATATGAGTCTGCACAACGCCAACCGCAGTGCCAACCGGGGCGAGTGTATCCAGATATGCCGCCGTTCCTACACGGCAACCGACAACGAGACGGGCAACCAGTTGGAGATAGACAACAAATACATCATGAGCCCGAAGGACCTGAAGACCGTGCGCTTCATCGACCGCATGATGAAGGCGGGCGTGCGGGTGTTCAAGATAGAGGGGCGCGCCCGCGGGCCGGAGTATGTCTATACGGTGGTGAAGTGCTACAAGGAGGCCATCGCGGCGGTGCTTGAGGGCACGTTCACCGAGGAAAAGAAGGACGAATGGGATGAGCGGCTTGCCACCGTGTTCAACCGAGGCTTTTGGGACGGCTACTATCAAGGGCAGACACTCGGCGAGTGGAACAAGAACTACGGCTCGAACGCCACGGAGCGGAAAGTGTATATCGGCAAGGGCGTGAAGTATTTCTCTAAATTGGGCGTGGCGGAGTTCACGGTGGAGGCCAACACCTTCAAGGTGGGCGACCGTATGCTCATCACAGGGCCGACGACGGGCGTGATGTATGTGACCGCCACGGAAATCCACGACGATGTGTCGGCGGTGGAGGTGGCGCAGCAGGGCACGCGCGTGAGCATCCCCGTGACGGGAAAGGTGCGCCCGAGCGACAAGCTCTTCAAACTGGAATCCACGAAAGAAGAATCAGATAAATAGGAAAAAGGACAGGATTATGACCATCAACGAAATTCAAGACGAGATTATAGAAGAGTTCTCCGGTTTCGACGACTGGATGGACAAGTATCAGTTGCTGATAGACCTCGGCAACGAACAGGACCCGCTTGACGCAAAATATAAAGTGGAGAGCAACCTGATAGACGGGTGTCAGAGCCGCGTGTGGTTGCAGGCCGACTATGCCGACGGACTGATTCAGCTGTCGGCAGAGAGCGACGCACTCATCGTGAAGGGCATCGTGGCGTTGCTCATTCGGGTGCTCAGCGGGCACACGCCGCAGGAGATTCTCGATGCAGATCTGTATTTCATCGACCGCATCGGACTGAAGGAGCACCTTTCCCCCACGCGCAGCAACGGTCTGTTGGCGATGGTGAAACAGATTCGTATGTACGCCCTGGCATTCAAGGCGAAGGGAGAATAGCGCGGATTGGCAGCGATAAGTTGCTGGAAATGGAAAAGTTATACAGGCTTTTCTGTTGCTAAAGTTTTCCATTTTGGATAACTTATATAGCGGAAACTATTTAAAAAGTTTCCGTTTTCTTTTTGTATTTATCTGTAAATCAAGTGGTTTACATTTATTAACAGGATAAAAGTTGTCCAAAATGAGAAACTTACGAATGAATCATATAACTTTGTGTCGTTTTTCGGCTTTGATGCCGGAGCCAATGAAAGTAGAAAACTAAAACATAATAAAACAATATGATTCAGACAGTAGTGAAGCGCGACGGGCGCATCGTGGGATTCAACGAGCAGAAGATTATGGCCGCCATCCGCAAGGCCATGCTCCACACCGACAAAGGCGAGGACGAGCGCCTTTTGTATCAAATCACCGACCGCATCGCACAGCGTGGCGACAGTCAGATGACGGTGGAGCAGATTCAGGACTCCGTGGAGGTGGAGCTGATGAAGTCGAGCCGCAAGGATGTTGCCCAGAAGTACATCGCCTATCGTCATCAGCGTAACGTGGCCCGTAAGGCAAAGACCCGCGATGTGTTCTTGGACATCGTGAACATCAAGAACAACGATGTGACCCGCGAGAACGCCAACATGAACGCTGACACACCTGCGGGAATGATGATGAAGTTCGCGTCGGAAACTACCAAGCCTTTTGTCGATGATTATCTTCTCTCGCCGGAAAGCCGCGAGGCCGTGGAGCACAACTATCTCCACATCCACGACAAAGACTACTATCCCACCAAGTCGCTTACCTGCTGTCAGCATCCGCTCGATAATATCCTCACCTGTGGTTTCGTGGCTGGTCATGGTGCCAGTCGTCCGGCGAAGCGCATCGAGACGGCGAGCGTGCTTGCCTGTATCTCATTAGAGTGTGCGCAGAACGAAATGCACGGAGGTCAGGCCATCCCTGCCTTTGACTTCTATCTGGCTCCCTACGTGCGCCAGAGCTATATCGAGGAGCTGAAGAATTTAGAGGAACTCAACGGCGAGAGTTATAAGGATCTTTACGAGGAGCCGCTGATGGACTACCTGAAGAAACCGCTCGACGGATTGACAGGCAAGGCGCGTGCGCAGCAGCATGCAGTCAATAAGACCGTCAGCCGTGTGCATCAGGCGATGGAGGCTTTCATCCACAATATGAATACCATCCACTCACGCGGTGGCAACCAGGTGGTGTTCTCCTCTATTAACTATGGTACGGACACGAGTGCCGAGGGTCGCTGCATTATGCGTGAGCTGCTGCTCTCCACCTACGACGGTGTGGGCGGTGGCGAGACGGCCATCTTCCCGATTCAGATCTGGAAGAAGAAGCGCGGCGTGAACTATCTGCCCGAAGACCGCAATTTCGACCTTTACCAGTTGGCTTGCAAGGTGACGGCGCGCCGGTTCTTCCCGAACTTCCTCAACCTCGACGCTACCTTCAACCAGACGGACGAGTGGCGTGCTGACGACCCCAAGCGCTATATACATGAGGTGGCTACGATGGGCTGTCGCACCCGTGTGTTTGAGAATCGTTTCGGTCCTAAGACCTCAGTGGGTCGTGGTAACCTCTCTTTCTCCACCATCAATATCGTGCGCCTCGCCATCGAGTGCATGAACGTGGAGGACAAGGATGCCCGTATCGCCAAGTTCATGGCGAAGCTCGACGAGCAACTTGAGATAGCAGCCAAGCAGCTTGATGAGCGCTTCCAGTTCCAGAAGACCGCCTTCGCCAAGCAGTTCCCATTGCTGATGAAGAGCCTGTGGATAGGTGCTGAAAAGCTCGGACCCACCGATACCATCGAGCCGGTCATCAATCAAGGTACGCTCGGCATCGGCTTCATCGGTCTGGCGGAGTGTCTGGTTGCCCTCATCGGCAAGCACCACGGCGAAAGCGAGGAGGCACAGGAGCTGGGTCTGAAGATTGTCACCTATATGCGCGACCGTGTCAGCGGATTCTGCGATCAGTATCACCATAACTATTCCGTGCTTGCCACGCCCGCTGAAGGACTGTCCGGCAAGTTCACGAAGAAAGACCGCAAGGAGTTTGGCGAGATCAAGGGCGTGACCGACCACAACTATTACACCAACTCGAACCACGTACCCGTGTATTACAAGTGCTCTGCCCGCCACAAGGCGGAGGTGGAGGCTCCCTATCACGACCTGACGCGCGGCGGTCATATCTTCTATGTGGAGATAGACGGCGATGCCACCCACAACCCGCAGGTAATCATGAGCGTGGTGGATATGATGGACAGGCTCAACATGGGCTACGGCTCGGTGAACCACAACCGCAACCGCTGCATGGACTGCGGTTTCGAGAATGCTGCCGACAACCTGACGGAATGCCCGAAGTGCGGAAGCAAGCGCATCGACAAACTGCAGCGCATCACGGGCTACCTCGTGGGTACAACCGACCGTTGGAACTACGGCAAACTCTGTGAACTGCACGACCGCGTGACCCATGTGGATCACGGAATGCAAGACCTATTCCCCGCTGACGAGGCATGATTCGAGTATTGAGTATCATAGAAGACACGATGGTGGACGGGCCGGGCTTCCGGACGTCCATCTATTGTGCGGGCTGCTGCCACCAGTGTCCCGGCTGCCACAATCCGCAGTCGTGGGCGGCTGACGGCGGTGAGGAGATGACGACGGAGCAGATTATGCGCATCATCGTCGCCGACCCCTACGCCAATGTCACCTTCACTGGCGGCGACCCGATGTATCAGGCGGCGGGCTTCGCCGAGCTTGCTGCCGCCATCCACCGCGACACGAACAAGGATATCTGGTGCTACACGGGTTTTGTATTCGAGAGTCTGATTCATGCGGAGCAGCGGGAGCTGTTGGAGCAGATAGATGTACTGGTCGATGGCCCGTTCGTCCAGTCGCTCCGCGACGAGACGCTCCTGTTCCGTGGCTCCTCCAATCAGCGCATCATTGATGTGCAGGCCTCGCTCTATGCCGGTGAGACTATCCTCTGGAAGCCCAATGTCGCGATTGCGGTATAAGCGCTTGACATACCAGAAAAACTACCCAATATTTAAACATATTTCGCAGAACAATATGTGCCGGGATGCTGGACTCTC
>JAFLSG010000006.1 GCA_022511065.1 Prevotella sp.
CCGCTTCCTTGTACTACTTCTGTCTGTGCAATCTGTCAAAGAACTCTTTCTTTTTGTACCTTCCACCCCGCTGAAGGGCGAAAGCGGGTGCAAAGGTAATGCTTTCCCGAATACCAACCAAAACTTTTCAACGGAAATTTCGATATAAATGCAAAATTTTCCACTTGTTTGACATAAATCAAAGAAATGAGCCCGCAAAGGAAGGAAAAAGGGAGGAAAACAGGGAAAAACGGGCCTAATAAGGCAGCGAGGACGGATGCCTGTCCGCTCACATATATTATACCAAATATATGCTTCTCCGCCCCCATATATGACAAACGCCCCGGTTTTTCCCCGCACATGGCAGACAGTCCAGTACACGGCTGTCATCCCCGAATCTGCTTCTTTATATATAATATTTAAGGTACGCGCGCAGGATTTTAGGCTCGACGATGTCCCATTTTGTGCTCCGCGATGCAACTCTGGAGCACAAATCATGCAACTGTCGAGCACAAAATGAAGCATCGCGAAGCACAAAATGGCGCACTACGGAGCACAAAATGAGACTTCGTCGAGCTAAGGGGGGGAAATGGCCATGCAATAAACGGGGCGGACCATTACAAAGCATATTCAAATGAAAGAGGGAAATGGACACATCACCCCGTTTTGAATACTGCTATGATTGCGCCATATAAGTATATGGCTTGGGTTTGGAATTTACAAGTCGTAAGTATAACGTTTAGGCATCACAAGTATGGTATTTAGAGGTCGTAAGTATAGTATTTACGATGCCTAAACACTATAGTAACGCTTTTTAACTTTTGCAACTGGCAATCTTATCAAAATAACCAGCCATCTTATCAGCGTAAGAAGGCTACTTATTAGAACGACTTATCCATAAAGTTTCGCTTTCTCGGAAATAATGTGTATCTTTGCGGCGGAAAAACTCGAGGAGAGTAATTACAACTTTGCACACATTATTATAACTATAAGACTAAAAAAGATGAGAAAAATGAAGATTTTAGCAGTGGCTTTTGCCGGCCTGATGGCAATGGGCTGCGGAAGCATGGGACAAGCACTTGGGTCTGTATCCAAGGGGAACGGCATCGTGGACGCCATCACAAGCGTAATCGGACTTGACAAAGTGACCGCAAAGAACTTGGTCGGGACATGGAAGTACAACAGTCCAGGCTGTGCCTTCACGTCGGAGAACCTGTTGGCAAAGGCAGGCGGTGAGGTGGCTGCCGCGCAGATTGAAGAGAAGTTGCTGCCCTATTACCAGCAGGTGGGGCTGTCTTCCGCTAACACGTACATCACCTTCAACGAGGACGGGACATTCACTTCGAAGATTGCCGGCACGACTTTCAACGGGAAATACACCTTTGACGAGGCTACGCAGCAAGTCAAGTTGCAAGGTTTGCTGCTCAGCATCAACTGCTACACGAAGAAAGCAACGGGCGGCATCTCCATCCTGTTCGAGGCAAAGAAACTGCTGACACTGCTGCAGACGATGTCAAAACTGAGCGGTAATGCGAACTTGCAGACCATCGGTGAGCTGAGCCAGAACTATGACGGCGTGCGCATCGGTTTCGATATGAAGAAGTAATTATTGCAAAAATATACATAATTATTTGGTTGAATGCAAAATAATGCGTAATTTTGCAACCGATTTTTGTATAAATATACCAGCATGAAAGTTAAGAACAACAGATTAGAGGCATTAAGACTCATCATATCAAGCCAGCAGCTTGGCAGCCAAGATGAGTTGCTGAATGCCCTACGAAAGGAAGGCTTCAAAATCACGCAGGCCACGCTGAGCCGCGACCTGAAGCAATTGAAAGTGGCAAAAGCTGCATCAATGAGTGGAAATTATGTCTATGTGCTGCCTAATGAGACGATGTACAAGCGTGTAAGTTCGCCCAACAGCATCCGGGAGATGATGAAGGTGCCGGGATTTATCAGCATCAACTTCTCTGGTAACATAGGCATTATCAAGACACGACCGGGATACGCCAGCTCCATCGCATGGAACATTGACAACAGCGACATTCCGGAAATCGTGGGAACCATCGCTGGTGACGACACCATCTTCGTCGTCATCAAGGAGGGAGTAACGCATCAGGAGGTGAGCGAAGCACTGAACGATGTGGTGCCCAATATGAAATAGGACAGAATGTTGAACAATAAAAATGGAACAAGAGGAAATTGAAATTTTTGTAGCAGGACCGGAACACGAGAAGTACGTGGACACTATCTTAGAGACGATTGCGGAAGCTGCAAAAGTGCGCGGCACGGGAATCGCCAAGCGGACGCACGAGTACCTGACCAAGAAGATGCAGGAGGCCAAGGCTGTGATTGCCCTGACAAAAGACGGCAAATTTGCAGGCTTCAGCTACATCGAAACGTGGGAAAACCAGCAGTACGTGACCACATCGGGACTTATTGTGCATCCCGACTATCGAGGTCACCACGTGGCAAAGCGCATCAAGGACATGACCTTCTCCCTCGCGCGTACCCGTTGGCCGCACGCAAAAGTGTTCTCGCTGACAAGCGGAGCTGCCGTGATGGCCATGAACACGGCATTGGGCTATCAGCCCGTGACATTCGCCGACCTTACCGACGACGAGGCTTTCTGGAAGGGATGCGAGGGCTGCGTGAACGTGGATGTACTACACCGCACAGGACGGAAATACTGCATCTGCACGGCCATGCTCTATGACCCGACAGAACACCTCCCCGCCAAAATACCCGATGAGGTCATCGAGCGGATACGCCGCATAGACGGGGAAGCAAACGAACAAAAAGATTAAATGACAAAAGATATGGCAAACAAGAAAGTTGTAGTAGCTTTTTCGGGAGGTCTTGACACCTCCTACACGGTGATGAAATTAGCCCAAGATGGTTGGGATGTATATGCTGCCTGCGCCAACACCGGCGGATTCAGCGAGGAACAACTGAAGAAGAACGAGGAGAACGCCTATAAGTTGGGAGCGGTACAATACGTGACGCTCGACGTGACGCAAGAATATTATGCCAAGTCGCTGAAATACATGATTTTCGGCAACGTACTGCGCAACAATTGCTATCCCATCTCCGTCAGTTCCGAGCGCATCTTCCAAGCCATCGCCATTGCACGCTATGCCAAGGAAATCGGCGCAGACGCCATTGCCCACGGCTCAACCGGCGCAGGCAACGACCAGATACGCTTCGACATGACTTTCCTCGTGATGGCACCGGGTGTGGAAATCATCACGCTGACCCGCGACAAGAAACTGACCCGCAAGGAAGAAGTAGATTACCTGAACGAACACGGATTCTCCGCAGACTTCGCCAAACTGAAGTATTCCTATAACGTGGGCATCTGGGGTACAAGCATCTGCGGTGGTGAACTGCTCGACCCGACACAGGGGCTGCCCGAAGAGGCATACCTCAAGCACGTAACGGCAGAAGCGCCTGAAGCAGAATTGCGGATTACGTTCGAGAAAGGAGAAATCACCGCCGTGAACGGTGAGAAGTTCGACGACCGTGTGGCAGCAATTCAAAAGATAGAGGAAATCGGTGCATCCTATGCCATCGGGCGCGACTGCAACGTGGGTGATACGATTATCGGTATTAAGGGACGCGTGGGCTTCGAGGCTGCCGCTCCCAAACTCATCATCGAGGCACACCGCCTCTTGGAGAAATCAATACTCAGCAAGTGGCAGCAGTATTGGAAAGACCAAGTAGCCAACTGGTACGGAATGTTCCTGCACGAGAGCCAGTATTTGGAGCCGGTAATGCCAGACATCGAGGCAATGCTGACCTCCAGCCAGCGCAACGTGAACGGCACGGCCATCCTCAAGCTCCGTCCTTACGGATTTGAGACTGTCGGCATCGACTCTAACGATGACCTGACAAAGAGCAAGCTCGGAGAGTACGGCGAGACTCAGACCGGTTGGACTGCCGACGAAGCCAAGGGTTTCATTAAGGTTAGCTCCACGGCACTGCGTGTGTATTACGGAATCCATCCCGACGAACAGCGATAAAATGATTAGAATAGGTATATTGGGAGCAGCAGGCTATACGGGAGGCGAACTCATTCGTCTGCTGCTCAACCACCCGGAGGCGGAGATTGTATTCGCCAATTCGGAGAGTAATGCCGGGAATCCTGTGAGTGATGTGCATGAGGGTCTCTATGGTGAAACAGACCTGACCTTCACGAACGAACTGCCGTTCGACGCGGTGGATGTGGTATTCTTCTGCTTCGGTCACGGAAAAAGCGAGGCATTCCTGAAGGAGCACAGCATTCCAGAACACGTGAAGATTATCGACTTGGCACAGGATTTCCGCATCAAGGGTAATCACGACTATGTCTATGGTCTGCCGGAACTGAACAGGGTGGCAATCCAAGGGGCGCAGCACGTGGCTAATCCAGGATGCTTCGCCACCTGCATTCAACTCGGACTGCTGCCTGCCGCCAAGCTCGGACTGCTGACACAGGACATCAGCGTGAATGCCATCACGGGAAGCACCGGTGCCGGGCAAAAGCCAGGAGCCACCACGCATTTCTCTTGGCGCAACAACAACCTAAGCATTTACAAGGCTTTCACGCACCAGCATCTGGCAGAGATTTACCAATCGCTGAACCAGTTGCAAAAGGAGAGCGGACAGGCACTTCCCCCTTTGGGAACAGAGGAGGGGGCGACCATCGACTTCATCCCCTACCGCGGTGACTTCGCCCGGGGCATTTTTGCCACCGAGGTTATCCGTCTGCCCAAAGGCTATAATGGTAGCGACATCATTGCCGCTTACAAAGACTTCTATCGAGATGCCGCTTTCACGCACTATGTAGAGAAGCCACTCGACCTCAAGCAGGCAGTGAACACCAACAAGTGCCTCGTCCACATTGACGCTTTTGACAGCAAGCTGCTCGTCACTTCCGTCATCGACAATCTTCTGAAAGGAGCTGTCGGACAGGCAGTACAAAACATGAATCTGATGTTTGGCATCGACGAGACTGCCGGACTGAAACTTAAAGCAAGCGCATTCTAAGCAATGAAACTATTCGACGTATATCCCCTCTTTGACGTGAACATCGTGAAAGGTCAAGGCTGCAAGGTCTGGGACGACAAGGGGCAGGAGTATCTTGACTTGTATGGCGGGCACGCCGTCATCTCCATCGGACACTCGCATCCGCACTATATCGAGAAAATCACAGAGCAAGTGTCAAAGCTCGGTTTCTATTCCAACTCGGTAATCAACAAACTGCAAGTAGAACTTGCGGAGCGGTTGGGGAGCATCTGCGGGTACGATGACTATCAGTTGTTCCTCATCAACTCCGGCGCGGAAGCCAACGAGAACGCCCTGAAGCTTGCCTCGTTTACCAACGGGCGCAAGCGCGTGCTTTCCTGTCAGAAGGCATTCCACGGGCGCACAAGTCTTGCCGTGGAAGCAACTGACAATCCGAAGATTATCGCACCCATCAACAACAACGGTCACGTGACTTATCTGCCGCTGAACGACCTCCCCGCTTGGGAGGCGGAGTTAGCGAAAGGTGATGTCTGTGCTGTCATTATCGAGTGCATCCAGGGTGTCGGCGGCATACAGATGGCTACCGCCGAGTTCGCGCAAGGCCTTGCCAAAGCATGCAAGCAGCATGGGGCAGTCCTCGTCTGCGACGAGATACAATGCGGCTACGGACGAAGTGGACGCTTCTTCGCCCATCAGTGGCTCGGCATCAAACCAGACATCATCACGGTCGCCAAAGGTATCGCCAACGGTTTCCCGATGGGCGGTGTACTGATTTCTCCCGAGTTCAAACCCGTTTATGGGCAACTTGGCACTACGTTCGGCGGCAATCACCTTGCATGTGCCGCAGCACTTGCTGTGCTTGATGTGTTCGAGCAAGAACAGCTTGTGGAGAATGCTCGTGAGACGGGTGACTACCTCATGGGCGAGATTAAGAAGATAGATAGTCCGAAGATTAAGGATGTGCGCGGGCGCGGACTGATGATTGGCATCGACCTCGACTGCCCGCATAAGGATGTGCGCCAACCGCTCATTTATGAGCAGCACTGCTTTACGGGTTGTGCGGGCACTAACATTCTGCGCCTCCTTCCCCCTCTCTGTCTAAGTAAGGCGGAGGCGGACGAGTTCATCAACCGACTGAAGAAATGCCTATGAAGATAGCAATGATTGGCGCCGGAGCCATGGGTGGCGCAACGGTGGAAGGCCTCATCAAGTGCGAGTCCATTCGCAACGGGGACATCATCGTCAGCGACCCATCCGCAGCCGTGCGCGAAAAGTTTTCCATGCAGGGAGTGTCAGTCACTACCGACAACTTTCAGGCAGCCCAAGAGACGGACATTGTATGCGTATGTGTCAAGCCGTGGTTTGTGGAACAGGTGCTGAAAGGTATTGCTCCCGCACTTAATGCGAGCCACAAGATGCTTGTTGTCATTGCTGCGGGTATTCCGTCGGCAGACATCCATCATTGGGTGCCCAACTGCCCACCACTTTTCCTCGTCATTCCCAACATCGCCATTGCGCATCTTTCGTCAATGACCTTCATCGTCCCCATCGGGGCATCGGAGGAGCAGACGGCGGTAGTGAAGACCCTTTTCGACCAGATGGGTACTGCCCTACTCACTGACGAAAAGCACCTCGCCGCAGGCACAACCCTTGCTTCCTGCGGTATTGCCTACGCCATGCGCTACATCCGCGCAGCTTCCGAAGGCGGTGTGGAGATTGGATTCAAGGCTGACGAGGCAAAGCAGGTTGTGATGCAGACGCTGAAAGGTGCGGTGGACTTGTTGCAGGCAAGTGGCATGCACCCCGAACAAGCCATCGATCTTGTCACTACGCCCGGTGGACTGACCATCAAGGGACTGAACGAGATGGAACACGCTGGATTCACTTCAAGCGTCATCCGCGGACTCAAGGCAAGTCTGAAATAACCTGATAACAATAGCAGACGGAGGCAATACAACTGGCATGGACTATACGCTGAACATACACGGCAGACTGTTGGAGCTTGACAAGCCCCGCGTGATGGGCATCCTCAACGTAACGCCCGACTCGTTCTATGCCGGCAGCCGAAAGCAGATGGAACGGGAGATTGCCTCGCGCGCCCTGCAGATTGTGGAGGAAGGCGGTACAATCATTGATGTCGGCGCATGCTCCACACGCCCCGGAGCTGATGAAACGACAGAGGCGGAGGAGATGAACAGACTGCGTTTCGGACTGGATATAATACACCGTGAACTGCCCGATGCCATCCTTTCGGTCGATACCTTCCGCCCCGATGTAGCACGAATGGCGGTGGAGGAGTTCGGAGCCGGCATCATCAACGATGTGAGCGAAGGGGCTAGCCCTGCCATCTTCCGTATGGTGGTACAGCTCCGTGTGCCTTACGTGCTTACCTCCGTTCAGCCCACGCTTCGCGAGATGTTGCTCAGTTTTGCGGAGAAAGTGCAAAAGCTGCGTGACCTCGGTGCGAAAGACATCATCCTCGACCCCGGTTTCGGTTTCGGGAAGACCCTCGAACAGAACTACCGACTGCTGAATGAATTAGAGAAACTCTCGGTCATGGAACTCCCGCTATTGGTGGGTATCTCCCGCAAATCCATGATATACAAACTACTCGGCATCACACCCGAGGAAGCCCTCAACGGCACGACCGTGCTAAATACTCTCTCGCTGATGAAAGGTGCCTCCATCCTCCGCGTACACGATGTGAAAGAAGCGGTGGAGTGCTGCAAGCTGACAAGACTACTGAACGATAACCCGCTAAAATAACATACTGTGTTTTTCCAATTCGGCATAAAAGACTTCATCGACATCCTGCTCGTGTCCATGATGCTCTACTATTTCTACCGGCTGATGCGCGAGTCGCGCTCGCTGAACGTGTTCATCGGCATCATGATTTTCATCATCGCGTGGCTCTTCGTGTCGCAGATACTTGAGATGCGCCTGCTCGGCTCCATCTTCGACAAGTTAGTCAGCGTGGGAGTGATAGCACTCATCGTGATTTTCCAAGAAGACATCCGCAAATTCCTCTACAGCATCGGGGCAAGGCAGGGCATGCGCGCCATCCGCAAATTCTTCCTCACGGCAAAGGAGAGGGAGCAGGACAAGTTCGACATCAAGACAACCATCATGCCCATTGTCATGGCAGCGATGAACATGAGCAAGGGAAAAGTCGGCGCACTGATTGTCATCGAGCGTGCCGTACCGTTGGAGGACATCATCAGTACGGGCGAGCAGATAGACGCAAACATCAACCAGCGGTTGATAGAAAACATCTTTTTCAAGAACTCTCCCCTGCACGACGGTGCGATGGTTGTTTCCAAGAAGCGCATCAAGGCGGCAGGGTGTATTCTGCCTGTCAGCCACGACTTGGATATTCCCAAGGAATTAGGACTCCGACACCGTGCGGCAATGGGCATTTCACAGGAAAGCGATGCGGTGGCTGTCGTTGTCTCCGAGGAGACGGGCGGCATCTCCGTCGCCTCCAAAGGCGAGTTCCGCCTCCGCCTATCTGCCGAGGAGCTTGAGAGCATCCTGACGAAAGAGCTTGTATGACAGGATTTGTCTTGTAATTTAGTCATTCCCATTACAGCATTCACCCTGTGTAAAACCATCAGGACGAAAGTTACCGAAAAGCCCCATTTTTCGTTTTCTCTGCCTTATACTATATAATTAAGGTACGCGCGCGTAGGATTTTGTGCTCGACGATGCGCCATTTTGTGCTCCGGCGTGCAACTGTGGAGCACAGATTGAGGAACTGTCGAGCACAAAATGAGACATCGCGGAGCACAAAATGGCGCACTACGGAGCACAAAATGAGGTGTCGTCAAGCACCAGACAAAATATCGTCCCGCACAGAATGGGATTGTGCTTAACGGGGGTAAGGATACGGATGTACGGAATTTTCAATATAGCATGGTTCTCTTATATTTGTACTATAAAGCGGGGCGTGACTTAATTTTCTGAAAAATAAACTGATTGTTTGTGGGCATTCAGATTATTTTTTATACTTTTGCAATCAGAAAGTGACAAAAGTACAGTCTAAATTAAATAAAACAAACTATGGATTTATTAAATCAAATTGTTGCGCGCGCTAAGGCAAACAAGCAGCGCATCGTGCTCCCCGAGGCAACGGAGGAGCGCACACTTCGTGCGGCAGACAAGGTGCTTGCCGACGACATCGCGAACATCATCCTCATCGGCAATCCCGATGAAATCAACAAACTGGCAGGAGAATGGAGCTTGCAGCACATTGGCAAGGCCACCATTATCGACCCAGAGAATAACCCGAAGAGCGAGGAATATGCAGAGAAACTTGCTGAGATTCGTAAGAGCAAGGGCATGACCATCGAGCAGGCTCGTGAGTTGATGAAAAATCCGCTCTATCTCGGCTGTATGATCATCAAGACGGAAGGGGCTGACGGTCAGATTTCCGGCGCACTTTCCACGACAGGCGACACGCTGCGCCCCGCACTCCAGATTATCAAGTGCGCCCCGGGCATCAGTTGCGTGAGCGGTGGTATGCTGCTTATCTCCAAAGAGAAGCAATATGGCGAGGATGGCGTACTCGTAATCGGCGATGTGGCAGTGACCCCGATGCCCGATGCTGCCCAGTTGTCGCAGATTGCCGTCTGCACGGCACAGACCGCAAAGTCGGTGGCAGGTTTCGCTGACCCACGCGTAGCCATGCTGAGTTTCTCCACCAAGGGAAGCGCCAAGCATGAGGTGGTAGATAAGGTGATTGAGGCTACCCGATTGGCAAAAGAGCTCGACCCGACGCTGAAGGTGGATGGTGAGTTGCAAGCTGATGCCGCACTCGTGCCGAGCGTAGGTCAGAAGAAAGCTCCTGGTTCTGACATTGCGGGCAAGGCCAACGTGCTTGTGTTCCCGAACCTTGAGGTGGGTAACATCGGTTACAAACTCGTGCAGCGCCTTGGTGATGCTATCGCCATCGGTCCGATTCTCCAAGGCATCGCTCGCCCTGTGAACGACCTGAGCCGTGGTTGTTCGGTTGATGATATTTACTACATGGTAGCCATCACGGCTTGCCAGGCTATGGACGCAAAAAAATAATCAAAAGAATATGAAGATTCTCGTATTGAACTGTGGGTCATCCTCTATCAAGTACGCATTGTACGACATGGATGACAAGCGCGTGATGACATCGGGCGGCGCGGAGCGCGTCGGTCTTGACGGCGCATTCGTGAAAGTGAAACTTGCCAACGGCGAGAAGAAACAAATCATGCACGACATCCCCGAGCATACCGAGGGTGTGAAGTTCATCTTCTCGTTGCTGACCGACCCTGAAATCGGTGTTATCAAGTCGTTGGACGAGATTGATGCCGTTGGTCATCGTATGGTGCATGGCGGTGAGAAGTTCAACAAGTCTGTTGTGCTGACCGACGAGGTGCTGAAGGTTTTCGAGGAGTGCTCCGACTTGGCTCCGCTGCACAACCCCGCTAACCTCAAAGGTGTGAACGCTGTAAAAGAACTGATGCCGAACCTGCCGCAGATTGGTGTGTTCGACACGGCATTCCATCAGACGATGCCCGCCAAGGCATATATGTATGCCATTCCCTACGAGCTGTATGAGCAATACGGCGTGCGCCGCTATGGTTTCCACGGCACCTCCCACCGCTATGTGTCTGCCCGTGCATTGGAATTCCTTGGCATGCAGGCAGAGGGTACGAAGGTAATTACCTGCCATGTAGGTAATGGTGGTTCCATTGCTGCCGTAGTAGATGGCAAGTGCGTAGATACCTCGATGGGGCTCACTCCGTTGGAGGGTCTCGTGATGGGTACGCGCTCTGGTGACATCGACGGTGGTGCCATCACCTTCCTTGAGAAAAAACTCGGGCTTGACCCCGACGGCATGAGCAATCTGCTGAACAAGAAGAGCGGTGTGGCTGGTATCACGGGCGGTTCATCGGATATGCGCGATGTAGAGAATGCCGCAAAGGAAGGCAACGAGCGCGCAAAATTGGCACAGGACATGTACTTCTACCGCATCAAGAAATACATCGGCGCTTATGCGGCAGCGATGGGCGGCGTGGATGTGATTGTCTTCACTGCCGGCGTAGGCGAGAATCAGGTTTCCATGCGCTCCGAGGTCTGCAAAGGCTTGGAATTCCTCGGCGTGAAGTTCGACGAGGCGAAGAACAGTGTGCGCGGCGAGGAGGCTATCATCTCTGCCGATGACTCGAAAGTCAAGGTTGTGGTCATCCCCACTGACGAGGAGCTGATGATTGCCACCGACACGATGAATCTGCTGTAAGAAGCAGTACAACGTGAGTTCGACGAGAAGACGATGCCCCATGCATTGTCGTTTCGCCGAACTCACATTAAAATATATATTTTTAAAACAATATGAAAAAAAGCATTTTTTCCATCATGCTGTTGCTTTGCTTCACTGCCTGCAACACGGATCTTACTGAAATCGAAGAACGGCTCGACCAACTTGAGCAGGAAAGCGAAGACCTCAAGAAAGAAGGAGAGGAACTCAAACAGGAAGGAGAAGACCTCAAGAAGGAAGGGGAACAACTGGAAAAAGACATTGAGGACAAAAACAAGGAACTGGACGATTTCTTACAACAGAAAAACGAGCCTCAACTGATTTCCTTTGAGTTCTTAGCATCGGACAATCCCATGCAACTCGTTGAGAATACTGCATGCGAAATTGTTGGTGACAATGTCGTGGAATGTTGGATTGCCAATATTACCAGCGATAAACTATTGATTCCGCGTTTCGAGTTTAAAGGCGAAAGTCTTACCATTGATGGGAAAAAAGCTGAAAGTGGTGTTACTATTTTCGATTTCAAAAAACCTGTTACGCTAACTATAACCAATGCACAACAGACTAAGAATTACACCGTTTATGTGCATTCATATACTGGTCTGCCCGTACTATGGATAGAAACGACAAACAGGGAAGATATATCCGTGGACAATAAGTATTACAATGCAGCATTTAAACTGGTGGAAGATGTAAAGACCCGGGCTCCAGGAGATATTATCGAGGCAAGTGTAAAGATTAAAAATGTCGGGGAAATAAAATGGTACGTATCTGATGTTTGGCCTTCTCAGCAAATTGGCAAAAACTCATATGCCATCACATTTACCAAGAATATTTCCCTCTTAGACGAACCGCAAAACAATGACTGGGAACTTTTTACCAACGCGGATGACAACACGATGCTCCGTAACCAAACTGCTTTCTATATGGGGAAAATCAGTAATCTAAGTTTCACTCCGCGTTTCCATTATGTGGAGATGATGCTTAATGGCAGATATTATGGCACCTATATGTTAGGAGACCGATTGGAGAACAACACATATAGAATAAACGTAGGACTTAATGGATATATCTTGAAGATTGATGCTACCACCACAGGGTCGCATTTCAGCACCAAAAAGCTTGAGCAACCAGTAAGCATCATGGCTCCAAGCACGCTGACCGGTGATAACAATTATAAATATATTGCAGATTACCTTGACGCTACGGAAAGTGCTTTGTTCGGTTCAAATTTCACGGATGTTAACGAAGGGTGGCAAAAATATTTGGACATGGATTCATTTGTTGATTGGTATCTAATCAACGAGATTGCCAAAAACGAGAATGGAGCGTTTCAGGCTGACTGCTATATGCACCTTAAAAGGGGCGAGAAGTTGAAGATGGGACCGCTTTGGAAGTTTGAGTATGCTTTTGCCAACGGCTGGAACTCTGAGCCAAGCGGTTTTGTAATCAAAAACACCAATTGGTTCAAGCGCCTGTTTGAAGATCCTGCGTTTGTAGAAAAAGTAAAGGAGCGTTTTGCCTATTTCTATGCCCATAAGAATGACATCATCAACGAGATTAACGCAAACGGGCAATATCTGAAATATTCTGTACGAGAGAACGATAATAAGTGGGGAGTTTTTGCTGATTACAAATCTTCAAACTTAGATACGTGGATTATATATCAAAATGAAGTCAGCTCAATGAAAAGATGGCTGGAGTCACGATTTGAATGGTTAAACGGCGCATTGCCATGATGAAGAAGATACTACCACTTGTCTTGGCTTTCATTTGCCTATCTTCATGTACGAAAGATCTTGAAGAATATTTTTCCCGCGCTGATGAGCTGGAAATGGCGAATGGTGCCCAAAAAGACAGCAATAAAGAACAAAAGGACAGCAACCAAGACCAGAAGGACAGGAATAAGGACTTAGGGGAGAGTGCTGACAGTCTGCGAAACAGGATTGACAGTCTTCTTGCGGCAGGTGATGACCCTCTTAAAACCAAACTGCTGTCTATGGAGTTCCTTTCAAGTGATAACCCAACACTTAACCAGAACATCAAGTGTGAGATTCTGGGAGATAGTGTCGTTGAATGCTGGATTCCTGGAATAAATGCCAACAAGCAATTGATCCCTCATTTTGAAATCCAAGGAAACAGCATTACCATTGATGGATCAGGCGCTATTAGTGGCACGACGAAACACGATTTTAGAGTTCCTGTCCCCTTGGTTGTTACGGGAGCTGACAAGACCGTAAAATATATGGTGTATGTGCATTCATATACTGGTCTTCCTATTCTCAAAATTGATACCGAAGGCGAAATGCCTATCATATCAAAGGAGGAATACCTGACGGCTCGTATGACATTGACGGAAGATGTAGTGACACGTAGTGCAGGCAAGACCATAACAGCAGACCTACAGATCAAAGGGCGAGGTAATTCCACATGGGGACTGCCGAAGAAGCCTTATCGCATGAAATTCTTTGAAAAGACTTCATTATTAGGAGAAAGTAAAGACAAATCATGGGTTCTGCTTGCCAATTATACCGACAAGTCTATGCTACGCAATCAGCTGGCATTCTATTTGGGTCAGATGAGCAACTTGGACTGGACACCCAGTGGGCATTTCGTAGAGGTCATCCTCAACGGGAAATACAATGGAACGTATTTGCTGGCCGAGAAAATCAAGGTTGCCAACCATCGCGTAGCTGTAGGGGATGACGGTTTCTTGTTAGAGGTTGAAGCAAGAGCGCCAAATGAAGATGGCTCTCGCTATTTCTTTTCCAATCATATTGATTACGCGATTGACATTTCCGAACCAGAAGTGGAGTTTGATGACGACAACTTCAATTATATACAGGATTATGTCTTGGCTACGGAAGAAGCTCTTTTCGGTCCTTTCTTCAGAGATGCGAATGAGGGGTGGCAACGTTACATCGACTTGGATTCTTTCGTTGATTGGTATCTGATTCATGAAATTGCGAAAAATGAAGATTCAATGTTCCATTACAGTTGCTACATGAACCTGAAGCGAGGTGGCAAACTGAAAATGGGACCAATCTGGGATTTTGATATCGCTTTTGGAAATGTAAAGGAAAAAAATACAACCGCCATGAAGCCTGAGGGACTTATGCTGGATTGGTCGCAATGGTACACCCGACTTTTCCAAGACCCGGTTTTCGTTGCGAAGCTCAAAGAGCGATACAACTATTTCTATAGGCATAAGACGGATCTTCTTTCTTCTATCAACAGGGATGCCCAATATTTGAGGTATTCTGCACAAGAGAATCAGAACAAGTGGGGCACCTTCTATCATTACACTTACAAGCAATATGATATTTGGGGAAGCTATCAGAATGAAGTCCAGTCGCTGAAAGAGTGGTTGAACACCCGTATGGAGTGGTTGAAGAACTATTTTGACAGATTATAAGCATTTGTAAATTATACAATTCAATTTGCAGACCTATGAGAATCGTCACCTTCGGCGAAGTGTTGCTTCGTTTTTCCAAGGACAGCCACATGCGGTTGTCGCAGGGGAATGTGATGAACGCCAATTTTGGCGGAAGTGAGGCGAATGCGGCCGTTTCGTTGGCGATGCTTGGCAATGACGTGCGCTACGTTACTTGCTTGCCGAACAATGACATTGGGAAAGCCTGCAAGATGCGATTGCAGGAATTGGGACTTGATACCAAGCATATCCATTGGGGAGGCGAACGAATGGGGACGTACTATTTTGAGGATTCCGTCTCCATCCGTTCGCCTCACATTGTATATGACCGCAAAGGCTCGGCATTCTATTCGCTGAAGCCGGGGATGATTGACTGGCAAAAGGCTTTTGAGGGAGTGGATGTGTTTCATTGCTCGGGCATTACGTGTGCCGTTTCGCAGGATGCCGCTGATGCGACCTTTGAGGCTGTGCAAACGGCAGACAAGATGGGACTGACGATTGCCTGTGATATCAACTACCGCAAGAACCTTTGGAATTATGGTGCGCGTGCGCAGGAAGTGCTGCCTGAACTCATGCAATATAGTGATATCATCTTCGGCGATGCCGGCGAATGGGAACTTGTATCGGGTTTGCCACGCATTCCTTTCAAGGCGATGGATTCCAACTATCCGATTGATGCCGAAGCATATACGGAAATGTTCAGCCGTATCGCCGAGCGTTTCCCACGATGCAAGAAATTCATCCTTGGTTTGCGCAATGAGATATCCACCAACCATCATACGCTTTCTGGCGTGCTTTATGACCGCAAACGACTTTTCACTACGCACATCTACGATATCAACCCAGTTATTGACCCGATGGGTGTTGGCGATGCTTATCTCGCCGCTTATCTCCATGCGCATCTTAACCGCTCCGATGATGATCAGCGAAATTTAGACTTCGCTTTGGCGGGCTCTGCATTGAAAAACTCCGTCAGCGGGGATTTTAACCTCTCCACAGAGGAGGAAATAGAGGATTTGCTGGCACTACATTCGTAGTATAGGGAGTATTTCATCATAATGTAGTGGGGTAATAATGAAACCAATGGTGGAAAAGAGTTCCTATTATTCTAATAACAATAGCATCTTGGCGAAATAATATGGCATGTTGGCAAAATAAGAAATCTCCTCACAACGATAAGATGCCTTCTCAGTATGATAATATGGCATCTTATCAAGATAAAGTGGCACCTTATGCGAATAAGATGCCACTTTATACGAAGGGGAATCGCACAATACGACTTGCAGAGCCGGAGGATGTGCCACGCATCATGGAACTGATAGAATGCGGAAGGCAAAAGATGCGGGCTGCGGGGAATATGGAGCAATGGACTGATGGCAATCCGAAACAGGAGGTTATCGAGAATGACATCGCGCGGGGGGATAGTTATCTTATGGAGGAGGATGGGAAACCGATTGCCACTTTTGCTTTCGTGGAGGGGCCTGACATCACTTATAACCAGATTTATCAGGGGAAATGGTTAGATGATTTGCAGCCCTGTCACGTCATCCACCGCATCGCGAGCACACCTGATGTCCATGGGGTGCTGAGAGATGTACTTGACTATTGTTTCCGCCGAACCAACAACATCCGTATTGATACCCACCGTGATAATACGCCCATGCGCAATGCCTTGGAAAAGTATGGCTTCGGCTATTGCGGCATCATCTATCTTTTGGATGGTGCAGAGCGATTGGCTTACCAGCGCATCAATCTATAATCCGCTCGTTTCCTTGCGTTTAAAGGCGTGCGCCCACAATAATTCGCTTACTCCCAAACCTTCAGAAAAACATACCCTCAATAACCGGATTACTTCCGCGCCTTCAAGAAAGCATTCACTTGGTCTGCAATCTGGCGATGACCCTTGATGGAAGGATGACCGGCAATCTTGTGGATATCCGCCAGTTCGATGCAGGGAACACCATAATGCCCGCAGATTTCTTTCACCGACGTATTGATGTCATCCTTCAGCTCGCTGTTCAGAATGAAATAAATCTCGGTATTTATATACCGGTTGGTCATCCACTCGAGCATCCGCGCCAAGGCAGGACGGAACTCGTAAAGGTCAGCCTTCGTGATGTTCTCGTATTTATACTCACCGATGGGCGCACCTGCCCAACTATCGTTCGTTGCACCGAAGATGAAGATGACATCGGGATAACCGAGATTATCCATACGGGTGTTGAACGAGCGCTCGCTATAGTCATTACCATTATAGCCTGTGTAACTGATGGTTGCGCCCGAATAAGAGTTGTTGAGACATAGCCGCCATCCGTTTTCAGCAATCACCTGATGCCACCATGTCTGACGAACATCAGAAACATCCGTGTTCGAGGCAGGATTCTTTGCATAATACCACAATTCGTTGGTGCTGGGCGTGATATAGCCCTCGAAGGTGGAATACGAGTCACCGAGTATCGACACAGACTTGGTTTGTGCCGACATTGTGCCGCTACACAGGGCGGCAAGAATCATAATCAGTAGTTTTTTCATATCATAGTTTGCTTTGTCCTTCAATATACTGAGACACAAATAGGTGGCTGCCGTCATAGACGACATAAGAAAAGTGGCTAATCCAGTCGCCAAGGATAATCATCCGCGCCTTCTTCGTCAGTTGCAGATCCACCTCGATGTGCCGATGGCCGTAGATGAAATAATCCACATTGGAATGATGCTGGATATATTGCTTCGTGAAAAGCACGAGATGCTCGCGGCTCTCACCCATATAAGGCGGTTCCTCGCCATTGGGTCTTTTCAGCCGCGAATGCTTTGCCCAGTTCAACCCGAACCACATCGCCCAACGGGGATGGAGGTTAGAGAATGCCCATTGGCAGAATGGGGAATGGAACACCTTGCGGATGATTTTGAACTTCCTATCCGGGTCGCCCAATCCGTCGCCGTGCGCCAAAAAGAACATCTTTCCATAAATCTCCGTAGTCTCGGGATGCTTATGAAGAATCACCCCACACTCTTCTTCCAGATAATTGTACGCCCAAATATCGTGGTTGCCCGTGAAATAATGCACCTCCACACCCATATCGGTCAGTTCCGAGAGCTTGCCGAGAAAGCGGGTGAAGCCACGGGGCACCACATATTTATATTCGTACCAGAAATCGAACATATCACCCAGCAGATAGACCGCCGATGCCTTCTCCTTGATGGAATCGAGGAAGCGCACAAGCCTACGCTCCTGCATCCGCCGATGAGGGACGGCAAGAGACCCCAAGTGGGCATCGGAGAGGAAATAGACATTCTTCATACTACATAAATCCAAGTTCCAACTGAGCCTCTTCGGACATCATACTCTGATCCCAAGCCGGCTCAAACACGAGATTCACGTTCGCCCCCTTCACACCCTCGACGCTCTCCACCTTCGTGCGCACGTCTTCGAGAATAAAGTCGGCGGCAGGACAATTAGGAGCGGTAAACGTCATATCAAGTTCCACCGATGCATCGTCCTGCACATCTATCTTGTAAATCATCCCCAAGTCGTAGATATTGACGGGGATTTCCGGGTCATAGACGGTCTTCAACACATCCACAATCCGCTCTTCTATTTGTGTCTTCTCTTCCTGTGTCATTTTCATTCGTTTACGGCAGACAAAGATAGGCAAAGTTTTCCGATTGACCAAATCTCTTATACAAAATGACGTTTTCTTTGTCAAAAAGCGAACTTTATTTTGCACTTCGGAAAAAAAGTGTTTCCTTTGCACCCGTGAACGAGGCGAGCCCTATATTGACCATTACCGGGTCAGACTCCACCAGTGGGTCGGGTATGCAGGCGGATATCAGGACAATATCGGCTCTGGGAGGCTACGCCCTGTCTGCCGTCACCTCCATCACGGTGCAGACCACGCTGGGCATCCAGCAGTTTCACGACATACCTGCGGAAATCGTAGGCGGGCAGATAGATGCGGTGATGAACGACTTTCAGCCGCAGATTGTGAAGCTCGGTATGATCCGCACATTGGAGACGCTTGATGTCATCATCCACGCGCTGAAGAAATACAAGCCCCGGCACGTTATTCTCGATGCGGTGGTACTCTCATCAAGAGGCGATGCACTTGTATCCGAGGAGGTTGCGTGGGCCATACGGCGGAGATTGCTGCCACTCTGTACGCTTGTCATTCAGCACGATGAGACGCAAATGCACGGATTGGCCAATCGCTATGCAAGTGCCGTGGCGGTCTATCTGAGCAAGGGAGAGACGGCAGAGAAAGCACAGGAGATGGCGCGCAGCTATATCAGTACGCAGATTGCCCGCACCAGTGACTTGCAGGGAAGAGGCAGCGAGCTCTACAATGAGTTCATCAACATCGTGGAGAGCCACCATCAGACAAACAGCGATGTGCATTTCTATGCAGACCAACTGAACGTGAGCAGCCGCTATTTAGCGCAAGTGACAAGGCGCATCAGTGGGAAAGCCCCGAAGACCATCATCGACGAGTACCTGATTCAGGGAGTGGAGCGGCAACTGGCAACGACCGACAAGACCATTCAGGAAATCGCCTACGACTTCGGTTTTTCATCGCAAGCCCACTTCACGAAGTTCTTCAAGAAGATGAGGGGCACAAGTCCGACAAATTTCAGAAAACAAAATTAAGATAAAGCAATGAGTACACAAAACAGACAAGAATTGAACAAGAATCTCGCCCAGATGTTGAAGGGCGGAGTGATTATGGATGTAACCACCCCCGAGCAGGCCAAGATTGCAGAGGCTGCAGGTGCTTGTGCGGTGATGGCATTGGAGCGTATTCCCGCCGATATTCGTGCGGCTGGTGGCGTGTCCCGCATGAGCGACCCGAAGATGATTAAGGGCATTCAGGAAGCAGTGACTATCCCCGTAATGGCAAAGTGCCGCATCGGCCACATTGCGGAGGCTCAGATATTGCAGGCGATTGAGATTGACTACATCGATGAGAGCGAGGTACTCAGCCCCGCCGATAACATCTACCACATTGACAAGACGAAGTTTGATGTTCCCTTCGTTTGCGGAGCCAAAAATCTCGGAGAAGCGTTGCGCCGTATTGCTGAGGGTGCAACGATGATTCGCACGAAGGGCGAGCCGGGTACGGGCGATGTAGTTCAGGCAGTGAGCCACATGCGTCTGATGCAGAGCGAGATTCGTCGTCTTGTATCTATGAGCGAGGATGAGTTGTTTGAAGCAGCCAAGCAGTTGCAGGCTCCCTACGAGTTGGTGAAATATGTTCACGAGAACGGTAAGTTGCCCGTGGTGAACTTTGCCGCAGGTGGTGTGGCAACGCCCGCCGATGCTGCCCTGATGATGCAACTCGGTGCAGAGGGTGTGTTCGTGGGTAGTGGTATCTTCAAGAGCGGCAATCCCGCCAAGCGTGCTGCCGCCATCGTGAAGGCCGTCACCAATTACAATGACCCGAAGATACTCGCAGAACTTTCCGAGGATCTGGGCGAGGCAATGGTCGGCATCAACGAACAGGAGATCGAACTGCTGATGGCAGAGCGCGGAAAGTAACTGACTCTTTCAAATATGACGAAGATTGCAGTATTAGCACTTCAGGGAGCATTTGCCGAACACGAGCAAATGCTCCACCGTTTAGGTGCAGAGACATTCCAGATACGTCAGCTTGCAGACTGGCAACAGCCGAAGGACGGGTTGATTATTCCCGGTGGCGAATCCACCGTGCAATTAAAACTTCTG
This sequence comes from Prevotella sp., assembly GCA_022511065.1. Taxonomy (GTDB): domain Bacteria; phylum Bacteroidota; class Bacteroidia; order Bacteroidales; family Bacteroidaceae; genus Prevotella. The sequence continues at coordinate 20,428 of JAFLSG010000006.1, forward strand.
CGTGAACTTGACTTGCTGAATCCTGTAAAAGAGGCAATCCTCAATGGACTGCCCGTATTCGGAACGTGCGCCGGATTGATACTCCTTTCACAATCCCATTTGGCAACGATGGACATTGAAGCCCAGCGTAACGCCTACGGCAGGCAGCTTGGAAGTTTTTACACCGAAGAGGATATGGCGGAAGTGGGCAGTAAGGTGCCAATGACCTTCATCCGTGCGCCCTATATTAGTAAGGTGTACGGCGATGCCCGTATTCTGGCAGAAGTAGAGGGTCGCATCGTGGCAGCCCGTCAGGGGAATCAGTTAGTGACGGCTTTCCATCCCGAACTCAACGAAGATACCCGCATCCACGAGTATTTCCTTGCGATGACCCATCAGGCTTGAGGCGACGCCTCAAAGTTTACCCTGCTCATAATAGGAGTAATATTGCCCGTCGGTGATGATAACGTGATCCATGAAATGGATGCGCATCACATCGCAGGCTTTCTTGATACTACGCGTCAGTTCATCATCCTGTCGGCTCGGAGTGAGATTGCCGGAAGGATGGTTGTGGCAGACAGCAAGAATGGTGGCATTGGCGAGAATCGCCTCACGGAGAATAATTCGGATATCAACCGAGACTTCGGTAATGCCGCCGTGAGAGATACACACTTTCTTGATGAGACGGAAATGCTGATTGAGCAGCAAAGCCCAAAACTCCTCCACATCAAGATCCTGCAACTGAGGGTGCATCTCGTTATACACCCTTGTGGCACTTCCCAAGTCGGGGCGTTGCTCCGGCTTTTCCTTTTGTCGGCGCTTACCGAGTTCACAGGCAGCAAGGATGCTGATAGCCTTCGCCTCCCCTATCCCATTGTAGTCGCATAATTCGTGGATGGACTTTTTCCCGAGCGTGTTCAGGTTGTTCTTGCAATCATTGAGTACGCGCTTCATCAAGTCCACGGCACTCTCTTTCGCAGAACCCGAGCCGATGAGAATAGCCAATAGTTCAGCGTTGCTCAGTGCCTCCGCCCCGAGATTAGCCATCTTTTCGCGTGGACGATCTTCTGCCGCCCATTGGTTGATATTAAGTTTTTCCACAGTAATGATTTAAAGTTGTGAGGTTGAAGGTAGTTATTGGTAGAAGGTCTTTTCAAATGCTTGGAACTCATCCTGTCCTCGGATGCACCGTTTCCACCATGCTTCCAAGAACCCGAAGCCATAGCCCATCAACTGGACAAATGCCGCGGGGACGCTGAGCAACCCTACTTTCAGGCTCTTATTTTTCATGGACGAGTCAATAAAGATAATCAAGCTGTATAATAGGATCGGCAGCCACGGAGCCGCACAAAGCCAATACCACCGATGCACATCATCGTAATGCATCAAGGCACGACCGACGGCAGAAACAAGGACAAGCACGATTACTCCCAAAGTGAACACGGCAGGCAGCAGATGCACAAGTTTCAGCGTGCCGGGATGCCGCTTGGTGAGATTGATGCGCGCAATACCACTATTATACACCTGACGGAAAAACTTTCGGAAGTCAGTGCGCCGTTTATGCCATACCCATGCCTCGGGGAAAAGCCTCGTCTTATAACCCGCCTCCACAATGCGATAGGAGAAATCAATGTCCTCCCCGAAGCGCATCTTGGAGAATCCGCCTAATTTCAGATATAAGTCACGGCGAATGCCCATATTGAATGAACGGGGATAAAACTTGTCGAGCTTTGCCTTTCCGCCGCGTATTCCGCCCGTCGTGAAGAAAGAAGTCATCGAGTAAGATATGGCTTTCTGCACATCGGTAAACGAATCGTGCGCGGCATCAGGCCCGCCAAAGGCATCAGCAGACTCTTGCCCAAGCTCGTCGTCCACCGCCTTCAAATATCCTTCCGGCAAAACCACATCAGAGTCAAGCACAATCAGCCAATCACCCTGCGCACGCTCTGCCCCATAATTGCGGCTCTGCCCGGGACCACTATTCTCTTTCCAGAAATACTTCGCATCGAGCCTGTCCGCATACTTCTCAACCACGGACTTGCAATCCTGCGACGAACCATCCTCCACGACAAGCACCTCAAAGTCCTTCATGCGCTGGGCGCAAAGACTTTCCAACAGCTCATCCACCTCATCGGGACGATTGAATACGGGAACGATAATGGAGTATTTCATAGTTTCATAAAAAGGATAGTTATTGCAATAAGAAGGCTGGTTATGAAGATAAGGAGGCTGGTTATAGAGATAATATGTATTGGCGGAATTCCGCCAATACATATAAGCATAATCTTACTCCTTCACGCGCTGGAGATAAGAACCGTCGCGCGTATCAACCTGAATCAGGTCGCCCTCGTTGATGAACAGGGGAACACGAACCTCAACGCCAGTCTCCAACGTAGCGGGCTTCAGCGTGTTAGTGGCGGTATCGCCCTTCACACCCGGCTCTGAATGAACAACGCGCAGGTTGGTCTTTACAGGCATCTCGGCATAGAGGATAGTGCCGTCAGTGGTGTCGCTTACTACCTCCACGATGTCGCTCTCCTTCATATACTCATGGCCGATAACAAGCTCGGTGTCAATGGGAATCTGCTCGAATGTCTCCTGATTCATGAAGATGCGGCCTTCCTGATCCTCGTAGAGATACTGATAGGGGCGGCGCTCGATGACAACGTCCTCCAACTTCTCACCGATGTTGAAGCGGCGCTCCAATACGCGGCCGTCGCTGACGTTCTTCACCTTGATGATCATGATGGTGTTACCCTTGCCCGGCTTGCGGTGCTGAAAGTCGATGCAAACCCAGATGCCACCATCCATGCGGATGGCTGTTCCTTTTTTAATGTCTTGTGAATTAATCATATAAGCTAAATGTTTTATTTTTATGCTATTTCGGGTGCAAAGGTACTGCTTTTTCGGAAAAAACACAAAAACTCACGCTAATTTTCGCATAAAACTTGCGTATTAAAAAAGAAATGAGTAATTTTGCAGCCCGAAATTGGATGGAATTATCATAAATAAAAAAGTATAAAGCAATGAAAAGAACGTTTCAGCCCCACAATCGCCGTCGCGTGAACAAGCACGGCTTCCGTGAGAGAATGGCCACGAAGAACGGTCGCCGCGTATTGGCAGCCCGTCGCGCCAAAGGTCGCAAGAAGTTAACGGTTTCTGACGAGCATCACGGAAAGTAAAATCCGGGGGTTCAAAGGAAAAATAGGTTAAAACAGAAAGAAGTGGAGGGTAATCTTTGCTTCTTTCTGTTTTTTTAACTACCTTTGCGCCTAAGAAAACGAAGACAAAGAAAATGAAAGTTAGGGAATTCTTCGGCAAGTTTGCAAGCGCCTACCTTCTGGGCCACCTTCTGGCGATGGTGGTGGTTCTTTTTCTGCTGGGACTGGGCGTGAAATATGGCTTAGAGTGGTACACTCGCCACGATCAGGCCATCCCTGTCCCGAAATTAGAGGGAATGCTATACGCCAAAGCCCGGGACATCGTGATAGAAAAGGAACTGAACATCATCGTCAGCGATTCCGGTTACAACAAGCAACTGCCAGCCAATTGCGTGTTGGTGCAGAATCCTGCACCGGGTATGCTGGTGAAGGCAGGGCATACCATCTACGTGACATTGAACTCCCCGTCGTCCCCCTCCTTCCCCATCCCTGACATCGTGGACAACAGCAGCTATCGCGAGGCGGAGGCCAAGTTGATGGCATTAGGCTTCAAGCTGCTCCCGCCCCAACGGACTGCCGGAGAGAAGGATTGGGTTTACGGCATCCTGTGCCGTGGCCGCAAGGTATCTGCCGGCGAGCATATTTCCATCGAGCATCCGCTCACGCTCATCATTGGTAGCGGAAACTACGGGGAAGGAGAAGATGATGATGACGCCGACTATATTGAGCCTGAATATCAGATGATGTTTGGAGAGGCTGACGACTTTGAGGAAGTTTCGGAATGATGACGGACGATTGGTTGGACATTTCCGAAGAACTGGAGCCTGGCACTGAGATTGAGGGGGGCGAGGCTGACGGACTACTTTATGAGCATTTCCGCATAGAAGTCGATAAGGGTCAGGAGGCTGTCCGTATCGACAAGTTCTTGGCGGAGCATCAGCCGCACTCCAGCCGCAACCGCATCCAGAAAGCCGCCGATGCGGGGTTCATACATGTAAACGGAACGCCCGTAAAGAGCAACTACAAGATACGCCCCGGCGATGTAGTCACGCTGATGCTCGACCGCCCGCACTATGACACGACCATTGAGCCGGAAGATATTCCCCTCGATGTCGTATATGAAGACAATGACCTGATGGTCATCAACAAGCCCGCCGGCTTTGTGGTTCACCCCGGATGCGGCAACTTCAGCGGGACACTGGTCAATGCCGTGGCTTGGCATTTGAAGGATTTGGAGAGTTACGACCCCAATGACCCGGAAGTGGGTCTGGTGCATCGCATCGACAAGGATACCAGCGGACTGCTCGTCATCGCCAAGACGCCCGATGCCAAGACCGCGCTCGGCAAGCAGTTCTTCAACAAGACGACCCACCGCAGTTACAATGCTTTGGTATGGGGTAACTTCGTGGAGAACGAGGGAAGAATAGAGGGCAACATCGGGCGCGACCCGAAAGACCGTCTTCGCATGGAGGTGTTCCCCTCGGATTCCGAGATTGGCAAGTCTGCTGTCACCCACTATCGGGTAATGGAACGCTACGGTTATGTGACGCTCGTGGAGTGTATCCTCGAGACGGGACGCACCCATCAGATACGCGCCCACATGAAGCATATCGGTCACCCGTTGTTCGGCGATGAGCGGTATGGGGGCACGGAGATCAGGAGGGGCGAGCGCACGGCGAGTTACAAGACTTACATCCAAAACTGCTTCAAACTCTGCCCGCGACAGGCACTTCACGCCCGAACGCTCGGTTTCGTGCATCCTACCACGGGCAAGCAGATGGACTTTACTTCGGATTTGCCGCAAGACATGGCGGCACTGATAGACAAATGGAGAAATTACGCTAAAATCAAGAATCAAGACTGATACTGTATGAATGAATTGAAGAGAAACATTGCCATCGTGTATGGCGGCGACTCATCGGAACACGACGTTTCCCTGCGCTCTGCACAGGGGCTATACTCCTTCTTCGACAAGGAGCGATACAATGTATATACCGTCGATATCAAGGGATTAGACTGGCACGTGGAACTTGCGGACGGCAGCACTTCCAAGATTGACCGCAACGACTTCTCTTTCGTGGAGGATGGTAAAAAGGTGCTGTTCGACTATGCTTATATCACCATCCACGGCACACCGGGAGAAAACGGACTGCTGCAAGGCTACTTCGAACTGATTGGTATGCCGTACAGCACAAGCGGCGTGCTTGTCGAGGCACTTACTTTCGATAAGTTCGTGCTTAACCAATACCTGCGCGGCTATGGGGTCAGCGTTGCCGATTCCCTGCTGATACGCAAGGGTTATGAGGAGCTTGTCTCCGACGATGAGATAGAGGAGCGCATCGGAATGCCCTGCTTCGTGAAGCCTGCTGCCGATGGTTCATCATTCGGTGTGTCCAAGGTAAAGAACAAAGACCAGCTGGCTCCCGCCATCCGCAAGGCAATGATGGAAAGCCCGGAGGTAATGGTGGAGAGTTTCCTCGAGGGTACGGAGATTTCCATCGGGGTCTATAAGACAAAGGAGAAATCGGTGGTATTACCCGCAACGGAAGTGGTGACTGCCAACGAGTTCTTCGACTATGATGCGAAATACAACGGACAGTCACAGGAGATTACCCCCGCACGCTTGCCGGAGGATATGACTGAGCGTGTGCGCCAGATTACGAGTCATATCTATGACATCCTGCATTGCAACGGACTTATCCGCATTGACTATATCATCTCCAAGGAGGGCAAGATTTCCATGCTTGAGGTGAACACGACGCCTGGCATGACTGCCGCCAGTTTCATCCCACAACAGGTGCGCGCTGCCGGCCTTTCCATGACCGACGTACTGACAGAAATCATAGAAAACCAGTTTGCATGATTAATCCTGAGTTCGACGAGATACGGCCGTATGAGCCGGAGGAGATGCAAGAGGCGTTCAACGACCTGTTGAACGACCGGCAATTTCAAATGGTGTTGAAAGGGTTTGCCCCGTGGCTGCCCAAATCCGTGCGCAACGGTTTGCTCCGCCTCGCCTTTCTCGGCGTGAAGTCTCCCCTCGCCTTCCAAAAGCGTTTCATGCGCCCCGTGGTGCAGCACATCATCAACCGCCATACCGACGGCACGACATTCGATGACCACGCCCTCGCAGAGGCAGACCCGCAGAAATCCGCTCGCTACACTTTCATCAGCAATCATCGTGACATCGTGCTCGACTCAGCCTTTCTGAATTTGCTGCTCGTCAAGGGTGGTTATCCCACAACGGTGGAGATTGGCATCGGAGACAACCTGCTGATTTATCCGTGGATCAAGCGGTTGGTTCGCATGAACAAGGCTTTCACCGTGCGCCGTGGACTGTCCCCAAAAGAGACGCTCCGCGCCAGTCAGTTGATGAGCCGCTATATCCACTATGCCGTCACGGAAAAGAAGGAGAACATCTGGATTGCGCAGCGTGAGGGCCGCGCCAAGGATTCTGACGACCGCACACAGGATGCCGTGCTGAAGATGTTGGCGATGGGTGCGCCCGAAACGGCGAAGACACCTGCCGACAAGTTGCGCGACCAGAACATCGTGCCGCTTACCATCTCTTACGAATACGACCCGTGCGACTATCTCAAGGCACAGGAGTTTCAGCAGAAGCGCGACAATCCCGGTTTCAAGAAAAGCCGTCAGGACGACCTCGATAATATGAAGACGGGCATCTTCGGCTATAAGGGGCGTGTCGTCTATCGCCCTGCCACACCCATCAACGCATGGATTGACGAATTGGCAGAACTGCCCAAGACGGAGTTCTACACGACGTTGAGTGAGCGGATGGACAGGGAGATTCACAGGAACTACGAACTTTATCCCTGCAACTATATCGCATTCGATACGCTCAACGGCAACACAGAGCATGCTGACCACTACACCGATGCCGACAAGGCTCGCTTTGAGAACTATCTGAACGGTCAGATAGCGAAGATTTCCCTCCCCAACAAGGACGAGGCTTTCCTCCGTGAGCGTATTCTCACGATGTATGCCAATCCGCTCAAAAACAAACTTGCCGCAAGATGAGAAAGATGCTCTGTGCCCTCTGCGCCGCCTTCGGCATCCTCGCCTGTACCCAAGATGCATACGACAAGGGCGAAGGGAAATACTCCCTGATGCGCGGTGATTTCGCCGAGGCGCGGGTCAATGGCGACAAGAGGATTGACCAGATTATCACGGATGACAACGAGGTGTTGCCCACCACGGAGCTCGTAACCACCAAATGGATTGCTACTGCAGACACCACTTACCGTTGCATGCTATATTATAATAAGGTGGAAACCGCCAACGGCAAGCCTGCGGCAGAAATCATCTCCATTGGTCAAGTGCCCTGTCCTGCCGTGAAATCCGTGTCCGAATTCGGACAAGAGGTGCGCACTGACCCCGTCAAGTTCGAGAGTGCATGGCTCAGCAAGTCAGGCAAATACCTGAATTTGAGCCTCTTATTGATGACGGGCGTGACGGATGACACCGCAGCCGTGCAGAAACTCGCCGTCATCGTCGACACCCTCCTGCTCCATTCTGACAACACGCGCGCACTCCATCTCCGCCTCCATCACGACCAAGGCGGTGTGCCGGAATATTATTCCACCCAGACTTATCTCAGCCTTCCCACCGACAGCCTTCCCACCGATACCGTCCATTTCAGCATCAACACCTACAACGGTATCGTCCAAAAATCCTTCGTTTTACAATAATGTGACGGAGTGACGGAAGAAAACCAACTTTCGTACAAGGATGTATTAAAGTAAGAGATTAATACATCTATATAAAAAGTTCATATTTCTTCCGTCACTCCGTCACACCCAAGAGGGAAATAGGCTGCAAAGCAAATGAAAAGAGCCTCCAAACGGAGTGAAAGGAGGCTTCAAACACATCGTTTGGAGCGTGCAAACGAAAACAATGCCTGCTGCTATATATTATATAAAGGTACGCGCGTGAGAGGGCGGCACGCTACACATGAAAAACGACATTGTAGAATATACGCTTATTCAACGCATTTAACGTTTTTTATATTAAAACGGGGCAAGAACTGCACAAATGTGAAAAAAGTATCACTATTCGCCAAAATAATACGGCGTTTTTTTGGAAATAATCATTACCTTTGTACCCGATTCAGTATGCCTAACCGCATCTTTTGGCAATAATTATATAAGATAACTAATAACGAAACTATAACGTATGAGCAGAAACAACTCCTCCTAACGTGATGGCAGCGCAGGCCGGGAAAGGGCTTGCGAGGCAGGGGAATGCGTATTTGCAAATTCTCCCAAAGCAACTTACTTGTGTTTGAAATAACCAAATTAACTATAGTAAATACTTAAGTATGAACAAATTAAGAAAGACAGCGCTGCTGATGGGTATCCTCGTCCTTTCGGGATTGGGTTACTCGTCAAAGGCCAATGCCGCTGAATCAGTCCAAGACGTTCAGCAGGCGACAAAGAAGATTACAGGTACTGTAGTCGATGCAATGGGTCCGGTCATCGGAGCCAGCGTAGTGGAGAAAGGTACCACGAACGGTACCGTTACTGACTTCGACGGAAAGTTCACGCTCAACGTGAATCCCGGTGCGACCATCGTTGTGTCGTTCATCGGCTTCGAGACACAGGAGGTGAAGGTCGGCAGTCAGGAGAATTACCAGATTGTGATGCGTGACGACAACGCCGTGCTCGAGGAAGTGGTGGTTGTCGGCTACGGTGTGCAGAAGAAGAAGTTGGTGACGGGTGCAACGGTTCAGGTGAAGGGTGAGGACATCGCCAAGCTGAACACGACCAACGCCCTGACCGCCATGCAGTCAAGCACGCCGGGTGTGCAGATTACCCAGAGTTCTTCTCAGCCGGGTAAGGGCTTCAAGGTAAACATCCGTGGTGTCGGTACGATTGGTACTTCTTCCCCATTGCTGATTATCGACGGTATCCAGAGCGGTACTGCCGATGACGGTCTGAACGGCTTGAACCCGAACGATATCGAGAGCATCGACGTGTTGAAGGATGCTGCCTCTGCAGCCATCTACGGTGCACGTGCTGCCAACGGTGTAATCCTCGTGACCACCAAGCAGGGTAAGGCCGGCAAACTCCAGATTCAGTACGACGGTTTCGTAGGCTGGTCGAATGCTTACAAGGCTCCCGCATTGTTGGGTGCTAAGCAGTATATGCAGCTGATCAACGAGGTGAACTTCAACACCTACGGAACAGCTACGGATTGGAGCAGCCTCGTGCCCGCACATATTCTGAACAAGATTAACCAAGGTTGGGATGGTACTGACTGGTTCAAGGAGTACGAGAACAAGAACGCCCTCCAGTTCAGCCACGCTGTAACCTTGACGGGTGGTACTGACCGCTCCAAGTTCTCCATGAGCTTGAACTACAGCTCTAATGAGGGTATTCTCGGTGCTAACAATGCTTCCGACTACAAGCGTTACGGCGGTCGTATCAACTCTGAGCACATCGTGCTGCAAGGCAAAGACTTGCTCGGCGAGAGCCACGACCTGCTGACCATCGGTGAGAACCTCTCCTACTGGTATCACAGCAGCCACGACCTCGCAGAGGGCAACGGTTACTGGAACATCATGCAGGGTGCTTACACAGCTTCTCCGCTCGTAGAGCCTTACAACCCAGACGGTACACTCACCTCTTACCGCGACAACGGTGCTGGCTACAGCGACATGATTTACTCCAACCCGCTGAACCATTTCCTCAATGGTGGTTACAACTCGCTGAACCGCAACCGTGACTTCGGCGTAGGCGGCACTTTCTACTGGATTGTAGAGCCTATCAAGAACTTGCGCTATCGCGGTCAGTTCAACACGGGCTACAGCGCAGGCTACAGCCGCAGTGCTTCGCTCCCCTTCTCGTCAAGCTCTACGAGTGCAAGTGCGAACTACGGTCTCAGCATGAATCAGTGGATGAGTTCGAGCTTCACACTTGAGAACACTATTTCATACATTCTGCCGAAACTCGGTAAGAACACCATCGATGTATTGGTGGGTCAGTCTATCGAGCGCTCACACTGGAGCAGTGGCATGAACTTATCGTTCTCCGTCAATGAAGAGAACCTGAATTCAATGGTGCTCAACGGTTGGGACTTCAATGTACCCAACAACTATGAGGGTCAGTATATCACTGGTCACGGCGGTTACGACAATCCCATGCAGGGCAGCATCGCTTCGTTCTTCGGTCGTGCCAACTGGAACTATGACGAGAAATACATGGCTACGGTTATCCTCCGTGCCGACGGTTCGAGCAACTTCGCCCGCGGTCATCGCTGGGGTTACTTCCCCTCAGTATCTGCAGGTTGGGTGCTGACAAATGAAAAGTTCCTTGAGAGCACACGCTCTTGGATGGATTTCTTGAAGCTCCGCGCTTCTTGGGGTCAGAACGGTAACTGTAACATTGGTAACTTCTACTATCTGTCCAACATTGCATTCTCGCCTACAGGCTATGCCGACTACGGCTATAAGTTCTCAAGCGACATGAACTACACCGTTGGTCAGAACAACTATCAAACTGGTGCATACGCAAAGAACGCTCCCAACCCCGACGTAACTTGGGAAACTTCTGAGCAGTTGAATATCGGTATCGATGCCCGCTTCATCAGCGGTCGCCTCGGTTTGGCTTTCGACTGGTATAAGAAGACTACGAAGGACTGGCTCGTACAGGCTCCTATCAACGAGGTGCTTGGTTATGAGGAAGCCGCCTATATCAATGCCGGTGACGTGGAGAACACTGGTTTTGAGCTTGCCCTTTCTTGGCGCGACCAGATTGGCAAGGACTTCTCTTACCATGCCAACGTGAACGTGGCTACCAACAAGAACGAGGTTACCAAGCTCGGTACTGCTTCCGGCAAACTCGGTGACGGCACTTCCAACGCACTCTTCCAGAACTCTTCTTACATATCTCTCGTGGAGAAAGGCCATGCCATTGGCTATTTCTCAGGTATGTCTTACAGCGGTGTATGGCAGAATCAGGCACAGATTGATGCTGCCCGCGCAGCCGGCAAGGCCGTGCTTGCTGACGCACAGCCTGGTGACTTCATCTGGGACGACTGGAACGGCGACGGTGAGATTTCACTCTCTGAGGACCGCCACGAGATTGGTAACCCGCATCCCGACGTAACCCTCGGTATCAGCCTCGGCGCTGAGTGGAAGGGCTTCGACTTCGGTATCACGGGTTCGGGCGCATTCGGTATGCAGGTGGCACAGTGCTACCGCACCGCTCTGCTCGCTAACCAGTATCAGAACTGGACGGTAGATGCATTTGACCGTTGGCACGGTGAGGGCACGAGCAACACGCAGTCTCGCCTTGCTGTTGGTACGACCAACGAGCAGTGGGTTTCTTCCCGCTACATCCAGAATGCTGACTACTTCAAACTCCAGAACATCACGTTGGGTTACGACTTCACCAGACTGTGGAAGTCTTCTCCTTTCAGCCAGTTCCGCCTCTACGTACAGGCGCAGAACCTCTACACCTTCACGGGCTACACGGGTGTTGATCCCGAGGTCGGCTCCAATGGTGGTAACGGCGGTAGCTGGGTACGCGGTGTTGATGTAGGTCTCTATCCTTCCGCACGTACCTTTATTGTTGGTGCAAGCATCAAGTTCTAATCATCATTAAAACAGAATAGAAGATATGAAAAAGATATATTTCATGGCAATCGCGGCGCTCTTCGCATTTTCTTCTTGCGAGGACTTCCTCGATTCCACAAACTATACGCAGTCGTCAAGCGACAACTATCCGGCTTCAGCTGCCGACCTGAACAAGGAGCTGGCCGCCCTCTACGGTGTGATGAACCAGTTTGCCAACGACCCGTTGCAGACCCCGTGGCTTGTGCCCAACTTCATGTCTGACGACTTGAACGGCGGTGGCGGTACAGGTGACGTGGAGGCACACGCCGTGAGCCATCTGATGACTAACAAGGAAAGTCTTTACGATGTGGCTTGGCACTGCACATACGTAGGTATTTCTCGTGCCAACGCTATTATCAACAGCGTGGATGCCTTCGATTGGACTGGTCAGGAGACAACCCGCAACCAGTTGCTCGGTGAGGCTTACTTCATGCGCGGCCTGTTCTATCTCTGGGGCGTGCAGTTCTGGGGTGACATTCCCGCCTATTGGGCAGCAGCCGCTCCCGATCCCTGCCCACAGGAGAGCGCAGAGGATGTTATCATGCCGCATATCCTTGCTGACTTCGTGACTGCATCCAACCTGATGACCCACGGTGCTACCCAGCAGGGTGACGGTCATGCAACGAAGGGTGCTGCCGAAGGCTATCTGGCTCGTGCCTATATGTTCTATCAGGGCTTCTACAAGAAGGCCGGTGAGCTTGCCAACGCTTCTTTGGCAGATGTAGAACTGCCCGAGCAGGAAGGCGTAAACGGCAATCTTTCTAAGTCGCAGGTGGTTTCCTATTTGGAGGATGCTATCAACAATGGTGGCTATCGCCTTGTAGATGACTTCCGTCGCCTCTGGCAGTACACCAACGAGCTGACCGCTCCCGACTATCCTTACGTAGCAGACTTGGCTGCCGAGGGCAAATACTGGGCAGGCAACGGCAACGAGGAGCAGATGTTCCAGGTACAGTTTGGTAACATGGCTTCTTGGAATGGTACGATTGGTATGGGCTTCACGAACATGACTTCTCTCTACTGCGGTCTCCGTTGCGATGACGACGGTGCAGGTCATGTCAATGGTGGTGCTGAGACTTTGCCTTTCGGACAGGGCTGGGGACAGGGTACTGTCAATGCCAACCTGTGGGATGACTGGTCTGACGCTGACCCGCGTAAGAAGGCTACTATCCTTGATGCACAGAGCGAGCTTGCAGGTTTCGTATTCACAACGAGCTGCTCCGAGGATGCCGGCTACTACAACAAGAAGATTATGCCTGTTACTTGCTCTCAATCTACTTTCAGCGATATGAGCGTGAACTACACATGGTGGGGCGTTTGGCGTGCAAACAACACTTCTGCTGTCAATAACAACGGTAACTCCTTCCAGGGTGACCACTATGCCGACATCATTCTGCTCCGTCTTGCCGACGTGATGCTGATGCACTCCGAGCTGACGGGTAATGCCGACAATATGAACAAGGTACGCGCACGTGCCGGTCTGGAGCCGACCACCTACTCTTGGCAGAACATCAAGAACGAGCGCCGCTTTGAGCTTGCAGGTGAGGGTATTCGCTTCAACGATCTGCGCCGCTGGTCTGGTAAGGATGCCGGTGCAAGCTGTGAGGCTGCCGTGGCATTGGAGCGTCAGAACGGTTCGCGCGTGAACTACACCGGCCGTTGGAGCGCCATCAAGCACTCCTCAAGCTGGGCACAGCGCTATGCCGACACCAACGGCTTCCTGCCCATCCCGCCCGCACAGATTAACCTGATTGCCGACGAGGCCGTGCTGAAGCAGAACAAGGGTTGGTACGACGGCACGGATTGGAATATGTCCGGTACTCCGATTTATTAATTCTCACAACTTTAAAGAAAAAGCAATATGAAAAAATCAATATTATTGTTCGCAGTGGCACTGGGGATTCTCACGTCGTGCGACCCCATCAAGGAGGAGAAGGACTTCAACGTGACCAATATTGCCGCTTCCGAACTGCTGAACGGTGCTGAGTTCGCACAGTATGCAGACGAGGCATGCACCACGCCGGCGGCTGATGGTAACTACATCAAGTTCAACATCCCGAGCGTGTCGAGTATCACGGCCTACACCTTGCAGGCTGACGGCTCAGAGTTCGTTATCTCCCGTGGTAAGGCCGGTGGCGTGATGGGGCTGTTCCCGCGCCGTGGTTCTGATCCCAATCAGACAGTTTATTTCCGTTATACCAACCAAGACGGTCAGGACATTGTTGCCTCCAAGGATTTCAATGTGTTTGTTTCCGGCGAGTTGGATCCGGCAGTAAGATTCCTTGCTTCCAACGATTATGGTGAGAAGACCTGGAAATGGGACCCGTCCATCACGGGTGCCGTATGGGGTAACATGGGTTACTGCGGTGGCGCAGGTGCTGATGTTGGTCTTGCTGGTAACGGTCAGTGGTGGGGTGTAACCTCTACCGAGGAGTTCAATGGTCAGTTACAACACACCGAAGACGGCACTAACCATGGTGACGGTGACCTCAATGCTTACATGGTATTCTCTGAAGATGGGCTAATCAAATGTTTCGATGCTGATGGAAATGTAATTCGCGAAGGAACATTCGCAGTTAGCAATTACAATCCCAATGACCCCACTGCATGGAAAGTAGGCGATTTGGTAACATCTGCTGGTGCAATTCTTTGGCCTTACCAGATTAACTGGTGGGACACAGGGCACGACCAAAACCCATTCCCGACAACTTTTGAGATTGTCTATTTAACGGCAGACAAGATGACGCTCGTATATCCCGATGGTGGTGACTTCGGCGCGCTTGGCGGCTGGGGCGAGGCTTCGTTCTGGCATTTCTACAGCGACACCGACCTCTCCGGTATGGCTGCCGGCTATGATGAAGGCAAGAGCTGGACTTGGGACACTTCCGTTACGGGTGCTGTATGGGGTAACATGGGCTACTGCGGTGGCAATGGTGCTGCTGTTGGTACTTCTGGTGAAGGCCAGTGGTGGGGTGTTACCTCCACTGACGAATTCAACGGTCAGTTACAACACACCGAGGATGGTGTGAACCACGGCGATGGTGACCTGGATGCATTCATGGTTCTCGGCACTGACGGCACTATCAAGCGCTGCGCTGCCGACGGTTCTGTCATCAACAGCGGTACTTACGAGTTCGTTCCTGTAAAGGGTAACGACTGGAAGGTTGCCAACCTGAACACGACTGCCGGTACCATTTTGTGGCCTTACCAGATTAACTGGTGGGACACAGGGCACGACCAAAACCCATTCCCAACAACTTTTGAGGTTGTCTATCTGACAGGTGACAAGATGACGCTCGTATATCCTGATGGTGGCGACTTCGGTGGTCTTGGTGGCTGGGGCGAGGCTTCGTTCTGGCACTTCAAGGCGAAGTAAGATTATAGTTTAATTATTTCATCATTTGTGCGGATAGTTGGAACAAGTTGTTCGGACTATCCGCACACTTTGTTCCGATGCTTTGCACAAGTTGTGCAGATGGTCTGCACACTTTGTGCAAATATCCCGCACAACTCGTGGGAATATTTTCAATAAATTATTGCGCAGTTTAGAAACTTTGCGTACCTTTGCAACGATGAGCCATAAAGGAATGGCAAGAAACATAACGGTGGGGCTGTCGGTGCTGATGGGCATCGGCGTGTTCTTGTTTTGGAACACGGCTTATCCCCATGCCCTCTCTTACCAAGAGCAGTATCAGCTGTTCCTGTGGACGGGTGACTATCTGCGGGAGCGGGGAGGCGTGCCGGGGGGCGTGGCGGACTGGCTCGGGGAATTCATCGTGCAGTTCTATCGTATCGAATGGTTAGGAGCTTTGCTGTTGGCACTGTTATTCGTGGCGTTGCAGCAAGTGGTGAGGATGGTCACGGGGTTCGGACTGCCGAGTTTCGTGCCATCGGTACTACTTTTTTGGCTGTTGGGCGACCCGAGCGTGCTGTTAGGTTATGTGATGGCACTCATCATTGCAATCAGTTCTGCCGGAATCATGGGATATATCGGACGGAAAGCAGAGCGGACGAGAATTGCAAAGATTATCGGAAAGTGGGGGGATATTCTTATCGTGCCGATAATCTATTGGGTAGTCGGGCCTTTGGCGTGGGTGTATGTGCTGCTGCGGATAGTGGGATATGCCCAGAAGGAAGGATGGAGAAACGGATGGAAACTTGGATGGATTGCCGTTTATCTCGCTGTGCTCCAAGTGGTTGCTTATCATTTCCTATTAACGCAATGGCAGGCGGAGGCAGTCATGCTGCCGATGCAATACTACCGAATTCCGCTGATGATGAACGGACTGATGTGGGGCATTCCCCTCGTCATCATTATCTTGGCGGGGCTTTCCACTTTCAAAAAGGACTTTTGGCAGACTTCCAGAACACGACGGACAAGCATCGTTGCGCCTGTCATCCAAGCAATAGAAATCTTAGGATTAGCCGCACTCACATGGGCAGCCATCAGCAAAGGATATGACAAGGACATGTACGAGCTGATTCGGCAAGACTATTTGGTGCGGAACGAGCGATGGGACGAGATTGTGAAGCGGGCGCAGGAATATCAGGTAAAGACCCCGTTCTGGTCGAACTGCGTAAATCTTGCCTTGGCGCAGAAGCGGCAGTTGGCAGACCGAATGTTCGACTTCTACCAAAGCGGAGAAGATGCATTGTTGATGCCCCGCGTGAGAGACCTCACTTCCATGCTGCCTACGGCAGAGGCTTTTTGGCGATTGGGTATGGTGAACTCCGCGCAACGATATATGTTCGACACCCAAGAATCCATCCTGAACGGTCGGAAAAGCGGGCGCTGCACCCAACGCATTGCGGAGTGCATGCTCGTGAACGGACATTACCGCACGGCAACCAAGCAGCTCAATCTGCTGAAAAAGACACTCTTTTATCGCGAATGGGCACAGGAAGCAGAGGCACTCCTCGGACAGGAGGAAAAGATAAACGCCCATCCCGTCTATGGCAAGTTGCGCAGACTGAGATACAAAGAGGACTTCTTATATAGTTATGAGGAGATGGACAAGATGCTTGGGCTACTCTTCATGAACAATCCCGAGAACAAGATGGCACTCGATTACTTCATGGGAGAGATGCTGCTGAAGGGGAACTTGCAGGGATTCCAACAGTACATGGGTGCGGTACAGCAATACGGAGGCTACCGAATGATGCCCATCGGTTATCAGGATGCGATGCGGTGCATTCAGATGCAGGGCAACGTGCCCGGCTCACCATACGCCAACTACGCCAAGCGGATGATGGCAGGAAGGAGGGACTCATGAGGAATCTGATACGGATATTGGCAGTCATCACGCTACTGGCAGCATGCTCGTCAAAGCCAGAGAACGTGACTATGACGGACGAGTTGCCCGCGATTTACCCTGACTATATAGGCGTGACCATTCCCGCAGGCATCGCCCCGTTAGACTTTAACATGATGGATGAGGCGGTAGATTGCATCGACGTTACCGTGAGAGGTTCGGAAGGAGGAGAGTTGCACTGCAACGGCGCATGGGCAAAGTTTGGTATTGACGACTGGCATGCGCTGACGGAGCAGAACAAAGGAGGCAAACTGACACTTACCGTCTGCGCAAGGAAAGACGGAAAGTGGACACAATACAAGGACTTTGAGATTTACGTGAGCCGTGAAAGGCTTGACGACTGGGGACTGACCTACCGGCGCATCAAGCCCGGCTACGAGGTAGGTGGCGACATCGGCATCTATCAGCGTGACCTCCACACATTCGAGGAATACCCGATACTAACGGAAACGGCCGTACCCGGGCGCTGCATGAATTGCCACACCGCCAACCGCACCAATCCCGCGCTATTTACGACCCAGATACGAGGTGAGGGCGGTGGTACGCTCATCCAAAGAGACGGGAAGCAGACATGGCTTAATACCAAGACCGACGCAACGAAGGCAGCAGGCTCATACGCCTATTGGCATCCGTCTGGCGACTACTGCGCCTACGCCACCAACTCGGTGCATCAAGCATTCTTCGTGGGAACGGGGCAGCGGATAGAGGTGTATCACCGATTTAGTGATATCATGGTACTCGACACCCGCACCAACGAGTTGTTGCTCACTCCGCTGCTGCAAACGGAGGACTTGGAGATATTCCCTGCCTTCTCCGCCGATGGAAACACCCTCTATTACAGCACATCGAAGCCCTGCCGCGTGCCGGCGGAATATGAAAAGGTAAAATGCAGCCTATGCGCTATCTCTTTTGATGCAAAGACGGGCAAGTTTGGGGAGCGGGCAGACACGCTGCTCAACGGCGAGGAAGCAGACAAGAGTTTTACCCTGGCACGTCCCTCGTATGACGGGCGGTGGCTGATGTACTGCCAATCAAGCCGCAGCAACTTCCCCGTAGCGCAGACCGATGCCGACTTGTGCCTGATGAATCTTGAAACGGGAGAGACGCGCGTATTGGATGAAGTGAACAGTCCGCAGACCGAGAGCTATCATAACTGGAGCGAGAACAGCCGATGGTTCGTCTTCGGCTCCAAGCGGGAGGACGGCATGTATATGCGGCTTTACCTTGCAGCCATCGATGCACAGGGGAACATATCAAAGCCTTTCCTACTGCCGCAGCGTAATCCCCGGAAGTTCTATCAGGAAATGATGGACTCCTATAACTGTCCCGACTTCACCAAGGAAAAGGTGGAGTTTGATGCCCACGAAGCATATAGGCAGGTATTCGAGGACAAGCGGGTGCAGGTGCGGGTCAGGCAATGACACATAACAAGAGATGAAGAAAAGAATGAAGAATATGAAGAAAATGCTATTATGCCTGATGGCTGCCGCAACGGTTATCTGCGGCTGCCGCAACTCGGGCGAGTGCCGCATCAGCGGTACGGTGAACGGAGAGCAGTATGAAGGGAAGCGCATCTTCCTCGTACCGCTCTATGGCCCTGCCACGGCAGAGACCGTAGATTCCGTGGAAATCAAGAACGGCAAGTTTGCCTTCACGCCCGACTCGATGCAGATGTATAAGATTCTGCTCGACTATCATTTCCGTTTCGGGCTGCAACCGCTGCTCGTGGTTGGTGAGCCAGGTGACATCACGGTGACGATAGACTCCGTAAGCCATGCCTATGGCACACCGCAGAATGATTCCCTTGAGCAATGGAAGACCCACAAGGAAATGCACGACAAGCAGCTTCTGATGATGCGCAAAAACATCGAGAACTTGAAAATGGCTGGCCGCATGGAGGAAGCAGATAGTCTGAAGCAGTACGCCGACAGTTTCCACCTCGTGCATAAGAACTACACGCGCCGTATGGCAGAGGACCTGAAAGAAGGTCCGCTGCATGAATTCCTCAAGAGCCTCTATCCGCTGACCTACCAGCGCAAATACCCCGACGGTCGTACCGTGACAATGAATGCTGACACGAATGAAGAGATTCCTGAGTAAGCACGCAGACCTTCTGCTGACTTTAGTGTTCGGCTTGGCGGTGTTCCTGTTCTGGAAACTCCGCTATCCGTTTGCGCTGACCTATCAGGAGCAGTTTCAGTTCTTCCTGTTCGATGGGGATTACTTTGCAGAGCGGATGGCAGAGCCAGGAGGACTTGCACGCTATGTGGCTGAGTTCCTTGTGCAGTTCTATAATGGCGTGACCATCGGTGCGGCAATTCTTGCCGTGCTGTTCATGACCATTCAACTACTGACATGGCAACTGATGAAGAAATCCTGCGATGGCTCTTGGTACCCGCAGAGTTTTCTGCCACCTCTCATGCTGTGGTATGCGATGGGCGATGAGAACGTGATGCTGACATACACCGTGGCACTTATTATGGCAATGGCAATGACATTAGTTCTCCAGCAATTCAAGGAAAGCGGGGTGAACAAGTGGATATGGTGGGGAAGCCTTATCATCGCGATTCCCCTACTCTACTGGTTACTTGGCCCGATGGTGCTGTTTGTGGCAATAGCTGTGATGCCCGTGTCCGTTCTCTATGCCGCAGCGTGTATCTTCTTGAGCGCACGGATGCTACCCTTCCCACTCCAAAGGCTATTGCTCGGCATTGACTATTACCGTTTCCCCGAAACGCTGCCATACATATTGATGGCGATACCCGTTGTCATCTTCTTGTTGGCATATTGCACCCGCTTTCTGCCGAAAGCAAAGAGTTGGATGGTTGGGGCTGCAGCAGTGGTTGTGGCAGTTATCGGACTGATGTGTGGGTTTGGCTTCGAGGAAAAGAAATACGAACTGATAGAATACGACTATTTGGTGCGCATCAAGGACTGGAACGGTATCATCGCCAAAGCAGACAAGCAGACACCTGACCTGCCGATGAGCGTATGCGCCACCAATCTGGCATTGGCAATGACCAACCAATTGGGAGAGCGGGCTTTCGACTTCTATCAGCGGTCGAGCGAGGGACTATTGCCACCCTTTGAGCGCAACTTTGCCACAACGATGCTGACTGGCGAGGCTTATTTCCACTTAGGACTGGTAAACACGGCGCAACGCTTTGCCTTTGAAGCGATGGAGGCCATACCGAACTACAACAAGAGTGCCCGTGCGGTGAAACGGCTGGCAGAGACAAACCTGATAAACGGACAATATGAGGTGGCAAGGAAATACCTGCGGATGTTGGAAAAGACAATCTTCTACCGCCCGTGGGCAAAGCGCACCATGACGCTATTAGGGGATGAGCAGAAAATTGACACGCATCCGCTCTATGGTACTTTGCGGAAATATCGTCTGCAAGAGGATTTTCTATTTAGCGACCAGGAGTTGGATAAGATATGCGGGCAACTATTCCTACACAACCAACAGAACCAGATGGCGGCGCAATATCTGCTGATGGCTCCCTTGCTCGACCGGGACATTCCCCGTTTTATGCAGTATGTGCAGGTGGTGCAGAACCGCATACAATACAATCCCCGCAGTTGTCAGGAGGCGATAGCCTTTGCATTTATGCAACAGCGCCAGCAACCGCCACGAGGCGTGGTCAATCAGATGATA
Organism: Prevotella sp.; assembly: GCA_022511065.1. Classification (GTDB taxonomy): domain Bacteria; phylum Bacteroidota; class Bacteroidia; order Bacteroidales; family Bacteroidaceae; genus Prevotella. The sequence goes on from JAFLSG010000006.1 coordinate 41,176, forward strand.
CTGCAACAGATGAATGACTTCGCACGCATCTATTCGGCGGGCGGGAAGAATGCGCCGGAATTGGAAAGATTCAGAAACACGGTATGGTATTACTTAACGGTAGGAAAATGAGAAAGACAACAAGCATACGGTTCTTGGGGGGGGTATCATTCCTTGTCCTCCTACTGCTGACGGCCTGCACCCACAAGGTGGAGAACCCCACGGCGGTAAACGAACTGCCGAAGATATACCCCGACTACGCGGGGGTGACGATTCCCGTAGAGATTGCCCCGCTGAACTTCAACTACATCGGCGGAGAGGCTGACCGAATAGATGTAGTGGTCAAGGGCAGCAAGGGAGGCGAGTTGCATACGCAAGGCGAATATGCTGACTTTGACATTGACGACTGGCATCGGATGACAGAGCAGAACAAAGGTGGTACGCTGACCTTCACCGTTTGCGTGGAGCAAGATGGAAAATGGCTACAATACAAGGACTTCACCGTCAATATCAGTCCATATGCGCTCGATGAATGGGGACTGACCTACCGCCGCATTGCACCCGGCTATGAGGTATTCAGTAAGATGGGGCTCTATCAGCGCGACCTCACGAACTTTGATGAGTTTGCCATCATTGAGAATACGCAAGTGCCGGGCATGTGTGTGAATTGCCATACCGCCCAACAGACCAACCCAGACAAGTTTGTCTTCCACGTGCGTGGAGACCACGGCGCCACGATGTTTCAGATAGACGGAAAGCGGGAATGGCTGAAAGCAAACAACGACCAGTTGGGCGGCTCAATGGTCTATCCCTACTGGCATCCAAGCGGAAAATACTGCGCTTTCTCCACCAATCAGACGCGGCAGGGCTTCCATGTTGTGCCTAACGAGCGCATTGAGGTGTTTGACCTGTCGAGCGATGTATTTGTCTATAACCCAGAAACGCACGAGGTGCTTACCGACTCGCTGCTCTCTACAAAGGAATGGAGCGAAAACTCACCCGTGTTCTCGCCAGATGGCCACACCTTATATTATATGACGTGCCACCAGATGGAATACCCCGCCCACTACAAAGAGGAGAAGTATAACCTTTGCAAGATTGCGTTTGACCCAGAGACGGGCAAGTTTGGCGAGCGGGTGGATACGCTCTTCAATGCCGTGGCAATGGGTAAAAGCCTGACATGGCCACGCCCTTCATACGACGGGAGATATATGATGTTCACGCTGATGGACTACGGTTACTTCTCCATCTGGCACGAAGAGAGCGACCAATGGCTGCTCGACCTGCAGACGGGAGAGGCGCGGGAGATGAAAGAGGTGAACAGTCCCAAGGCGGACAGTTACCACAACTGGAGCCTGAATTCCCACTGGTTTGTATTCACCAGTCGGCGAGACGATGGATATTACAGCCGCCTCTATTTGGCAAGCATTGACGAAAAGGGTAATATCTCCAAGCCGTTCATGCTGCCGCAGCGGAATCCACAGGAGTATTACGGGGAGAGCATCTACTCCTTCAATACCCCCGACTTTACCAAGAAGAAAGTGGAGTTTGATGCCTACAACGCCGGGCAGGAGATTCTTTCAGACAAGCGGGTAGCGACTAAGGTAAGGTAAAGTGCCTTGCTTCCTGTTGCATCGCCCTTGCCACATCATCGACATCGAAAGGAACCTTGCCCTTCCCTATTTCCGGGGCATTGAAGGACTTCAGGCAATTGTCGTAAAACTGAGGATGCTGCTGAGGCAAACAAAAAGGCTTCTTAGCGCGCCCATTGGCATCTATATAACAATAATAAGGCTTCCCGTACAAACCGTCATCCCGCTTGGAGGCAAAGACGAACCAACGCGAGTTGCTGCTCCATGAGTGATAGGTGTCACTCTTCGCGCTATTCACCACGCCGAGCGTATCAATGCGCCCCGTCTGCAAGTCCATCATCTGCAAATCTGCCTCGGGATGCCAGATGGGGAACGTGCCATAATCCGCAACGGTGTATAGCAGATAACGACCGTCAGGGCTGATGCGGGGATGACATACGGAGGCATCCTTATAATTCACAAGCGTATCTACCTGTGTACCAATCGTTCCTGTCGCCTCGTCAAATCCGATGCGCACCAGACTATAGCGCAGTTTTTTAATCTCCGAAGGCAGACTGACGCTGTCGGCAACACAATAGTAAATATGCTTCCCATCGGGAGAGAAAGTCGGGAATGTCTCAAAGTGCAGGCTATCGCTCAATAGCGGAGAGGAGATAATCCGTTGCTTCTCCAAGTCTGCCACAAAGATATTCGACTCGGAATCATACACCTCCAAGCGCTTGCTTGCGTCGCTATGGAAGGCGGGGATAATCTTGTTGGTGGAATAGACAATATAACGCCCAGTGGGACTGAAGCCGAAATAGACGCTGCCGGGGATGTCCAACTTGCTTAACTTCCCACCCTGATTGAGGATGGCACCGCCACCCGCACCGCGCACATACATCATCGAGAGGTTAGGGTCTTGACTACCAAATGTGTGGCAATTCATGCAACGATTGTCCAACTGCTCATAATGACCAAGGGCATTCACCTCGAAATTCTCCACGCAACGCTGCTGAATCTGCAAGTGATTCCATATCTCATAGTCTGGCTCAATCAAGCGATACGTGAGGTAAGGGTCTATCTCATCCTTCACCACATCCCATTGGAAACGTTGATACTGAATCCATTTGCCATCGACAAGCGCGGTAACGGTAACATATAATGGTTTGCCGGCAGCCTCTTTCAGCAACGCTTTCCATTCATCCATACCAAAAACCACCTCATTGCCCCGTGCATTCACTTTAATGGATTTCTGGTAAGGGTCAATCACCTCGGGAGCCTCAACCCTCACCTCCACCGCTTCGCAATCAGTCCGCAACAGGAAATTCAGCGGGGCGATGTTCTGCGGAATGGTGATATCACGATAGTCGGGATAAATGGGCGCAGGTTCTTCAATGATGCTAACATTCTCCGGCACGGGCGTACAAGAGAGCAGACACCACAGGGCGAGCAGGGATATTACACAATGTTTCATATTTCCGGCGCTTTAACCTTATCAAAATAATACCAATAACTCCCCTTGAAGCGGGCGTTACCGCGCTGTTTATTGTAGTCCATAAAGCGTTGCACTATGTCAGGGCGCTGAATGTATCGCCGCCACTCCTCTTGCGGGGCATCCGAACCGGCAAGCCAAATGCAAAGTGCTTCCTGATAGAGCGTTTTGACGCGTGGTTTGCCCGTTTCCATGCAATAGCGGTCATAGTCGCGCTTGAAGTTAGCGATGTCTTTTAGCAGCAGATTGCTGCACAGGATATAGTCAAGTGCAACGGTGTTGTCGGGATTCGTATCAAGTAGTTGCATCATCAGGAAATGGGCATTGTCGGTAGTGGTGATGGTGTCATGGCGGTTCACGAAACGCATCTTGTCCCGATAGATACTCTCCCCGTTTGCCCTGATATTCCGCGCCCAAGCCCGATAGGCGAGGGTCTTGTCAAGCAGCCGCAAGTATTTCTCAGCCGCCAATGTGTCACCGCTGACAATGCTGCACTCCGCCAATCGTCGTATCATTCTGACATTACGATTATCGCGACTGAACACGTTGGCCATCATGGCAGCCCGCTCGGTGAAAGTCATATCGCCCAAAACCCAATAGAGTTCGTTCATGTTGCGGATGGTCAATAGCGGCGTTTCCGGGCCGATTTTATAGAAAGTGCCTAATTCATTGGGCGTGAATGACAACAAGTGGTCGGGAAGTTGCCCGCGCTGTGCCTGCACGAGGTTATAGAAGAAAAGCATTTCCTTCGTCCATTGCTCCGAACCTTCCACCATCCCAATGACTTTTCCGTAGTTGCCGAAATAATATTCATTATCTACCGCAAAGTCTTTTTCTAAGATAAAATCAGGCATTCCGACCTTCTTGATTTGCGGAAAACCAAAAAGCAAGTAGGCAGGAAGAAGGGAGGTTGCCAAGCAGATGCATCGCAATCCCCATCTCCGTTTTCCCCTTTGACCTTTGATGAAAGATACCAACCACAGTACACACGCCCAGCCTATCATCGAGATAGTGGAGGAGAGGCGGTAGGTATGACTGAAATGGCAGACGGCGAAAAACGTCATCACACCGATGGAAACCGCAAAGGCAACGTGCCGATTGCATCCGAAATTCTTGAGCGCAAGATGCAATATGCCCCCAAGCGCAAGTAGGCAGAGGGTCACAAGGGTTGCCCCCACATATAAATAATAGAAGAACTGCGTCAGGAAATCACCCACCAATACCGCCAATCCACCAGGATGCTCAAAATAAGTAGAGACATAATCCCACGACCAGAGGAATATCTGACTCTGCTCCTGATAGAAGAAATGGTAGGGATAGCAGAACTGGAAGAACACGAAACAGGCACAAGCCCACAGGACTCCCAGCACTACTTGGTAATATCTTCCGCAGAACTCTCTCATCCCAAGATGCGCTCCAACTCGTCAAGATCCTCGTCCGTCGTTGCCCAACTGGTCACGAAACGGCAGATGGTGCGGTGCTTGTCTGCCTGTCCCCAATGCGTGAACACCACTTCCTTGCTCAACTCATCCACCGTCTTGTTGGGAATGATGATGAACTGCTGATTGGTCGGCGAGTCGATATAGAACTCAAAGCCCTTCTTTACAAAGATGTCCTTCATCCGCATCGCCATCTTGATGGCGTGACGAGAGAGGTCGAAGTAGAGGTTATCCGTGAACAATGCCTCGAACTGCAACCCGATAAGCGCACCTTTGGCAATCACTGCGCCGTGCTGCTTCTGGATGGAGAAGAAGTGCTTGTGCGCATTCTGATGCGTGAAGACCACCGCCTCTCCGCATAAAGCACCTATCTTTGTGCCTCCGATATAGAACACATCGCAGTGGCGCGCGAGGTAAGGCAAGGTGATGTCGCACCCGTCTGCCATCAGGCCATAGCCCAATCGCGCCCCGTCGATGTATAGGGGAATCTCATATTTCTGGCAGACTTGGTAAATCGCATCCAACTCTTGAGCGGTATAGAGTGTACCGAACTCGGTCGGGAAAGTGATGTAAACAAGTCCGGGGAACACCGCATGGGCATTATTTCCGTCGTGTACGAAGTCGTCAAGATACTTGTCAAGCACCTTTGACTCCAACTTCCCGTCTTTCTCAGGCAGCGTGATAATCTTATGTTCCGTGAACTCCACGGCGCCCGCCTCGTGCACATTGATATGCCCCGAACTCACGCAAATCACGCCCTCATACTGATAGAGCATCGAGTCGATGGTCGTCGCATTCGTCTGCGTGCCGCCCGTCAGGAAATAAATCTGGGCCTCCGGCAGTCCGCACGCCTCGCGGATGCGCTCCTTTGCCCGCTCGCTAAACTCGTCAAATCCGTAGGGGGTGGGCCGGGCATCATTATGCCTCACCAGATTCTCTAACACTTTCGGGTGCGCCCCGTTATTGTAGTCACATTCAAATGAAATCATAGCATCGTATTTTAAAGAGACTCAAGCATCCTTTTTATTACCACGGAACAACTGATTTCGCGGTTAGCCGCCTCGGGAATCACAATGGAATTAGGCGACTCGATGACCTCATCCGTCACGATAAGATTGCGGCGGACAGGCAGACAATGCATAAACTTGCCGTCGTTCGTCCACGACATGTGCTCGGCATCCACCGTCCACGCCATATCCTTTGAGGTAATCTTTCCGTAGTCCGCCAGGTTGGTCACGCCCGGATTACTCCAGTTCTTGGCATAAATGAAGTCTGCGCCCTCAAAGGCTTTCCGCTGATTATACTCCACACGGGCATTGCCCACAAACTTCGGATCAAGTTCATAGCCCTCAGGATGGGTAACGACGAAGTCCACATCGGCGGCATTCATCCACTGCGCGAATGAGTTAGGCACAGCCTGTGGCAGGGCACGGCAGTGTGGTGCCCAGGTCAGCACAACCTTCGGGCGCGCCGTTTTCTTGTATTCCTCAATGGTGATAAGGTCGGCAAAAGCCTGAAGCGGATGCACCGTAGCCGTCTCCATTGCGAACACAGGACGACCCGAATACTTGATAAACTGATTCAGCACGGTCTCGGCATAGTCATACTCACGGTCGGAAAGACCCGCGAAAGAGCGCACGCCGATAAGGTCGCAGTAGCATCCCATCACAGGAATCGCCTCCAACAGATGCTCCGACTTGTCCCCATCCATAATCACGCCACGCTCCGTCTCCAACTTCCATGCGCCGGCATTCACGTCGAGCACGATGACATTCATGCCCAAGTTCATCGCTGCCTTCTGCGTAGAGAGGCGGGTGCGCAGGGAGTTATTGAAGAAAATCATCATCAGGGTCTTGTTCTTACCCAGATGCTGATATTTGAAACGGTCGTTCTTGATCTCCTGTGCCTCGGCGAGTGCTTGACGGAGGTCGCCGATATCCTCCACATTGATAAAGCTCTTCATCTATCTTGTGATTTAATTCTATGCTATTTCAACTTACGGGCGTATCTGCCCCTCTCCCTCAACGAACCATTTATAAGTGGTGATTTCCTCCAATGCCATCGGTCCGCGAGGTCCAAGTTTCTGGGTGCTGATGCCTATCTCCGCACCGAGACCGAACTGAGCGCCGTCGGTGAAAGAGGTTGGGGCATTCCAATAAACGCAGGCGGCATCCACGTGCAACTGGAATTTGCGGGCAACCTGCCCGTCTTGCGTGATGATTGCCTCACTATGCCCGCTCCCGTATCTGTCAATATGCGCCAAAGCCTCCTCAAGTGAGGCTACAGCCTTAACCGCAAGCTTATAGTCCATAAACTCCGTGCCGAAACTCTCGTCGGTGGCGGGTTCAAGTAAGGGATATCGACCTTCGAGGGAAGAAAGCGCCTGCGCATCGGCATAGATAACGACATGCTGCTCCGCCATCGGAGCAACAAGCTCTGCCAGTTCTCCAAGACGGCTCTCATGCACAAGCAAGCAATCAAGCGCATTGCAGACAGAGACGCGGCGGGTCTTGGCATTGTTAATGATAGCCTTACCCATCGTGAGGTCACCATCCTTGTCAAAGTAAGTATTCACCACGCCGGCTCCCGTCTCAATGACAGGCACGCGCGCCGTATCGCGAACGAAATCAATCAGCTTGCGCCCGCCACGCGGGATGCAAAGGTCAATATAGCCGACGGCATTCAGCATCTCGGCTGTTGCCTCATGGGTTGCGGGCAGCAGAGCCACGGCAGCGGTAGGAACACCATAGCGGGTAAGTACCTCATGGATGACTGCCACTTCCTCGCGATTGGAGCAATCGGCATCCTTGCCGCCTTTCAGCACACAAGCGTTACCGCTCTTGAAACAAAGCGAGAATACATCGAACGTGACATTGGGGCGCGCCTCGTAAATCATGCCTATCACGCCAAATGGCACACTGACGCGGCACAACCGCAAACCATTCTCCAATGTCCTTTCCTTTGTGATATGCCCAAGTGGGGAGGGAAGTTTGGCGACATTGCGCATATCCGAGGCAATGCCTTCCAAGCGACTTTCGGTCAGCAGCAGACGGTCATAGAGCGGATTCGTGCGCTCCATCTTCTCCAAATCCTCCGCATTTGTCTTAAGGATTCGCACCTTATTATATATAAGGTGGTCGGCCACGGCCCGGAGTATCTCGTTACGCTCCTCGTCCGTCATCAAGGCAAGATGCTTGGCGGCTTGCCTTACCTGCTCGAAAGTTTCCTTCAGTTTCATCATTGTTTTGGAATAAACTCCGTATGCGGCGTGTCCTTCGGCTTCTCCACAAGGTCTTGCAGGATATTGTCGCGCATACCGTTGGCGATAATCACACGGATGCCATGGCGCGCTGCCAGACTTGCCGTGTGGTATTTCGAATGCATCCCACCACGACCGAATGCGCTCTTTTCCGCCTTGATATACTGCGAGAGGTCTGTGCCCGGCATAACCGTGCGTATGATCTCCGCCTCCGGGTCATCAGGATTGCCCGTATAGATGCCGTCAATGTTGGAGAGCAGCACTAACGTGTGGGCGTTCATCATCTTGGCAATGAGACCGCTCAACTCGTCATTGTCGGTGAACATCAACTCCGTCACCGACACCGTGTCGTTCTCATTCACGATAGGCACCACGCCATTCTCTAACATCACCGTCATGCACGCCCGCTGATTCTCGTACTGCTCACCCGGTTGGAAGTTCTCCTTCATCGTGAGCACTTGGCCCACATGAATCTGGTACTCGCGGAACAGGTCGTAGTAAAGCCCCACGAGTTTTACCTGCCCAAGTGCGGAATACAACTGCCGCTGCTCCACCGAGTCGAGCGAATGCTCCACCTTCAGTTCTTGACGACCACACGCCACCGCTCCCGAGGACACAAGTATCACCTCATAGCCTTGCAAGCGCAGCCATGCCACCTGATCCACTAATGCCGACATCCGCGTAACATCCAGTTTCCCGTCTGCCCGCGTCAGCACATTGGAGCCGACCTTGACGACTATCCGTTCTTTCATCTGCTATTTCTGATTATCCTTCTCCCGAATCTCCACACGGCGAATCTTTCCGCTGATGGTCTTCGGCAGTTCATCGACAAACTCGATGATACGGGGATACTTATAGGGAGCGGTCTCCCGTTTTACGTGCTCCTGCAGTTCCTTGACGAGTGCATCGCCCGCCTTGCTCTTCCATTCCTTGCCAAGCACGACGGTTGCCTTGACCACCATGCCGCGAATCTCATCGGGCACACCGGTTACGGCGCATTCCACGACAGCGGGATGCGTCATCAGCGCCGACTCTACCTCAAACGGACCGATGCGATAGCCGGAGGACTTGATAACATCATCAATGCGACCTTCAAACCAATAGTAGCCGTCCTCATCGCGCCAAGCCACGTCGCCCGTAAAGTAATAGCCGTCGTGCCAAGTCTGCCGCGTCAGTTCCTCATCGCGGTAATACTCCTTGAAAAGACCGATGGGTTTCTTGTCGCCCACCTTCACTACGATTTCTCCCTTCTCACCGTCCTCACAGGGAGTGCCGTCGGGCTTCAGCAAGTCGATCTCGTACTGACCGTTGGGCATACCCATCGAACCGGGCTTCGGCTTCATCCAAGGCATCGTGCCGAGGGTCATCGTGGTCTCCGTCTGTCCAAATCCCTCCATCATCTGGATGCCGGTCTTTTCTTTGAACTTGTCGAACACGGCGGGATTGAGTGCCTCACCGGCGGTGGTGCAGTATTTCAACGCCGAAAGGTCATACTTGGAAAGGTCCTCGCGAATCATGAAGCGGTAGATGGTCGGGGGCGCGCAGAACGAGGTCACGCGGTATTTCTCCATCTGGCGCAGCATCGTATCGGCGTTGAACTTCTCATGGTCAAAGACGAACACCGTCGCCCCGGCAAACCATTGGCCATAGAACTTGCCCCAAACGGCCTTGCCCCAACCCGTGTCTGCCACGGTAAGGTGGAGCGAACCCTCGTGCAGATTATGCCAGAACACGCCCGTAGTCAGGTGTCCCATCGCATAGAGGAAATCGTGCGCCACCATCTTCGGCTCGCCCGAGGTGCCGCTGGTGAAGTACATCAGCATCGTGTCGCTGTTCTCGTTCCGCTCTGCGGGACGGACAAATGCAGGGGCATTGCCGATTTCCTTGTGCCAATTGTGGAAGCCTTCGATGTCGCCGAGTGCCACGAGCACCTCCACGGTGGGGCTTTCCGGCAGCGCGAGCTTAATCTGCGAGGTCACATATTCGTCATCCACGCAGATGATGGCCTTCACCGAGGCACGGGTATTGCGATACACGATGTCGTGCTTGGTCAGCATGTGCGTGGCGGGAATCACCACCGCGCCGAGCTTGTGCAGGGCAAGCATCGTCACCCACCACTCATAGCGGCGCTTCAATATCAGCATCACGGGGTCGCCTTTCCCGATGCCCAACGACTGCAAATAACTGGCTGCCTGGTCGGTTTCCTCCTTCAGTTTGGCAAAGGTCGTGCGTATCTCCGCCCCGTTGTCGTCCGTCCACAGCAGCGCAAGGTTCTCCGGGGCTTCCTCCGCCCACGCGTCCATGACATCGTAAGCAAAGTTAAAGTGCTCCGGGATGATAAATTCCAAGTTCTTATTGTAATCCTCTACAGACGTGAACGTCGTCTGCTTCAAAAATCTTTCTACCATATCGCCTATTCTACTGTAAATGCCAAAAACTTAACCGCCTGCTGCCCGATGGCTCTCATGCCGTGGGGCTTGGTGGAATCGAAATAGATGGAGTCGCCCTCCTCAAGCACGATGGTCTTGCCGTTGATATACAACTCCATCGCCCCTTCCAGCACAAGGTTGAACTCCTGACCCGCGTGGGTATTCTTATACACGGTGCGTGCCTCGGGTTTCGGCTCGACGGTGACGATGAACACCTCCGCCTTGCGCTCTGCAAAGCCACTTGCCAGACTCTGATACTTGTAAGCCTTCGTGCGCTCCACGCTCATGCCCTGTCCTTTGCGCACCACCGAGTAAGAGCGCATGTGTGGCTCTTCGGCAAACATCAGCGCATCAGCCGATACGCCATACTTGTGGGCAATCTTCATCAAGTTGGAGATGGTAATATCCACCTCGCCACTTTCAATCTTCTCATACACTTCCAAAGGAATACCGCACGTGTCGGCTACTTCCTGTGCCGTCAGGTCGAGGACATCGCGCAACCCGCGCAACCGCTCGCCAATCTGCCTTAATTGCTCGTCCATAATTCTGTGTTTTGTTTGATTCTTTGCTGCAAAATTACATAAAAAAAGTGAGATTGAGCGGATTGTTTATAAAAAATCAAAAACATTTCGTACCTTTGTGCCATCATCTAAACCGAGCCTTATGGACATTAAAGAATTATACAAGCTCTATTTGGAGCATCCCTGCATCACCACCGATAGTCGTGACTGCCCTGCGGGAAGCATCTTCATCGCACTAAAAGGCGAATCGTTCAACGGTAATCAGTTTGCTGCCTCGGCGCTCGAAAAGGGATGCGCCTATGCCATTATTGACGAGCCTGAATATGCAAAAAACGACCGTTTCATCGTCGTTAAGGACTGTCTCCAAACCTTCAAGGACCTCGCCCGAGAGCACCGCCGCCGCTTTGACATCCCCGTTATCGGCATCACGGGCACCAACGGAAAGACCACGACCAAGGAACTTATCGCCGCCGTGCTCGCCCAGAAATACAACGTGCTCTATACGCAAGGCAACTTCAACAACGATGTCGGCGTGCCTAAGACACTCTTCCGACTGACGGAAGCACACGAGATTGCGGTGGTGGAGATGGGCGCAAGCCATCCCGGAGACATCAAGACATTGGCAGAGACAGCCGAACCGACCTGCGGCCTCATCACGAATGTGGGGAAAGCGCACCTTCAGGGCTTCGGCTCGTTTGAGGGAGTCATCAAGACGAAGTGCGAGCTTTACGACTTCCTACGCACCCGGGAAGACGGTCTTGTGTTCCTCAATGCCGACAACGAGTACCTGCTGAACGAGATAGACGACGAAGACACGCTCTGGATAGCACCCTACTCCACCGACCCCGACAAGCAGGAATCGTGTATCAGCGGTGAGGTTATCTCCTGCTCCCCCTTCCTGAAATTCCGTTGGCGCGAGCCGCTGATGACCTTGGAGGAAGAGGGCCGCTCCACGAAATGGCATAAGGTGCAGACGAAACTCGTGGGTGCTTACAACATTGACAACCTATTGGCTGCCGTAGCCGTAGGCATCAACTTCGGCGTGGAGCGCAAGAAGATTTGCGCTGCCCTCGAAGAATACACGCCCTCAAACAATCGTTCGCAGATGACGGTCACGGAGAAGAACCATCTTATCGTGGATGCCTACAACGCAAACCCATCAAGCATGATGGCTGCACTGGAGAACTTTCAGATGATGGAGGTAAGTGGCAAGATGGCGATTCTCGGCGATATGCGGGAGCTCGGCACGGCCTCGGCAGAGGAGCATCAGCGCATCGTGGACTATCTCGCAGCCACCAACATCAAGGAAGTGTGGCTCGTAGGCGATGAATTCGCCCAGACCCGCTGCGACTATCGTAAGTTCAAGGATGTGGAGGAAGTGAAGGCCGCCATCCAAGCGCAGCAGCCCGAAGGTCGTCACATCCTCATCAAAGGCTCTAACGGAATCAAGCTTTTCCTGTTGCCGGAACTGCTTTAGTTCCCGTCAGGAATCCCCCATTTCATCGTATCAAAGTGTTTCAGGATTTGTTCGGATAGTTGGAACAACTTGTGCAGATGCTTTGCACACTTTGTGCAGATGCTTTGCACAAGTTGTGCGGATAGTCTGCACACATTGTGCAAATAGTCCGCACAACTCATGGGAATAAGTCGTGTCAGGGAAAGGAATGGTGTCGGCAGTCGGAAAACTTTAGAGATACTGCTTTTTAAGTTTCTCCGCCTTACGGGAAAGTTTCTTGAGTTGTTTCTCCGGGCGCCACTTGGGGAACACGTTCTTCAGTTGATATTTCGCGGCTTCCTCGGAAGAAATGACGGTTTCAACGGTGTTTTTGTTATCATCCAACGTAAAGGTAATGATGTTGGAGGATGGGGTAATGTCGTTACCCTGCAGGTCGGTCGTGTGATACTCACGGAAATCACTGTTGATGGTACGCATCCCCTGCGGGTCAAAACGGGAGGGGAGCAGGAGGTCGGGCGTGAGTAGGGTGGTGTTGAGCCATACGCAGTGAGGCGTTTTCTGCCATCCGCGTGCATAAAGGAACTTGGAAAGACGGCTCTCAATGGTGCAATCGCTGAAGATATAGCCCCACGGGGTGTCCAAAGTACGGGGTGCGGCAATCACATCTTCGCCCGTTCCATCGGTGTTTCGAGGCTCCGTCACAATCAGGCAGTGGTCGAAGAACACATCGCCTGCACCGCAGATAAAGTCTATCGTGCCGTGAATCTCGGCATCGAGCAGATAAGTCTGCCCCTCCACATTATCCGTATAATAGGTGTCCTGATACGATAGCATACGCACGCGGTTGAGGATGGAGCGTGTGCCTTTGTCGTGATAGCAGACGGCTCGCCCTGCCGCCCCGCTGTGATAGTAGTCGAGCGCATTCTGGAGGGTAAGGTCTTGCAGGAAGATTCCCGATGCCATGTTGCGGATGGTCGCAGTCTTGCTGATTCCCTCCATTTCAACGGGCGGCGTGTTCTTGATTATCGTCCCTGCCATGCTCTGTCCTATCAGCGAGATGTTATGCCCCGTTAGCGTCGTCAGCGTCCGCTCGCCCAAATCGTAAAGCCCGTCGGGAATCAGGATATACAATTGCTTTGACAGCGAGTCGGCATTCTGCCTGTTAGCCTCATCAATCGCTTCCAAGAGGCTACCGGCATCGCCCGCCTTTACGACAATCACACGCTCACGCGCGCTAACCAACACACTGACAGCCATCAGCACGACGGCACACAAAATCCTTAATTTTCCCATATTTCTTAATTTTTATCTCTTTTTCTGCAAGTATTTCAAATAATTGATGTATCTTTGCACCCGCAAAAGCGGGATGTAGCGCAGTTGGTAGCGCACTACGTTCGGGACGTAGGGGTCGGGCGTTCGAGTCGCCTCATCCCGACAGAGCAGAAAAGGATGAAGCCATCAAGGCTCCATCCTTTCTTTTTATCCCTCCATGACACCATCAGGGTTGCGCTTCAGGTTCTCGATGAATTCGTCAATTTTCCGCAGTTCGCGGGGGATACGGATGTTCTGCGGGCAATGAGGCTCGCACTGACCGCACTGGATGCAGTGGTCAGGCTGACGGTCGCGCGGCACGACGCGCTCAAGACTGACGAGATACTGACGGCGGTGCTTCCGATATTCATCGTCGCCCACACCATAAGGCAGCGTTCCCTCGTTCTTGCACTTGTTGTAATGCACGAAGATGGCAGGGATGTCTATGCCGTAAGGGCAGGGCATACAATACTGGCAGTCGTTGCAGGGAATGTTCTCCAGACCCACGATGCGCTGCGCAATCTCTTGGTCGAGCGTATGCATTTCCTCCTCATTCAGGGGAACGAGCGGGCAATACGACAGCAGATTGTCTTTCAGATGCTCCATGTATGTCATACCGCTCAGCACGGTCAGTACACCTTCGTGCGTGCCCGCATAGCGGAATGCCCACGATGCAACACTCTTGGCCGGGTCGAGTCCCTTGAGCTGTGATACGATATACTGCGGGAGTGTTGCCAGGCGGCCACCCAACAGCGGTTCCATCACCACCGACGGAATGCCCCTGCTCCATAGTTCCTTGTAGAGATAGCTTGCGTCCGTATTACGCTTATTGATTTCATCGGCAAAGTCCCAGTCAAGGTAGTTCAGTTCTATCTGAACGAAATCCCAGCGATATTTGTCCTGTTGCTCCAAAAGCCAGTCGAATACGCCGACATCCCCGTGGAACGAGAAACCGAGGTTGCGAATCCTGCCCGCCTCGCGCTCCTTCAGCAGATAGTCCATCACGCCATTGTCAATGTAGCGCTGCTTGAATTCCTCCAATCCACCGCCACCTACACTATGCAGCAGGTAGTAGTCGATGTAATCAACCTGCAACTCCTTCATCGAGTTGTGATACATTTCGATGGACTTCTCAAGCGTCCAGTAATCCTTATTGAAATTGGAGAGTTTCGTAGCCACATAATAGCTGCTGCGCGGATGTTTTTTCAGGGCAATACCCGTGCTACGCTCCGACACGCCACGACAATAGACGGGTGATGTATCGAAATAGTTCACGCCATGCTCAATGGCATAATCCACCAACTTGTTAATCGTCTCCTGGTCGAATTCATCGGAATCGGGCAGCATCGGCAGGCGCATCATACCATAGCCGAGCAGCGACACTTTATCTTTTGCGGTGGAGTTGGTGCGGTAGGTCATCTTACCCACGGGCGGTTCCACCTGATTCTTGTATTCCTCAACAGCCGATTCCTGCACCTTGTTACTCTTCTTGCAGCCAGTCAGCGTGGCGGCGGTGGCGACAGTTCCCGCTCCGAAGAGTTTCAGGAAGGAACGACGCGATATATTCTTGTTTGCCATAATCCTTACAACATTAAATCATTTTATGAACTTCGTGACCCTCCACCATAATCGCCGAGAACGGACGGGAAGGACATACATACTCACAGGCACCGCAACCGATGCAGACAGTCTCATTGATAGCAGGCACAAGCGGCGAATTCTCATCGTCCTTGTCCAAGTGAACCATCTCGATGGCACCCGTAGGACAATGGCGGGCGCAGTTGCCGCACTTCACGCCGTCGGTGATGGGCACACAGTTCTTCTGAATCCACACCGCATGACCAATCTGCACGGAAGATTTAGCGATTTCATCGAGAGGCTTAATCGCACCGGCAGGACAAATATCCGAGCAACGCGTACATTCCGGGCGGCAATAGCCACGTTCGTATGACATCACAGGCTGCATCAGGTTGAGCAAGTCTGTAGATGGGCGAAGCACATCATTCGGGCACTCAGATACACAGAGTTGGCAACCCGTGCAATGTTGCGCCATATTGCGGGCAGAAATAGAACCCGGAGGGGTGAGCGGAGTCTGACGGCTCGGAGCAACCTTATCCTCCAAATCCGCCAAGCCACCATCCATCAACTTTTCCTTCTTCTGCGCCATCGCAGCTGTCGTAACGAGTGCCGTGGCAAGGAGGAAAGAACGCTTGGAAGCATCGGGGGCGGAAGCACCTGCATCACCTGCCGGCTGACCTGCCTGCTTGGTGGCTGAAGTCACCTTCGAGGGAGCCGCATAGCGCAGAGCGCCGGACTTACAACTGCCAATGCAATCGCCACAAACCACGCAACGGCTGTAATCCACCGTGTGCGTCTTATAGTCAATGCAAGCGGCCTTGCAATTCTTAGAGCACAGCGAGCAACCGTGGCACTTTTCCTCATCAAACCGCACTTTCAGCCAAGAGAAGCGGGCAAAGAAAGAGAGTACAGTACCTACCGGGCAGATGGTATTACAATAGGTGCGCCCGTTGCGCCACGCAAGGACAACCAATATAAGCAATGTAACAAGCGCAATGATGAATACGGGGAGGCTTTTCATCCACACATCCACCGAATAGAACATATAGCTGTCAGCCTCTTCCGCCAATTTTGCGAAGAGATTGTTTCCTAATTTCCACAACGGCTGAAACAGCATCGTGGCAATCCTACCGTAAGCACTATAAGGTGCGAGCAGCTGAACGACGGAACCGATGCCGGCCGCCAAAGCCACCACCATCACGCCCAGCATGGAATAGCGCAGCCAAGAGATGGCCTTCGAATAAGAATACTTGTTCTTCTTACGATGGAATCGGGCAATCACGTCTTGAAGCGTGCCCAACGGGCAGATGACAGAGCAATAGATTCTGCCAAAGACAAGCGTCAGCAGCACAAGAGCGGCAATCACCGCCACGTTAAGCGCCAGCACCGCCGGCAGGAACTGAATCTTGGCAAGCCAGCCAAGCCATGCGTGCAATGTCCCCGTAAAGTCGAGGAACAGCAGGGTAATGAGTGCGAAGAGCACCACGGCAAGCACCGTTCTGATTTTTTTAAGCATAAAGTTTTATTTAGTTAATGTTACGATTCCAATACTTAATTCATACAACAACCATATCGGCAACGCCACCACAAAGAGCGTGAAAGCATCAGTAGTAGGGGTGATGATGGCAGACACTATCAGTATCGCCACGATGGCGTGCCTCCGCCAACGGCTCATCAGCCCTGCGTTTATCAGTCCCATCTTCGCCAACAGCCAGCTCACCACCGGCAGTTCAAAAACGATTCCCATCACGAGGTTCATCATGATCAGCGTATCGACATACGACTGGAGGGTCAGCATATTCGCCACGTCATCACTCACCTGATATGTTCCCAGAAACTTCACCGTCAGCGGGAAAATCAGGAAATAGTTGAGCGCCGTGCCCAGCATGAACATCACGTAGCCGCTCGTCACGAGCGTCGTAGCATACCGTCTCTCATTCTCATAGAGCGCCGGCGAGACAAAGCGGAACAACTGGTAGAGTATATAGGGCGACACCACCAGAATACCCGCATAGAACGCCGTCCGCATGTGTATCATAAACTGCTCCGTCAGCCCGATGTTCATCAGCGAGATGCTGAACGGTTCGATGCCCATCAGCCTGTACGTAATGAAATCACTGCTGCGGGGCGCGAGCACGATGGCAAACAACTCATCCTTCAGGTAGAATACCGCCACCGCCGCCAATGCCGTCATCACGAAGATGCGAATCAGCACAGCCCGCAACTCGTCGAGATGATCCCAGAACGTGAGGCTCTGCTCCTGTTCACTCATCCTTCCCAGATTGCTTCTTCTCGTCGCTATCCGAATCCGTCACCTCGTTCATACCCTCCTTGAAACTCTTGACGCCCTTGCCAAGCCCTTTCATCAGTTCGGGTATCTTCTTGCCGCCGAACAACAGCAAAACGACGAGGGCAATGACCAGAATCTCTGATGTGCCCAAGCCGAACAAGAGTATTTTCGTACCTATCATAAACAAGTATGGTTTAGTATGGTGTGCAAAGATAGGAATAAATTTCGAAATAGCGAGCATATTCCCGCGCATTTTTCAGTTTTTGCCTTGCTCTTTCGGGATATTATAGTATATTTGCCCCGCCATTCATCCGAGAAGGCTTAGTGAATCTTCGAGTTCCCCTTATAGAGTTCGGATGTTTGGCATTTTTATTGCCCCGTTTTTTCATTATAAAGCCCCATCCTCCCCTCAATACTCAACATACGGCAATAGCCGGTCTATTGCCTCCTGTGTGAAATCCTCCAAGAGACTCAAGTCATTCAGGCTCTTGAGCGCACCGCGCAGACGGCGATAGTCAGTGATTGCACGCGCCTGATAATAACTGACATAAGGATGCCGTTTCAGTTCATTAAGTGTCAGCCGATTCACGTTCAGGCGGCGGGGATTCGGATTGCTGACGCGCAGATATTTCTTGGCATCGGCAGGAAAATCCTCGATTTCATCGAGTTGATTGATATCTACATAACCTCCCAAACGCTCACCATATTCCACTATCTTCCGCGCAAAATAAGACCCGATGCCAGGCACTCTTTTCAGTTCTGCGGTGTCAGCGGTGTTGAGAATCACGTATTCGCCCTCCTTGATTTTCTTTGGATAACGAGCGGTATGCTGCGCAGAATTATTAGCGGCTGACATTCCCTCCCCTTTAATCAATGTAGCCGCAGGACGATAATCTTCGGAAATGCGGATATAGGGAGCCAACTCACGGTATTGCTTGACAGTCAATCCATAAAGCTTAGCGAAGTCGGTAGGCTTCTGATAGACTCCCCCAGCAGCACGATAGCGGTAGATGGCACGAACTTGCCACGGCTTTAAGCCAAGACGAAGCAATTGGGTGCTATCAGCCGTATTGGGGTCAAAGGGGAAACGCTCAGCATGCGGTCGATTTGCCGACTTGTCATCATAATTGCCCGTTTTACCGCCATAATCTCCCATTTCATCGGGATAATCAGCATTGCCATTAGCATAAAACGAGTGGTTGTTGGAATAAGAGGACGGGCTATCGTAATAACCAGCCTTGTTATGCGCATAAGATGCCTGATTATCAGAATAAGATGCCCGGTTATTGCGATAAGCAGCATGGGCATCAGCCCCATTGGCAATATTGGCATAGCCAAGGCTATCCTCTTCGCCCGCAAAGCCAGTCATATCGTTCTCTTCGCCCATAAAGAAAATGACGCAAAAAGCCGCGGCAAGCATACCAAGCAGCGTAAGAATCACTTTGCGGTCGGACTTCTGAAGATAGAAGAAGTCGCGAATCATAGAATCCCGAACTGATGGAGGAAAATCATGATGATGCACGCGGGAACGACAAACCTGACGGCAAAGAGCCACGCCGTGAAGAAAATCTCTTTAATCGTGCTGTTATTCGTGAATTCATCGTGAACTAATCGGCGATTGGCAAACCATCCGAGTAGGATGCTCGTCAAGAAAGCACCCGCAGGCAGCATCAGTTGGGCGGTAAGGAAATCGCAGAAGTCCATCAGCGACATTCCAAACACTTGCAGGTCCGAATATGCGCCTACGGAGAGGGAGCAGAAGATGCTGATGACCGCGCAGACAATCGTCAGAATCCAAGCCGCTTTCCGCCGAGGTTGCTGAAGTTCTTCATGAAAGAACGCAGTGCCTATCTCGTGCATCGAGATGGTGGAGGTAAGTGCCGCGAAAACCAAGAGGGCGTAGAAAAGGATGGAAATCGCGTAGCCAACAACGGGCCAATTTCCAAATGCCTGTTGGAATACGTTGGGCAGGGTGATGAATATCAGCGAGGGACCGCTATCGGGCTGCACACCCACGGAGAAGGCTGCGGGGAAAATCATCAATCCCGCAAGAATGGCGATGGCGGAGTCAAGCAGGGCTATCTGGCCTGCAGACTTCAGCAGATTCGTATCTTTCTTGAAATAAGAGGCGTAAGTGCAGAGGCATGCCGTTCCCAAACTAAGGGAGAAGAATGCCTGACCCAATGCCTCTAAGAACACATTACCGCTAACTTTCGAAAAGTCGGGCTTCAAAAGGAATTCAATACCCTTCCCCGAACCGGGAAGCATACAGGAGGCAACCACGAGTATCACCAAAAGCAGCAAAAGCAAGGGCATCAGCAATTTAGAGGCCCGCTCGATTCCCTTATTCACGCCGCACGACACCACGAAATGGGTTATCAATACGAATCCGACCGCCCACAGGCAGGGACTGAGAGCATCGCTTGAGAACGTGACGAAATAGTCCTTGACATATTGGGCATCACCATTCAGATTTCCAGCCACCGAGGCAAACAGATATTGCAGGCACCACCCCGCCACGACGGCATAGAATCCGAGAATAATGGTGGAGGTGAGGATACCAAGATAGCCGATGAAACGCCAGTTTTTGCCGCCGATGCTCCCATAGGCACGCGCCGCGTTAGACTGCGCATGCCGTCCCACGATGAACTCGCCAATCATGCCGGGAATGCCCAGGAGGAACACACAGGCGAAATAGATGAGGATAAAAACGCCTCCCCCATTCTGTCCCGCCATAAAGGGGAATCTCCATACATTGCCCAGACCTACCGCCGAGCCTGCCGTCGCCAAGACTATCGCCAACTTGCTGCCAAAAACGCCTCTGTTCTCCATAGCCTAATTTACAGAAGTCCGAATTGATGCAGGAAAATGAACAAGATGCAAAGCGGGCAGATGTACTTCACCAGGAAAAGATAGAAATGGAACATCGCACCATTACGCAGAGTCCCCCAGTTGGTAAACTCATTGCGCACAATCTTGTGAGGGGCAAACCAGCCGATGAAGATGCAGGTCAAAAAACCCACCAACGGCAAGAACAACTGACCCGTCACGAAATCGAACAAATCAAAGAGCGACTTGCCGAACAATTCCAGATATCTCCATGCACCCAAAGACAACGAGCAGACCGAACCCATGACCAATGTCGCCAAGGACACCATCAAAGCTGCCTTCTTGCGGGTTATCTTCATCTCCTCGTGCAGGAAAGCCGTACTCACCTCATGGAGTGATATCAGCGAGGTCAATGCCGCCAACGACAGCAGAGCATAGAACAGCAAGGAAATCACATAACCAAGCGTAGGATTGCCCCCGAATGCCTGTTGGAATACGTTGGGCAGGGTGATGAATATCAGTGAAGGCCCGCTATCGGGACTCACACCCACAGAGAAGGCGGCGGGGAAAATCAATAGTCCCGCCAAGATAGCCACGATGAAATCGATGATTCCTATCTGCACCGCCGACATCGTAAGATTGGTATGGCGTGAGAAATAGCTCGCGTATGTGCAAATACAACCCATTGCGATGCTGAGGGAGTAGAATGACTGTCCGAGAGCCGCCAGGAATACATCACCCGTAATCTTTGAGAAGTCGGGCTTGAACAGGAACTCAATGCCCTTGTCCGCATTGGGCAGCATACACGATGCCACGACGATAATCAGCAATAATATAAATAAGGTGGGCATCAACATCTTGGAAGCCCGCTCAATACCATCGCGCACACCATGCTCGATAATCAGAAAGGTGGTCAGTATGATGATGAAAGTCCAGAATATCGGCTTCACGGGATCTTGCGAGAAGGTGGCGAAATAAGAGGTTACATATTCCGGATTGCCCTGTAACTTACCGAATAGCGAAGCCCAGATGTATTCAAGGCACCACCCGGACACTACTGCATAGTAACCAGTAATAAGAAATCCCGTCAGCACACCCATATATCCGATAACCGACCACATCGAATTGCCGGACATTCTGCGGAAAGCCCTCGCCGTGTTCGACTTGCCATGACGGCCAATGATGAACTCGCTGATCATGCAGGGAATGCCCAGCAGCAGAATGCAGAACACGTAGATGATGATGAATACGGCGCCGCCGTTCTCGCCTGCCATATATGGGAAGCGCCATATATTGCCCAAGCCCACTGCTGAACCTGCAGTGGCCAAGATGACGCCAAGCTTACTCCCGAAACTCGCCCTTTCCAATTTTGCCATAGGTACTTTTTTCATAATTCCGTTGCAAAAGTATAAAATATTTCTTACTTTTGCATCCAAATAGAAAGTAAATATGATTTTTTTGCTGCAAACTATCAAAAAGTACCCTGTCTCATCCGTACTTTTCGCGATAATCTGGTATTTGTCATTCTTCACACCGCCCCAAACGGAACTTAACGATGTGGCATTCATTGACAAATGGGTACACATCATCATGTATGGAGGCACATGCATAGTATTATGGATAGAATACACCCGCAAGCACCTCACCGCCGATTACGGGAAACTATTCCTTTGGGCTTGGTTGGCACCAATCCTTATGAGTGGCATCATCGAACTGCTACAAGAATACTGCACAAACGGCAGGCGCACAGGGGATTGGCTTGATATGGCAGCCAATGCCGCGGGAGTGACACTCGCCGCCGTTATCGGTTTGTTGATTCTCCGCTTTCGCGCCAAGTACTGAAAGGGTGCTTCAAGAGGTGTGAATTGTAATATCTGCGGTCACCCGTCACTTCACGACCGATGAAACCAGGCTTTTCAAAGGGCTCATCCTCAGATTGCAACTCAACTTCGGCAATCACAAGCCCCTCATTCTCACCGTAAAATTCATCCACTTCAAACGTATGGCTTCCGCTTTTCACAAGAAAGCGGGTCTTGTCAATCATTCCAGGCTCGCAGAGTTTCAACAATTGCTCGGCCTCATCAAGCAGAATCTCCTTTTCAAACTCATAGCGGCTAAGCCCTTTTTCATCAGAAGCCCCTTTGATGGTCAGATAGCCCTTATCGTCACGAATACGCACGCGGACGGTGCGACCACGCTCACTACAAATATATCCTTGCTTGATGCGGCTACTACTAAAAGCTTCTCGCCTGTAACCATCGTTACAAACGAGAAACTTCCTTTCAATCTCCAAGCCGCTCATCAAACGACGTAAACAGAGAAGATGACGAACGCAATAGCCAATACGACTAACACGCCGAATATCCAATTCAAGACTTTCTTGCCACTCTCCTCTTGTTTCTTCTCGTAAGCGACACGCTTCGCATTACCTTTCTTGCTCATAATCGTTGTTTTTATGGTTATTATTTATCTTCGTCATTCACGGGGAATTCCATCAGGTAAGACTTGATGAAGTCATCGATGCCGCCATCCATCACCCCATCCACATCCGTGGTCTGGTAGTTGGTGCGATGATCTTTCACGCGACGGTCGTCAAACACATACGAGCGTATCTGGCTGCCCCACTCTATCTTCTTCTTGCCTGCCTCAATTTTCGCCTGTGCTTCCAAGCGCTTTTTCATGGCTCTGTCGTAAAGCTGCGACTTCAAAAGCGTCATCGCGCGTTCCTTGTTTTTCGGCTGATCGCGCGTTTCCGTGTTTTCAATCAGGATTTCTTCTTCCTCACCCGTATCTGGGTCAGTGTACCAATAGCGCAAACGGACACCAGACTCCACCTTGTTCACGTTCTGACCACCTGCGCCTGAACTACGGAAGGTATCCCAAGACAACTTAGCCGGATCCACATATACCTCAATCGTATCATCCACCAAAGGAGACACAAACACCGAGGCAAACGATGTCATGCGCTTACCTTGGGCATTAAAGGGAGAAACGCGCACCAGGCGATGCACACCGTTCTCACTCTTCAGATAGCCATAGGCATACTCACCGCCCTCTATCTGCATCGTCACACTCTTAATACCAGCCTCGTCACCATCAAGCAGGTTGGATATCGTCACCTTATAATTATGTGCTTCCGCCCACCGCTGATACATGCGCATCAGCATGGATGCCCAGTCTTGTGCCTCCGTGCCGCCTGCACCAGAGTTAATCTTCAGCACAGCCTCCATCGGGTCTTCCTTTTGGCGAAGCATGTTCTTCAGTTCAAGGTTCTCTATGGCTAAGATGGCTTTACGGTAGTCTTCATCCACCTCTTCCTCTGTCACCATCTCTTCCTTGTAGAAATCAAAGGCAAGTTGCAATTCCTCCGTCATAGAGCGCACCTCGTTATAGCCGTCAAGCCATTTCTTGATGCTCTTCACCTTCTTCATCTGCTCCTCTGCCCGTTTCCTGTCTTCCCAAAAGTCGGGTGCTTGCGTGCGGAGGTCTTCTTCTTCGTATTCTATCTTCTTTTTGTCGATTTCCAAATAGCGAAACAATGCGTCGGCACGTTCCTGCACATCCTTCAACTGATCCAGCGTTATCATTATCCCTCGTACATTTTATCAATTTCCACCTTATAGTTCTCGCTCAGCACACGGCGTTTGATTTTCAGCGTATTGGTCAGCTCACCCTTCTCTATCGAGAAATGATGGGGCAGCAACGTAAACCGCTTGACCTGCTCAAAGTGCGCAAGCTGCTGCTGCAGAGTGTCGATGCGCTCCTTCATCATGTCATAGATTCGTCTGTCCGCACAAAGTTCCTCGCGATCCTTGAACGGAATCTTATGCTCGCGGGCATATTCCTCCAACAACGAATAGACGGGAATAATGAGTGCGGAAACGAACTTACGCTCGTCGGCAATGATAGCTATCTGATCAATAAACTTATCCACAAGCAGTTTTGATTCTATCATCTGCGGAGCAATATATTTTCCGTTAGAAGTCTTATACAAGTCTTTGATGCGCTCCTTCAAGAACAGCTCACCATCTTTCAGGTAGCCGGAGTCACCAGTGCGGAAATAGCCGTCTTCCGTAAATGCAGCCTTCGTCAAATCCTCGCGGTTGTAATAGCCCTTCGTGATGGTCGGGCCTTTCAACAGAATTTCATCATCATCGCTGATCTTGATGTCAAGTCCTTCTATCGGATGTCCGACGGAACCAACGGTGAAAGGCTTTCCTAAATGGTCGCACGAAACGGTGGCAAGACTTTCCGTCAAGCCATAGCCGACAATCATGCCCAACCCGATGGAATGAACAAACTCCTCTACATGTGAGGACACCGTAGCACCTGCCGTCGGGAAGAAATGTGCATCTTCCAAACCCAGTTCCTTACGCACGAGCGAGAACACCATCTTGTTGAGCATCTCATATTCCAAGTGTAGTGCCAACGGCGGGCGCTTCCCTTTCGCTAAATAGTCAATATTGTGCTTCCGCCCAACCTCCAACGCATGCCTAAACAGTTTGCGCTGAACAGCACCAGAGCGTTCTATCTTCTCCTGTACGCCCACATATACTTTTTCCCAGAAGCGTGGCACGGCACTCATGCAGGTGGGATGCGTCTCCCGCATCGTCTGCTGCACTTCCAACGGATATGTGTTCACAATTAGCCGCGCACCCATCGTCAAGGCAAATATCTTCCATGCTTTCTCAAACACATGCGTGAAGGGCAGGAAGTTCAGCACACGGTCACGATCCGTAACCGGCACGCATTTGGCATTCGCTATGAAGGCCGCATGGTATTGTCCCGCCGTCAGGATGACTCCCTTGGATTCTCCCGTCGTACCGCTCGTATAGAGGATGTTCGCCACATCATCGAAAGATGCAGCCGCCTGCAAAGCCGCCACTTCCGTCTGACGGGGCAGGTTCTCACCCAATTTGAGGAAATCCTCGAAATACATGGCATTGGGGTCGTGCGTGGAGATGCGCACGTTCCTATCAAAGATAATGATGCGCTCCAGCGACTGGCAAGTGGTGAAAATGCGGCGCGCCTTGTCATACTGTTCTTGCTCGCCCACAAACAGGAAACGAATCTTGGCATCGTTCACCATGTACTGAATCTGCTGCTCAGAACTGGTGGCATAGAAAGGAATCGTCACCGCGCGAATGCCCCACGCACCGAAGTCGCAGAACAGGTATTGCACGGAGTTCTGGGAAAACACTCCGACATTTTCCTGTACCTTTACGCCGAGATTCAGCAAGGCATTCGACACTTTCATCACCATTTCGGAAAACTGATTCCACGAATATGACTTCCATTCCTTTCCGCCAAAATCCTTGTAAATCAGTACCTCGCGATTACCGTAGTTTCTTGCCTGATCGTGAATCAATCGCGACAAATGACTGTTTGTATGCATTTTCAACTCTTGGTTTTATTTGCTGCAAAAGTAAGTAAAATGATGCAGATAGCCAAATTATATCAGGGAAAAGATAGGCCGACACAACTAATTTCCGGTTTTTCACGCAAACCGCTTTCAATTTGTTAGCAAATAATATTCTTTTTCTTTCAATTTGTTACAAAATCAAAAAGGATAGAATAAAAAAGATTCCCATTTCTTTGATTTGATTTCAAAATGAGTTACCTTTGCACAGAATTCATAACAAAAAGTCACGAAACCGAACAATAATAGAGCAAAATGACAACGAAGATACGCTTTACCAAGATGCATGGGGCAGGCAATGACTACATTTATGTGGATACCTCCTTATATAATATACCTGACCCGGCAAAGGCTGCCATCGCATGGAGCGCACCACATACAGGCATTGGCAGCGATGGTCTCGTGCTGATTGGGCGTTCTCCGATGCCTGAAGCCGATTTCACCATGCGTATCTTCAATGCCGACGGCTCGGAAGCCATGATGTGCGGAAACGCCTCCCGGTGTATCGGAAAGTATCTCTATGAGAGGGGACTGACGCGGGAAACAGAGATAAGACTGCTCACGCTGTCGGGTGTCAAACTCCTCAACCTGTCCGTCAATGGCAAGGGAAAGGTGGAGAGTGTCACCGTGGATATGTTAGAGCCGGTTCTGAAAAACCGCGAGCAACTCGCCGTAGAGGGAGGTGAGATGCGCGAGGGCATCGTGGGTGCCATTGACACCGAATTCACAGGCACTTTCGTTTCAATGGGCAATCCGCATTTCGTCATCTTCGTGGATGACCTTGCCAACACCGACATTGCCCGCCAAGGTGCGTTCTTGGAGCGTCACCCATTCTTCCCGCAGCGTTGCAACATCGAATTTGCACAAGTGCTTGGCGACGGAAGGATCAGGACACGGGTGTGGGAGCGCGGCAGCGGCATCACGCAAGCGTGCGGAACTGGCGCATGCGCCACCGCCGTGGCGGCGGCACTGACAGGGAGAGCCGGTCGGCAATCGTATATCGTCATGGACGGCGGAGAGCTGCACATAGAATGGCGGGAGAGTGACAACCACGTGTATATGAAGGGACCTGCGGCATTCGTGTTCGACGGAGAAATCACGCTCCCAGAATAAAAGGACAAACTTCAAACCCAAAATAAAGAAAAAGAACATGGCATTAGTAAACGAACACTTCTTAAAACTACCGAACAACTACCTGTTCGCCGACATTGCCAAGAAAGTAAATGCTTTCAAGGCCACGCACCCGAAAGCCGACGTCATCTCGCTCGGTATCGGCGATGTCACCCGACCACTCGCCCCTGCCGTCATTGAGGCGCTGCATAAGGCGACTGATGAGATGGCTGTGCAGACGAGTTTCCGAGGCTATGGGCCTGAGCAGGGCTATGACTTTCTGCGCGAGGCCATCTTGAAAAACGATTTCCTCCCCCGCGGCATCCATCTTGACATCAACGAGATTTTCATCAACGACGGAGCCAAGAGCGACACGGGCAATATTCAGGAACTGATTCGCTGGGACAATAGCATCGGCGTGACAGACCCTATCTATCCCGTCTATATCGACTCAAACGTGATGATTGGCCGTGCCGGCGTACAGGAAGATGGCCGCTGGAGCAATGTCATCTATATGCCCTGTACGGCAGAAAACGGTTTCGTGCCGCAGATTCCCGACAGGAGGGTCGATGTGATTTACCTCTGCTATCCGAACAACCCGACGGGTACTGTCATCTCGAAAGACGAGCTGCGCAAGTGGGTGAACTATGCCCTGCGCAACGACACGCTCATTTTCTACGATGCCGCTTATGAGGCATACATCACTGACCCGTCCATTCCGCACAGCATCTACGAGATTCGTGGAGCGAGAAAGTGCGCCATCGAGTTCCACAGCTATTCCAAAACGGCGGGATTTACGGGCGTACGTTGCGGTTATACCATCGTGCCGAAAGAACTGACGGCTGCCACGCTCGGCGGTGAGCGCATACCGCTCAACCCGCTGTGGAACCGCCGCCAATGCACGAAGTTCAACGGAACAAGTTATATTTCCCAGCGCGCAGCGGAGGCAACCTACACCCCCGAGGGCAAGGAACAAGTGAAGGAGGCTATCGACTACTATATGCAGAACGCCCACAAGCTCCTCGGCACGCTGAAGTCGCTCGGCTTTGAGGCGTATGGAGGTGAGAATGCACCATACATCTGGATGAAGACTCCCGAAAGTTCCAACTCGTGGAAATTCTTCGAGGAAATGCTTTACGGTGCGCACGTGGTCTGCACACCCGGTGTCGGTTTCGGTCCTTCGGGCGAGGGATATGTCCGCTTTACCGCCTTCGGCAGTCAGGAAAAGACCGAGGAGGCACTGGAGCGCATCAGCAAATGGATGAAGAAATAAACAACATAACACGTTATTAAATTAAGTAAAAGGATTATGACGAATTTGAGATTTCAGGTTGTCGAAGAGGCATTCAAGAAGAAGCCGCTCGACGTAAAAGCACCGTCGGAAAGACCTTGTGAGTATTTCGGCAAGAAGGTCTTCAACCGCGAGAAGATGTACAAGTATCTCCCGAAGAGCGTCTATGAGAAGATGATAGACGTTATCGACAACGGCGCACGCCTCGACCGTCAGGTAGCTGATGCAGTAGCTGCCGGTATGATGCAGTGGGCAAAGGAGAACGGCGTGACGCACTACACCCATTGGTTCCAGCCCTTGACCGAAGGAACAGCCGAGAAGCACGACTCTTTCATTGAGCACGACTTCAAGGGCGGCATGGTGGAGGAGTTCTCCGGCAAGTTGCTCGTACAGCAGGAACCCGATGCAAGTTCGTTCCCCTCTGGCGGTATCCGTGCCACTTTCGAGGCGCGCGGCTACTCTGCATGGGATCCCACATCGCCTGTGTTCATCATTGATGATACACTTTGTATTCCCACGATCTTCATTTCCTACACGGGTGAGGCGCTTGACTACAAGGCTCCACTGCTCCGTGCGCTGAAGGCTGTGAACGTAGCCGCCACGGAAGTATGCCGCTATTTCGATCCGAGCGTGAAGAAGGTAGTGTCTAACCTCGGTTGGGAACAGGAATACTTCCTCGTTGATGAGGGACTTTATTCCGCACGCCCCGACCTGCTGCTGACCGGCCGCACGCTGATGGGACACGACTCTGCAAAGAATCAGCAGATGGATGACCACTACTTCGGATCTATCCCCGAGCGCGTCGCTGCCTTTATGCGCGACCTTGAGGTGCAGGCACTTGAGTTGGGTATTCCCGTCAAGACGCGCCATAACGAGGTTGCCCCCAACCAGTTTGAGGTGGCTCCGATATTCGAGGAAACCAATCTTGCCGTGGATCACAATATGCTGCTGATGTCGCTCATGAAGCGCGTGGCTCGCAAGCATGGTTTCCGCGCCTTGCTCCATGAGAAGCCTTTCGCCGGCATCAACGGTTCGGGTAAGCACAATAACTGGAGTCTCTCCACCGACAACGGTGTACTGCTCCATGCTCCCGGCAAGACTCCCGAGCAGAACCTGCGCTTCGTCACCTTCATCGTCGAGACGCTGATGGGTGTATATCGCCACAACGGACTGCTGAAAGCTTCCATCATGAGTGCCACCAATGCGCATCGTCTTGGTGCTAACGAGGCACCGCCCGCCATCATTTCCAGCTTCCTCGGCAAGCAGCTCTCTGAACTGCTCGACCATATCGAACTGGCTGACAAGGATGATCTCTTTGCCGTAGCGGGCAAGCAGGGCATGAAGCTCGACATCCCCGAGATTCCCGAACTGCTTATTGATAATACTGACCGCAACCGCACATCGCCTTTCGCCTTCACCGGTAACCGCTTTGAGTTCCGCGCCGTAGGCTCTGAGGCCAACTGTGCCTCTGCCATGATTGCCCTCAACGCTGCCGTGGCTGAAGCACTCGCAAACTTCAAGACCCGCGTGGATGCGCTGATTGCCAAGGGTGAAGACAAGACCTCTGCCATTATCGACATCCTGCGCGAGGACATCAAGACTTGCAAGCCCATCCGCTTCGACGGAAACGGCTATTCCGACGAGTGGGTGGAGGAAGCCACCAAGAGAGGTCTTGACGTGGAGAAGTCTTGCCCCGTCATCTTCGAGCGTTACCTTGATCCTGAGAGCATTGAGATGTTCTCTAAGCTCGGCGTGATGACGCAGAAGGAATTGGAAGCCCGCAACGAGGTTAAATGGGAGACTTACACGAAGAAGATACAGATTGAAGCGCGCGTATTGGGCGACCTGACTATCAACCATATCATCCCCGTCGCCACCCGTTACCAGAGCCAGTTGCTGAAGAACGTGGAGAACATGGCTGCCATCTTCCCCGCCGACAAGGCTGCACGCCTCTCCGACCGCAACATCAAGCTCATCGAGGAGATTGCCGAGCGCACCTCCACCATCGAGCGACAGGTTGAGGAACTGGTAAATGCCCGCAAGGTGGCAAACAAGATCGAGGATGAGCATGCCAAGGCCATTGAATATCACGACAACGTTGAGCCGAAGCTCGATGACATCCGCTATCAGATTGACAAGCTGGAGCTGATTGTCGATGACTCTTGCTGGCCGTTGCCGAAATACCGCGAACTGCTGTTCATCCGGTAAACCAAAGCGGCATCTTGCCGCATCAAGACATCAGACAACTTTTCTTTTTTGGTTGTTTGAAGTTTGCGGGGGCTCGACGCTGGGAAGCGTCGGGTCTCTTTTTTATATCCAAAAAATCGTTTTGAGAAGCGCAATTCGAGAAAAATGACTATATTTGCAGACAAAACAAACTATATGGATATGAGGAAACTATTTTGTATGGCATTGCTCCTTGTGCTGAGCGACTATGTGGCAGCGCAGCCCCCGATTGATGAAAGTCTCGGCAGATACAACTTTTTCTACGCCGGGCAAAGCAAGCAGCGGCGGATGTTTATCGTGAAAGACGGCGTGGTCAGTTGGAGTTACCAGGATCGTCTGGAGCGTGGTGAAATCAGCGATGCCGTGCTGATGACTGACGGACATATATTAGTGGCCCACCAATATGGGGTGGCAGAAGTGGACGGCGAGGGTCAGACCGTCTGGAGTTACGCAGCCCCGGAAGGTACGGAGATTCATACCGCACAGCCCATTGGCAATAGTCACGTGGTGTTCGTGCAGAACGGGAAGCCTGCCAAGGCGGTGGTGATGGAGATTCCAACGTGCCGCATCGTGCGCGAGTTTGAGCTGCCGACGCATGAGAACGGGTCGGTACACGGCCAGTTCCGCAATGCCCGACTGACGAACCGTGGCACTTACCTCATTGCAAACATGGCATTGGGGTGCATCCACGAATATACTTGTGACGGCAAGGAAGTGGATCGGTGGAATGGTTTTCTGCCTTGGTCGGTGGAGGAATTGCCGAAGACGGGCAATCTGCTCATCACCGGGCGCAAGGGATTGATACAGGAAATCAACCGTCAAGGACAGACGGTGTGGCAGTTGAACACCACCGACTTCGGCGTAACGCAACCACAAAAGACTGTCCGCCTAAAGAACGGCAACCATATCATCAATAATTGGTACAACGAATGGAACAAGGAACCGATGGACACAGCCAATGCGCCCGTGCAAGCCGTAGAGGTGGACAAGGACGGGAAGGTCGTGTGGCAACTCAAGACGTGGCGTAATCCCGACCTCGGTCCATCCACGACCATCCAGTTGTTGGATGAACTCGTAAACCGCAACCGCCTTTTCTTCGGTGAGTTCAATGCGCAGTCGCCCAAACTCTTTGCCGGACCTAACGAACCTATTGGCACAGGGCGCGGCATCCATCCCGGGCGCGTGGCGTGGGTTCACAATCCAGGTGTGGCCCAATGGGACGGCAAGACTGGCTTATGGGTGGAAGACCGATGGAACAATCAGTCTGCAGCGGATGCGATGATTCCCGAGACCGTGATGCAACTGACGGGCGAGCCGACGGCGAAGAAAGCGTGGCAAGCCTTGTTCTGCCACTTCAACAAGACGCACGGACGAGGCAATCGGAACTATAAGAAGGGCGAGACAATCGCCGTGAAACTGAATATGAACAACGCCATCACCCACCACGACACCATCGAACTGAACTCGTCGCCTTTCGTCACATTGGCTCTTGTGCGCTCGATGGTTCACGACGGTGGCGTGCGCCAACAGGACATTATTATCTGCGAGCCGAGCCGTGCGATTACCGATAGCATATACAATAAGATACACAGGGAGTTCCCGCAGGTTCGCTTCATTGACAACATCGGCGGCAATGGCCGTGAGAAGTGCGAATACTATCCCGAGCAAATCGTCTATTCGGCGGATAATGGCAAGATGGCGCGCGGATTAGCAAAGTGCATCGTAGATGCCGACTACCTCATCAACTCCGCCCTGCTGAAGACTCACAGCGGCCCGGGTGTGACGCTGACGGCAAAGAACTGGTACGGTGCAACAGACATCAGTCTGTTCTGGCGGCAGAACGCCCACAACAACATCAGCGCAGACAAGCGCCACGGCAAGCCCGGCTACAAGACTTTCGTCGATTTCATGGCACACAAGAATCTGGGACAAAAGACGCTGCTGTTCCTCATTGACGGCACATACGGCTCACGCGATGTGAACGGTGCGCCCAATCCCAAGTGGATGAAAGAACCTTTCAATGGCGACTGGGCTTGTTCGCTCATCGTGTCGCAAGACGAGGTGGCGTGCGATGCCGTCGCGATGGATATCATCATCGGCGAATGGCCCGAGTTCGGCAGTCTGAACTATTGTGACGAGTATCTGCGCGAGGCAGCCAGCATCCCCCATGCGCCCAGCGGCACGACATACAAGTCTGACGGCACTCCCTTACTCCAACCGCTCGGCCTTTTTGAGCATTGGAACAATCAGCGCGAAAGGAAATACACCAAGATAGACTTGAGATATAAGAAACTGTAGGACGCCTTAGAACCATTCCGCATCGCGGCGACGGGAATAGTCTTTGGTGAACTTCCAACCCGCAATTTTGTAGAGTAGTCCGCCGAAAGCCCGCGCACGGGATGGGCATACGCTTATACAGCGGCAGCAAGATATGCAGATGGAATTGTCCGTAAGATATGGTTGTACTTCGGTGATAGCGCCTGTTGGGCATTCTTTGGCACACAGCCCGCAGCGGGTGCATAGTCGTTTGTCTGCCTTTGGGTGTATAGGAACTCCAGCGGGTTTCAGATAGGGGCGCTTTCCTTTCACTTGGTTCTTGTCAAATGGTTCTGCTCCCGCAATACGATGACGGCATAGTTCTGCAAACAGGTTGATGTTCTTCATATCTATATCATCAGGACGAGCCGTTGCTACTTTCGGGAATATACAATGCTCGGCAATGAATGCACCTGCGGCAATAAGTGTGAAACCCTGATTCTCGGCAATGTCACACAGTTCAACAAGAGCATCGTCATAATCACGGTTTCCATATATGCACACGGCTATGGCTTTCTGCCCCTGTCCATGAATGGCTTTCAGACGCTCGGCGGCAAGTTGCGGCACACGCCCGCCATAGACTGGCACACCCAATACAACGACATCGTCCTTTTCCATATTTACGCTCTGCGGCTGCCGTACAGTCAGATTCAGAAAGTTTCGCTCGCTGCCTAATTGCTCTGCAATAACAGTAACAATGCGCTTTGTAGTGTCAGTAGCACTGAAATAGATTACATGTATCATCGTTTCTTTATTATTTAAATGGATATGCAAATGTATAACTTTATTTTGAACTTTCAAATAAATTGCAGGAAATTTCCTCAGACACCCACTTCCATTCAAGGAAGTTCAGGCATCCGCCTATCCCTCTTTTACTTTTTCCAACTCAGAAATATTTAAAGAGTAAATATTGATTCTTTTTTGTTGTTTATTGAAAAATATTGTTATCTTTGCAAACGATTCTCGAAGTCTAAGCCTAACGAGGTACGGTGGAAGCGTCCGCCATTGTCCAAGTTGCAAAGGTTCACGACTTACTCACGCCGTGCTGCGGTAAGGGAAACCTGCAATCCGCTGCAAAGTCGGGAGGGAAGAGGATTACTATATTGGGAAAGCGTTTATCATACGCTTTGTTCTTGACGATTTGAAATCTCGCAAATTCCAAAGTTCAGTCAGAACATGGCAACGGTAGATGCTCATGGGATGTTTTTATAAGCACTCCTTACATTTGTCTTGTGCTCTTATTGTGGCTGCGACACCATTAGAGAGTAGAGATAATAAGGATATTATATAAACACATCGGCGTGGGTTCTGCGTTGCTCGTTCACTGGACTGGGCAATGCGAGAGCCTCAAATCGTGGAACGGGTGACATGGTCAGACTTCCGCGCTTTTTTTGTATAGTCACGCAACAACCACTTTATGATTAACGCTGACGTTAGGAGGTCGCGGAAGCAAGTAAATTCAAAAACAAAATGAAAACAAATTTTTGGGTACTTCCTGCTATTATGGCGATGGTAATGTTTGGTACAGTTTCTTCATCGTGTAGCAGTAATGATGAAGACGATGAATCACTGTTAGATTATTATGATTTTGAAGTTGATGGGTTTTATTTTGATATTGTATCATTGGGGGAGGCAACGTGCATGATTTCTGCACGTCAAAATAATCAGCACAGTAAAGGAAACGTTACAATTCCTGCAACGGTCAATTATGGGGGGAGAGAATTAAAAGTTGTAGAGATTGGAGGATGGTTATTCCGTGACTGTCCAGATTTGACAGGTATAGCAATTCCCAATACTGTGACTCGCATTGAAGAGTATGCATTTGCTGACTGCACCCACCTTATGGATGTAGTAATACCAAGTTCCATGACCTACATAGGTTTTGCGGCTTTCCAAAATTGCGCAAGTCTTGTAAATGTGACACTTCCCGACGGTATGACAGAATTGGGGAACTGGATGTTCAGTGGGTGCGCAAGTCTTATGAATGTGACGCTTCCCAATGGCGTGACAGAATTAGGAAACGCAATGTTTGAAGGTTGTGTGAGCCTTAAGACCATCTCAATTCCCAACTCTGTGACCACTCTTGGCGTTAATCTGTTTAAAGGCTGTACTGGTCTTACCAATGTTACCCTTGGTAATTCTGTCACTATGATAAAGCATGAGGCATTTGCTACTTGTAATAGTCTCACAACCTTGTATTCTCTTAACTTGACTCCGCCAAGTATAGATGGATACTGTTTTACAAACAACCATTATATGACGTTAAATGTCTTTGTGCCTAAAGAAGCATTAGCAGCATACCAAAATGCTGATGGGTGGAAAGACTTTTGGCATTTGCAGGGCATTTGATTGCATATAGGTGGTGAGATACAGTAAGGAACATTCCTCGGAGAAATCATTATAGTCGGAAGAAATAAAAAAGAAAGCATGAAAACGAATATAAAATCACTGTTCATAGCGGCATGCCTGTTGTGCACTATTAATGCGTCTGCTTATGATTTTGAGGTGGGTGGTATTTATTACACGGAAGTATTGAATGCGGGAATTTGCACAGTTACAAGTGGTCCTGAAAAATATAAAGGAGATATCGTGATTCCTGAAACAGTTAAGTATTCGGGGAATACATATACCGTTCAGGAAATAGGGTCTGGCGCATTCAAACAATGCAAAGAACTCAAAAGCGTATCTATTCCTAATTCGGTTATCAAAATACGTGATGGGGCGTTTTCGGGTA
The DNA here is from genome assembly GCA_022511065.1 of Prevotella sp. Lineage (GTDB taxonomy): Bacteria > Bacteroidota > Bacteroidia > Bacteroidales > Bacteroidaceae > Prevotella. Next base: position 76,429 of record JAFLSG010000006.1, read on the forward strand.
GCGGGCTTGTAAATATAACGATCTCAAGTTCTGTAGTCACAATCGGTAATACAGTATTTGAGGGTTGCAGCAACCTTACAAATATAACAATTCCAAACTCTGTGACCAACATAGGTAGCAGGGTGTTCTCGAATTGTGGCCTTACAAGCATAACAATTCCAAGTTCTGTGACGGTGATAGCCCAATCTATGTTCTCCGGATGTGCAAATCTTACGAATGTAACAATACCTAATACTATTACAGAGATAAGTAGTGGGGCGTTTGAATGTTGCACAAGTCTTACAAGCATCTCAATTCCCAACTCTGTAACTGCGATTTACGGCTCTGCATTTAGATCCTGTTCCAATCTAATAAGTGTGACAATCCCCAATTCTGTGAATACCATTGGGAGTTATGCATTTGAGGGATGCAGTAGTCTTACAAGCGTAACGTTAAGCAACTCTATTTCGCAAATAGAAAAGAACACATTCGAGAATTGTAGTAGTCTTACAAACGTAATCCTCCCCTATTCCGTGGAAACAATAGGGGAGCATGCATTTGGTTATTGCAGCAGCCTTACTGATTTTATAATTCCTAACTCTGTAACTGAGATTGGCATTAATTTGTTTGCTGGCTGTAAAAATCTTACGAGCGTGACGATAGGTAATTCTGTTACCCGGGTTCCTGCTCTGTTTGAAAACTGCATTAACCTTACGAGTGTAACGATTGGCAGTTCTGTTACCGAAATTGGTAGTTATTTGTTTGACAAATGTGAAGCACTTACAGAGTTATATTGTCTTAACCCAAGACCACCAAGAGTAGGATTCTCTTGTTTTGGGAATCATTACAATACAACAACCGTCTTTGTGCCCGAGGAGGCATTAACGACATATCAAAACGCAGATACCTGGAAGTATTTCAAGAATCTACGAGGTCTTAATGCTACGGGAATAGAGAATGCTGAAGTTGAAAGCGGGAAAGACAACGAGGTATATTATGACCTTCGTGGTAATCGGCTTAACGCACCCAAGCGTGGGCTGAACATCATCAACGGGAAAAAAGTGATAGTCAAATAGGCTTGAACTTTCGTGGAAATGTGACTGCACAAGCAGTTGCATAGATAGTTTAAAAATTAAGAAGATGAGTTTTTTATTAACTAAATCATTGAAAAAATGGAATTAAGTTTTTCTTTTCGGCTTTCAGCCGAACTTGTAGAACGGCTTACCATGTTGTTTCATGCAATTTGGTTCTTGATGTATTTCTTTCTATGAATGAAACTCAAGGAAAATAAAAGATGAGATTTAAGATTTTTAGATTATCGGGGAGCGTGCTAAATGGTACGCTCCTGTTTTATATATCAGAGAATATACAAACGAATTTCAGAATTCATCACTCCGCATTTCTTCACGTTACTAAGTGTTTTGTTCTCAATAGTTTGTCCTTCTATAATCTGCTGATTTTGTCGCAAATTTGTATCAACTTTGCGACAAGACCAAATAATAAGGAGAGAAATGTATATCAAAACTTTCTCCGTAATCTCCACTAAAAACGTGTAGAACAGAATACAAAGTGTCAAGAAAACTATCCAAATTTTAACACTTCGGAAGTGGGTGAAATAGAGAAAATGAGGGGGTAATTTAGGGGGATAAAGTGCCACGCTGTTCCATTCTGTGCTCCATCGTGCGTCATTTTGTGCTCCGCAGTGCGCCATTTTAGGCTCGATG